>JAFAOS010000488.1 GCA_019247515.1 Chloroflexota bacterium | reverse complement strand
CGCGCCGGCTTCCTCCTTGCGCACGGCGGGCGTACGCAGCACCGAGGCGAAGGTGCCGGTCTTGAGACGGGCGTGCTGTCCGATCAGCACGTTTTCCAGGACGCTCAGGTTGTTGAACAGTCGCAGGTTCTGAAAGGTGCGCGTGATGCCAAGCTCGGCGATGCGGTGCGGTGGCAGACGAGTGATGTCGACGTCGTGGTACATCGCGGCGCCGCCATCGGGGCGGACCAGGCCTGTCAGCATGTTGAAGAGCGTGGTCTTGCCGGACCCGTTCGGACCGATCACGCTCACCACTTCGCCCGGGTTGACCACCAGGTCGATGTGGTCGGCCGCCAACAAACCGCCGAAGCGTTTGACCAGTCCGTCGACCTTCAGCAGCGGCTCGCCGATCTTCAGCGTGTGATCCTCGTCGGCGATGCGGAAGCTGGGCTTGAACCCGCCGCGCGCTGCCTGGGCGCTCTGCTCGACGACGCTCAGGGCACGCACCGTGCGCCGCGCGGGGATCAGGCCCTGGCGCCGATAGAGCATCATCAGCACCAGCACCAGGCCGTAGATGAGCTGGTTGGCCTGTGTCAGGTCGATCTTCTGCAGGAAGACCACGCCGGTCGCGTCGCCCAGCACGTGCGCCCACTGGCTGAGACCACCCAGCACCAGCCCCTGGAAGACAGTCAGCAACAGCGCGCCGAGCGCCACGCCCGGAATGCTGCCCATGCCGCCCAGCACCACCATGACCAGGATGATCGTGGAGACCGTGAACTGGAACATGTCCGGCGTGGCGGTCGTCAATTTGCCGACGTAGAACGAGCCGGCCATGCCAGCCACGCCCGCGCCGATGGCAAATGCCAGCAGCTTGTATTTGACGTGGTCGATGCCCATCGGCCCCGCTGCCAGTTCGTCTTCGCGCAGCGCCAGCCAGGCGCGACCCGTCCGAGAGTACTGCAAGCGGTAGCTGACGAAGACGACGAACGCGACCAGCGTGAGGATGAGGTAATAGAACGGCTCCGAGACGAAGCCGAAGCTCCAGCCAAAAATGGAGGGTGTCGCCACGCCCGGCAGGCCCTGGGCACCATTGGTAACCGCTGAAGCGTTGCGCAGCACGATCGGCACGATCTCGCCGAAGCCGAGCGTGACGATGGCCAGGTAGTCACCCCTGAGTCGGAGCGTCGGGGCGCCGAACAGGATGCCGAAGCCGGCGCACATGAGTGCGGCAACGGGCAGCATGATCCAGTAGGAGAAGTGCAACTGCGCCACGTCGCCGTTGCCAAATCTGACCTGGCTGACCTGGCCGAGCCATTGAAATGGAACCCAGAGGATCGACCAGGGGATTTTCAGCTGGAACGAGGCCGCCAGACCGTACGTGTAGGCGCCGAGGGCGAAGAACGCCGCGTACCCCAGGTCGAGCAGGCCGGCAAAACCCACCACGACGTTCAGGCCGAGGGCCAGCAAGACGAACGTGCCGGCATTGGCGAAGTTGTCCAGGTCGCCGCCGTTGCGGTCGACCAGGGGAAACAGCAGCAGGGCGGCGAAAACCACCACCCAGGCCAGCAGCGTCTGGCGCGACGAGCTCAGGCTGGCCCACGGCAGCCGCAACCCGGGCGCATGCGGCCGCGGGACCGCGGGAGCGGCGGCCGCGGGTTCGGCGACAAACACGGGCGGGTGGAGAGAATCCGGGGGGTCGTCCAGCGGCGTGGTGCTCATGCGCGCTGCGGCCGCTGCATGCCCAGCAGTCCGTTCGGCTTGAACACCAGGACGAAGATCAGGATGGAAAAGATCACCGCGTCGGACCAGGCATTGCCGATGAACTGGCCGCTGAGTGACTCGACGAAACCAATGACCAGTCCACCCAGGACCGCGCCCGGGATGTTGCCGATGCCGCCCAATACGGCGGCGGTGAACGCGCGCAGGCCCGCCAGGTAGCCGACGATGTACGACGTCAGGCCATAGTACAGGCCGAAAATCAGCGCCGCCGCGCCAGCCAGCGCGGAGCCGATGAAGAACGTGACCAGGATGATGATGTCAATGCGGATGCCCATCATCCGCGCGGCCTCCGGGTCCTGGGCCGTGGCTCGCATGGCTTTGCCGAGCCAGGTGCGGCGCACGAAGAAGTCCAGCACCAGCATCAGCACGAAGGCCGAGACCCACAACAGGACGTTCTTCAGCGTGACGTTCACGTTCGAACCGAGGATGCCCCAGCGATCGGTAGGCATGATGGCTGGATAGGGCACGTTGTTGGCGAAGTTGCTGGCAAACAGGATCAGACTCTGGAGCACGAGCGAGACGCCGATGGTGGTAATCATCGGCGCCGTGCCGGAGATGCCCCGCAGCGGCTTCAGGCACAGGCGCTCGATTGTCGCGCCCAGCACGCCGGTCACGAGCATGGTGACGGCGAACGTCGCCAGGAGGACGAGCACCAGTGAGGGGCCGCTCAGCGGTTTGGCGGTGCGGCCGAAGCCCAGAAAGGCCAGGAACCACAGCGCGAAGAACGTGCCGGCCATGAACACGTTGAAATGCGCGAAGTTGATGAGCTCGATGATCCCGTAGACCATCGTGAAGCCCAGCGCGAGCAGGGCGTACATCATCCCGAGCGACAGCCCGTTGACGAGCTGCTGCAGGAAGACTGTTTCTTGCGGTGTCATTGTGGGGGTCTAAGGGGGCCGACCTGGCCCCCCTAAATCCTTAGCTCTGTGGCGCGGCGCCGACGTACTGATACTGGGCGTCCTTGACCTGGAAGACCGAGACGATCTTGTCCTTGAGATCGCCGTTGTCGTCGAAGTTGATCACGCCCTGCAAGGTCGGAAGGTTGGTCTGCTGCGTGTAGTCGCGGACGTTCTGGCGAGTGATCGGCTGACCGTCTTTGACGATGCGCCCGACCGTGTCGTTGATCACCAGCACCGCGTCGTAGGCAGTCAGCGCGTAGTCCTGGGGAGCCTTGCCGTACTTTGACTGGTACTTGGCAACCCAATCGGCGGCTTCAGGAGTGTCGATCGTGTCGGGGGCAGCGATGGTCGCGTACCAGCCCTCAGCTGCCTGCGGCTCGTCGGCGATGAAGCCAACCGAGTACATGCCGTCACCACCCATCTTGGGAATGTTCGGCAGCAGGTCCATGGCCTGCGCGGCGAGCTTTTCACCGGCTTGCTGGACGCCGCCGTAGTACAGCCCGTCGGGGTTGAGGGCGGCGATCTTGGTCAGCACCGTGGTGTAGTCCGACTCCTTCGGATCGAGCTTGTCGTGGCCCAGGACGGTGAGACCCTTGGCGGTGGCTTGCTGCTCGAAGGAGTTGGCGATGCCTTCACCGTAGGCCCCGGTGTCGTCGAGGATGTAGACGGACTTGAGGTTGAGCGTTTCGGCCGCGTAGTTGGCCATGAACGGACCCTGGAAGGCATCGGTGGTCACCGTGCGGAAGTAGATGGCCTGCCCATTGGGTCGGTACTGGCTGGCGAATGACGGATCGGTGATGTCGGGATTGGTCGAGCTCGGGGTGATGAGCGTCAGGTCGGCGGCCGAGGCGATCGGCGACATGGCCTTGCCCGAGCCGCTCATCTGCGGGCCAACCACGGCCATCACGTTCGGGTCCGCGACGAACTCCTTGGTATTGGTGGCGGCCTGCGCGGGGTCGTACTGACCCGCGGCCACCGTGCCGTCGTCCTTGACCACGGGATTGATCTTGATCTGGCCGGCGATACCGCCCTGGGCGTTGATCTCGTCGATGGCCATGAGCGCCCCGTCGCGAATGATTGCGGCGTCGGCAGCGTCGGCGCCCGTGAAGGGCAAGTTGATCCCGACCTCAATCGAAGCCGGGTAAGACTGCGCAGCGGCGATGTGCGCACCAGGCGCCAGACTGGCAGCCAGCGCACCCGTCGCAATCAGCGACGGAACAATACGGCGGACGAGCGTGTGCATCAATTCCTCCTGTCGAGCCACTCCCCGACCCGATGAAATTTTGGCGGGAATCTTAGGTGCGCCCTACTGGCGTGTCAAATTAGAAGGGTCGACTCACCCACCCCCCAACCCCCTCCCTCTCTATCTCAGAGAGGGAGGGGGAGTTTCTTTTCTCGATGGGGGGCTGCGCCCCCCAATCCCCCCGGGTCGATCGCCGACGGGAGGGGCGGAATCGGTTGTCGACAATG
>JAFAOS010000487.1 GCA_019247515.1 Chloroflexota bacterium | reverse complement strand
TGTTCGCCTTCGGGCTGACCACCACGCTTGTTGGCAAATTGCTGCGGCTGTTCTGAGCAAACTTGCCTGACACGGATTGCCGAAGGCCTGCCCGCACTGCTCGCGTGGACATCACGCGGCTGATCGATCAGAGTAGGTGCCACCCGTGATCACGCGGAGCACGCGGCGATGCACGGTGTTGGGATCGCTAACCGGCCGTAGGAGCAGCTGACGTGAGTACCCACCCCACCTCGTTCCTCCGGCCACCGTCCCTCCAACGCGGCTGCGGTAGTCGACTGTTGTATCGACAAGGCAGTTTGGGAGCAAAACTGCAGGTGCTCGTCATACTGGACCCACGCCTCCCACACCATGACGGCGAGAATAAACGTGGTGACGAAGAGGAAGCGCCGAAGCAGCACGAGCCTCTCTGATAACCGCTGTTGCTCAGCCAACCTGTCCATCGTCGGTCACCTATAGTGCCGTGGCCTGGTTGATCACGCGTCAGGACCTGGTCGCCGCCAAGTACGCGTCCGGCACGATCGCCAACAAGCTCACTGTCTTGCGCCGCTTCTACGCCGCCGCGCAGGCCGCCGGCTTCCGTCAAGACAACCCGGTCGTTGGGGTGCGCGCCCCGCGCGAGAAGAAGGCGGCCGAGACTTCGGCTACCTGTCCGAGGTCGAGCTGACCCTCCTGTTCCGTGCCGCTCCGTCCTATAGTAAGGAAGGGCCGCTGCGCGATCGAGCCATCCTGGCCCTGTTCGGCCTCGAGGGACTGCGGACGGTCGAGATCCAGCGAGCCAACCGCGACGACCTGCAGCAGCGCGCCGATGGCTGGGCGTTGCTGGTGCGCGGCAAATTCCACGACCGGCTGGTCTACCTGCGCCAGGATGTGGCCGAGGCGGTGACCGGCTATCTCCAGGCGCAGGAGCGCGCTCGCCTGCTCGGTGATGTCGCCAACGTCGAGCGCCAGGTTCAGCCGCTGCAACAACAGCCAGGCGCGGTTCTTTGCCACTTCAAGTGATCTGTTCCCTATCGGAGAAGCCCTCCCTGTGCACGCCTCAGGTCCTGCGCATCCGATCTCGCGCCGGCTGCGCAGTGCGCGCACACAGTTCGCGCCGGCATTCAAACAGCCCTCCTTTCCCTCACGTCAGGAACCTGGTTGAGAAACTCCCCCGGTCAATTGCCAGCGACCTGCCTGCCGCTCGATCGAACACGCGATGGGGGCAGGCGCCCAGTGGCCACCGAGCCGTCTCTCCCAACGCAGCACCTGAGCATGCAACCGGCTCGCAGGGGCAGGCGCGTCCACGTCGAGTACGAAATGACCGTCGAGGCACGCCAGCCCGCGCGCCGAAACTCGGGTCAACCAATGCACGGGAAGCGACACGGCTACGAAGCCACCGCGGCTGGTGAAGTCGCCCTGCAGCAGCGGGGGTTCGCCCGGGGTGTCTTTCCACACGGCAATGGAGACCGGTGCTTTCGGCCAGAGATACGGCAGCGACTGGCGCATCGCCTGCTCGAGCGCCGGTCTGGCGCGAAGCTCGAGGAGTTCGGCAAGGGAAAGCTTTGCGGGCGACCCCACCGCGCTGCGCGCCACGTGGCGTTCCCGGCGGACGCGGTTGATCGCGTTCAGGATCTCGGGCGCGGACTCCTGGACGATCGCCTGCGCCAACTGCTGACGTAGCTGGTGCAGGTGGTGGTTGCGCTGTTCGAGCGGGAGCCGTTGGAAGCCTGAGTCGGACTGCAGTTGCTCCAGTCGCCGCGTCAGAATGGTGCGAAGGGCCGGTCGCCCTTGCAGTGGTGGTAGCGGCGGTGGCGGTCCGGGGACACCTGGGGCGCGCAATGGCGGCGGTGGTAGTCCTGGCCGGCCTGCGGTTGGGGGTGGTGGCGGTACATACGGTCCGGGCTGTGGCGCGGTGCCGGGCAGCGCACGCGCTCGCGCTGTCATCCTCATCGAGGCCCTCGCCAGCGTGACCCTCGTGACGTCTGACCAGCCAGCCTGGCGCGCGGACCTGGTCGCGGCGCGTACCCAATCGCGAATGGCCAGACACGGGCAGACCTCGCCGCCCAGCGCGCGGAGCACATCCTCGGCCTCCACGTCGTGGTCGTGCAGGACCAGACGGCCCCGGCGCCATGAGATGCGGTGCTCTCCTCCCTCTGCCGGGATGGTCAGCGTCACCGTCTCGTGCTCCAGGTACCAGCGGCGACGCGTCATGTCTCCTCGACCCGAATCACCCGCGTCCACGGTGGTGGAGCTACACGGCCTTCGCCGAGTACCCCGACAACGACCTTGATGCCAGGGGGCGGCTCGTTCGGCCACGGGGTGAACCCGTCGGTCAGAATGACGACCAGATTCGGCCGCGGGCGCAAAGCGCTGGCCGCGGCAAGGCCTTCGCCCATGTTGGTGCCACCCCCGCCCAGCAATTCGATCTGCCTAGCGGCGCTAACCCGTTGCACGCCGTGGGCGGCGGCATCGCATGGAATGACCCGCAGCCGCCCGCGTATGCGGCCGGCGACGCGCAGCAGGCTTTCGACCTCTGCCAACGCCTGACCGAGCAGCGCCTCGTGCATGCTGCCCGAGGTGTCGATGACGACAGCCACCTCGGGAACCGGCCGAACGAAGCCTGGCAAGATGACGTTGCTCACCGCAGCCGTGCGACGCGACGGCCTCCGATACGAATAGTCGACCATGCCCGAGACCAGAGCCAATGCGCGCCGGATCTCGGCGGCGAGCACCTTGCGCCAGTCGACGCGGGCTCCTAGCACCACTTCCGCCCAGCGCTGCAGGCCGATCGGTACGGTGCCAGGCAGGAGCCCTCGACAGCAGCGCAGAATTTCCGAAGCAGCCTGGCATCGCAACAGTGTGCGTTGGGCCTCAGACATGCCACCCGACTCGTTCCAACTACGCGGCAAGCCATCACAGCCACTGCCGCAGTCACGTGTGGACTCCGGCGCGCCGGCGCTCGGCTGGGCCGCTCGAAGCGTAGTTGGGGGTTGCCCCGCCGTCACGCCGCGGAAGTACTCCTCCGCAAAGCGGTGCGGCTCGAAGCCCAGGGCCTCAGGAGTCACAGGCACGCTTGGAAACTCCAGGCCGACTCCAACCAGGTCGTCGTTGATCTCCGCATCGGCGGCGAGCACCCAGCGCTCCGCCTGCTCGGTGCCGAGCCCGAGCGTGCGCGCGCGACCGGCGTGATCGCGCAGAAGATGTCCGACGTGGTGGACCACGATGCTGCCCAGCTGGGCGACCGTCCACTTGTCCACTAACGCCGGGTCGATATACAGGCGCCAGGCTTCGTCCACGGCCACTACGTTGGCCTGCTCGATCGCCACCATGCGGGTGGCGAACAGCGCCGAGGCCAGGTATGGGAACTGGCTGGCGCCCCACAATCGGGCAGCCATGATCTTCCGCTGATCGAGCGATATCACAGGAGTCCCGCGTCCTTGAGAAGGGGGGCGAAGAGCTTGACCTCAGGCGGTGGCGACGTGCCGCTGGGGCGGCAGCGAGCCAGAACTCGCGCGGCCATGGCAGCCACATCGGCGGCTTGCGACCCTGCCGAGGCCAGGACCTTCCAGCCCGCCACCCAACGTTCGGGGGTTGGGTGGGCAGCCACGGCCGCGGCCACTGCCGAGAGGGCGGCGTAGGCGCGATCGCCGCGTGCGGGGAGCACGAAGGCCGCCGGATCGCGCAGGGCGGCCTCCGGGTCGCCGAGGTCCATGTCGGCGACCCAGTGAAGGAACTCTATGCCGGCGCCGGCTCCGACGGTGCCGGCCACAAGCACCACCCTGGCCAACTCCGACGCCCCGATCTCTTCCGCGGCGGCCAGGAGCAACGCCGCCATTTCCCACGTCCGCGGGCTGGGCCAGGCGCGGCCCGCCGCAGCCGCGTCCTTGGGCGGCTCGGATAGCAGGTTCGGTCGGACCGCCACAAACGCGGCCACGAGCCCGCGGGCGCGTGACTGCCGCTCAGCCCACCCATCCGACATCCGCGGCACAACGGCTTTCGGCCAGCCGGCGGTGAGGCCCTGCGCAAAGCCGGACGCATCAGCGTGCCATTCAAGGTGGCAGAAGCGATTCGCCAGCGGCGCTGACAGGTCCCATCCGTCGGAAGCCTGCTCTGGCGGATTGGCCGCGGCCACAACGGCGATCGACGGTGGCAGCTCGAGGTCACCGACGACGCGCTCGAGCACGACGCGTAGCAGTGCTGCCTGGACTGCGGGCGGCGCTGTCGAGATTTCGTCCAGGAACAATATGCCGTGGCCGGCGGCTGCGAGGCGCTGGGCCCACCGCGGTGGAGCAAATCGAACGCCGCCATCCGCCACGACCGGCAACCCCGCGAAGTCGGAGGGTTCGCGGATCGAGGCGATCACCACCTCGCATGGCCAGTCCATGCTGGTGGCAAGATCGCGCACCGCCGAGCTCTTGCCGGTGCCGGGGCCACCCCACAACAACACTGGCACGCGCGCGGCAACGGCGACTGACAACGCTTCGAGGGCGATTGGTTGATCGGCTTGCATCGGGTTCACACGCTGTTCATTTCGAGGGGTAACCAACTGTAGGCAGCGCAGTACGTAGGCGTCGAGATCCAACGGTTGAACCGCGCTCAACCTGGCCGCCAGTCGTTCGCGAACAGTCGTTGCAGTCTGCAATGCTCGAGGACAACCCAGCACGAGCGGGAACCCCCATGCTTAGATGACGGATCCCGTGGTCCGACTTGCGGGCGCCGAGGCCGGCTAGCGACACGAAGCGATGCTGGCCATCGAAGGACCCGCCTGGTTGCTGTAGGACCTCGACACGCAATGGGCAGACACGCGGCGGCGATGAGCTAGTGTGATCACTTGTGGAAATTCGTCGCCGGCTTCGAGCTCGGAAGGGTGAAAAGGGACGGCGTAACCTCCCTTTGAACAATCAACCGGTTCGGTCACCCGAGCCAAATTGAGGAGAGTTA
>JAFAOS010000476.1 GCA_019247515.1 Chloroflexota bacterium | reverse complement strand
GCATTGGTTCCGTGAAATTGCGGATGATACGTATGGCCACGGTGTCGTAGCCTCCGCATCTGGAGGAAAAGAAGCTCATGTCGGGTTCGACCACACACAGCGATTCGACACGTGGCGGTGTGCGGCGCTCGTCGGCCCAGGCGGTGCGGGCCGACCCCGAGCTGCTGGGGCGAGTTGGGCTGTTTGCCGACCTGTCGTCGGCTGAGCTGATCGGACTCGCGGCGCTCATGCGGCCACGGGCGTACGCTCGCGACGAGGTCATCTACCTGCGCGGCGATCCCGGTACGGCGTTCTACGTCATCGCCAGCGGGCGCGTGAAAATCGCCCTCACCTCACCAGAAGGCAAGGAGCTCATCCTGCGCCGCCTCGGGCCGGGCGACTTTCACGGTGAGCTGGCACTGCTGGACGACGAGCCGCGTTCGGCCGACGCGGTCGCGACTGAGCCAAGTACCTTGCTGGTCCTGCAGCGGGACGCCTTCCGCCAGTTTCTGGGCGAGCATCCCACCGTGGCCACGAAGCTGCTGGCCACCGTCAGCAACTACCTGCGACGCAATGCCGAGCTCATCCAGGACGCCACCTTCCTGGACGTGCCCGCGCGACTTGCGCGTATCTTGCTCGAACTCGCCGGTGGCACCGATGGCAGCTTGCCGCCCGCGGGCGCGGTCATCCCCGATCGCATGAAGCAGTCCGAACTGGCCTCGTTAGTTGGCGCCACGCGCGAGAGCATCAACAAGTGGCTAGGCTCGTTCGAACGTCAAGGCCTGATTCGCTACGAGAAAGGACAGATCACGCTGGTCAAACCAGCAGGCCTGCAGCAGCGAATCTACTGAGCGAGGGTGGGCGCGGTAGGAGTCGAACCTACGACCCCCGCTATGTCGAAGCGGTACTCTAACCAGCTGAGCTACGCGCCCTCGGAGCAGGAATTCTACTCAACTGAATAAGTCGGAGTCTACAGTAGTGGCCTCTTGTAGAATATGTGTTCTATGGCGACTCCGTCACTCACGGGCTGCGAGACGAAGCGCAAAGGGGACGCATCCGAGGCGCTGGTCCTCTGGAAACTGAGCGAAGGGGGGCTCACGGTCGGCTCACGGTACTGGTTCCCTGAGGCGACAACGCCCGGTTTGACCTCGTGGCCGTGATCGGAACGACCTTTTTGCGCATTCAATGCAAAACCGGTCGCTCGCGAGGGGGACTGGAAACGGTCGCAGTGTATCTGGTGCCGTTCGCCGAAGCGGGCACCTCAACCCAACCGCAGCTGCGTGGTGATCGAGTCCTGGTTGCGCACCGGCGGCGAATTCGACCCGCTCTGGTCGCCACCCGTTCTCGAGCCAACCCACCGCTGGCATGCCAATCGCCAGCGCACGCGCGCACTTGCCTGAGCGGCTGGCCGGGCATCTTTGTGCTCCGCGCCACGGATCGGGCGTAAGATCCCGGTCTCTTCGAGGGCGAATGCGGGGGATTCTGCCGTGGGTTCTGCTCCTGACCTGCCTGGTTGCCGCCTGCGCGCCGCTGTCCCTGGCCCCGCCAGCGCCGTCGCCGACGCCGGTCTCGCTCAAGCCCGCGAACCTGCGCACGCCACGGCCGGCGTTGCCGCCGGCCACTGAGACGCCCGTCAAGAGCGACACGGCGCCCGGCAGGTTCGCTGCGAGCTCCCAGGAATCCACCAGGGCGCCGACCATGATCGAGACACGGGTCCTGTCAGCCGACACCCAACCAGGAGATCAGCCCCTCGGGGCGACCCCAGCTGAGCCGGCTGCGCAGCCGACGCCAGCGCCACCCGAGGCGGCCCTCGGCGGAACGCCGGTCACCGCCTCCGAGCCGCTCGTCGGCTTCTTGCTGGACGACCGCCTCGACAGCCCCACCATCGGCCAGAGCTTCGCCTACCGCGTCTATCTGCCGCCCGACTATCTGACCTCCCCCGAGCGGCGCTACCCCGTCCTGTACATGCTCCACGGCGCGGGCGGCAACTACACCGAATGGTCCGACTCGTTCCTGCCCGAGCAGGTCGATCGCATGATCGTGGCCGACCAGATTCAGCCCATGATCGTCGTCATGCCCGACGATGGCGAGAGCACGTACTGGGCCAACTGGGACAACGGCCCGCGCTGGGGCGACTACGTCACCGACGACGTCGTCACGACCATCGACCAGCGCTACCGCACGCTGAGCAGCCCGGCCGACCGGGCCATCGGCGGCCTGTCCATGGGCGGCCTTGGCGCGCTGAACCTCGCCTTTCAGCATCCCGACGTCTTCGGCGTGGTGGGCTCGCACAGTCCCTCCGTGCGGCTGGAGCCGGACCCGGACCTGTGGTTCTTGACCGGCGACAATTTCTGGGAGCACAACCCCATCTGGCTCGCCGACAACGCGACGGGCCTCGACGGCCTGAAAATCTGGCTGGACGTGGGCACCGACGACTGGTGGCTGCCCAACATCGAGACACTGCACTCGTCGTTCGTCGCCGCGGGCCTGCGCGTCGAGTGGCACGAGTTTCCGGGACCGCACGAGGCCGAGTACTGGATCGACCACGTCCCGGACTACCTGCACTTCTACAGCGACGCCCTCGAGTAACCGGCGTCGTCCTGCTCCCCTGTAGGCGGGAGCGTGGCGAGTGACTATACTTGCGCCGCCCCTCCGATGCCCCGCACGCTCGGCCGCCTGTGCTCCCCGCGACCCCTGGCGCTCGTTCTGGCATTGGTGTGGATGATCGGCACGCCCGTCAGGGCTGACCTGGCCGAAGCGCCGCCTGATCCGCTGGCCGGCACGCCCATCCGTTCGGTGTTCGTCCGCCTCCCACAGCGGACGACCCCGACCCAGGCGCCCCTCCAGGTGCTGCTCGTGCTGCACGGCATGGGCGGCAACGGCCCGGATTTCGCTCGCGACCTCTTCGATCAGGCCGACGCCAACGGCTGGCTCATCGTCGCGCCAACCATCGACTACGGCGACTGGACCAATCCGAGCGTCGTGGCCGAGGAAGACCCGATGCTGATTCAGGCGCTGGGTGACTACCTCGACGGTCTGCCGAGCATGGTCGGCGCGCCCGTGCGCCACCTGGTGCTGCTGCTCGGCCACTCGCGGGGCGCGCAACTCGCGCACCGCTTCGCCGAGTTCCGACCCGAGCGCGTCCTCGCGGTGGCCGCGCTGTCGGCGGGCACCTACACGCTGCCCGCCGTCGCCGGACCCGCCGCCAGCCTCAACTTCCCGTACGGTGTCCAGGACCTGGACCACTACGCGGGCCATTCCTTCGACGCGCAGCGCTTCGACGGCGTCGCGTTCTGGGTCGGCGTCGGCGCGCAGGACTCCAATCCGGGCGACGTCCCGCGCCAGTGGGACAGCGTCGAGGGCTCCACGCGCGTGCAGCGCGCCAGGGCGTTCGAGGCCGCGGCGCGCCAACTCGGGGCCAGCGTGCAGGTACACGTCTTTGGCGACGCGCGTCACGAGGTCACGCCCGAGATGCGCTCCGCCGCCTGCGACTTTCTCAAGGTCGAGGGCGCCACCACTGCTCAGACCTCAGGCGGCGACACCTCGCCCTATTGAGCCGAAGGCCGCCCACACACAATACTTGGCGACGAGCGCCACGGACACCTATGGATGATTGAGCCTCGCGTCCGGACTCTGTCCGTGCCCACCGCCCAACCCACCACCGCCCAGCCGTCGATCGGTCGTGGTCTGGCGTCGACGTTCGACTGGCTCGCGGAGCACGAGTACGTCGCGCTGACGGCTCTGCTGGTGGCCATGCTCCTGATCCGCGTGGTGGCGCTGGGCAGTGTGCCCGACACGCTCAATCCCGACGAGGCGGACAACATCGAGGGCGCCGTACGCATCCTCCACGGCGCGCCGCCCGACAACGGCTTCTTCGGTTACGACTGGACCGGCGAACCGGCGATGAGCGCCTACATCTTTGCAGGCGCGATCAAGTTAATTGGCCTCAGCCAGTTCGGCGCTCGCCTGCCGACCGCGCTCTTCAGCGTGGCGAGCCTTGGCGTCTTCTATCCACTCTTGCGCCGTCAGGTCGCCGTGCTGCCCGCCTTGCTGGCCACGCTCCTGTTCGGCAGCCAGCTCTGGTACTTGCAGATGTCCCGCATGGCGTGGACCAACGAGCACGTGACCCTGTTCACGCTCGGGGCGGCTTTCGCCCTGCTCAGCGCCCTGCGCGCCCCGGGCACGCGCCGCGGCCGCCTGTGGTTCGTCGCCTGTGGCGTGTGTTGCGCGCTCACGCTGTACGGCTATCCCGCGGCGCGCATGCTCATACCCAGTCTGTACGTGCTCCTGCCGTTTGCCATCCTGCGCGATCGGCGCAGGTGGAAGGACATCCTCGCCGGCTACATCGCCATGGGCCTCATTACCGCGGTGCTGTTCCTGCCCGAGGCCGTCTACATCGCCGGGCACTGGACGCCGTTCGTCCTCCGCTTCTCGGTCGTCAGCATCCTGAACAAACCCCAGTTCCAGGCCGCGCCTGGCCAGCTGCTGGCGCATCAGCTCACCGCCAACTTCCTGGGCTTCTGGGTGGGTGTCTACAACAACGTACCCAGCCATTTTCCGCCGGGTGAGCCGCTGCTCGATCCGCTGACCGGGGCGCTCGTGGCCGTGGGCGCGCTGCTGAGTGTCGCGGCCCGCCGCTTTCGTGTGCGGTTCGAGACCTGGATGTGGTGGTCGATTCTGCTGCTCGGCTGGTTCGTCAGCGAAGTCCTGACCGACGTCACGCCGGACGGCACACGCGCGACGAGCTGGATGCCAGCGCTGTTCATCTTTGCTGGCTTCTCGCTCGACGTCGCGTTCGCGTGGGCGAGCAAGCTGCGCGCCAGTGCTCGTGGACTGGCCTTCGCGGTCGGCAGCCTGGTCGTCGTGCTCGCGGCTGGCAGCGACGTCGCTCACTACGTCGAGTGGATTAGCCTGCCGGCGACG
>JAFAOS010000274.1 GCA_019247515.1 Chloroflexota bacterium | reverse complement strand
AGCTGCGGTCGCGTCAGGTAAATCAGCGGGCTGAAGAAATCGTTCCAGGAATTGATGAACGTGAATGCGGCAGTTGTCGCCAGCGCCGGCATCAGTAACGGCACGATGATGCGCCAATAGATTCCGAAGTGGCCGCAAGCCGTCGATACGGGCTGCTTGATCCAACTCGCGCGGAATGCCGCGGATGAACTGGACCATCAAGAACACAAAGAACGCGTCGTGCGCCAGGAACATCGGCACGATGAGCGGATAGTAGGTGTTCACCCAGCCGAAGCTGCGGAACAAGATGTACTGCGGGATGATCAGCACCTGTGCCGGCAGCAAGATGGAGCCCACCGCCAGGGCGAACCAGAAGCGGCGCCACGTGAAGTCGATGCGCGCAAACGCGTACGCTGCCAGCGAACAACTGATGACGTTGCCGAGCACGGCCGCACCACTCACCAGCAGCGAGTTGAGGAAGAAGCGTCCGAAACCGACGCCGCCAATGCCGTTCCAGCCCTGCTGGTAGTTGTCGAGCGGCACGCCGCGTGGCCGGGTGGACCGCGACACTCATCGATCTTCTCCGTAGAACACCCAGAAACGTGAGCTCCAGAAGAGGACCCCAGTGCACACGGCGATAACCGTCAGAAGCACCCAGGCCATAGCGCACGCGTAGCCCATGTTGAGGTTTACGAAGCCTCTCTGGTAGAGGTACACCTGGTACAGCAGCGTTGCGTCAGCCGGACCGCCCGTCCCATTGCTGATCACGTACGCGCTGGTAAATGCCTGGAATCCGGCGACCAGGCCCAGCACGGCGTTGAAGAAGAGAACCGGCGTGAGCAACGGCAGCGTAACTCGCCAGAAACGGGACCACCTGCCCGCGCCATCGATCTGCGCCGCTTCGTACAGCTCGTGTGGAATCTGGCGCAGACCAGCCAGGAAGATGATCATGCCAGAGCCGAACGCCCACAGGTTCAGCACGATCAGGGTGTAGAGCGCATCGACTGGCAACGTAGTCGAGCATTCGGAGACAGTAGCGCAGCGGCTGCTGAACTTCGCCAGGGTGGCCGGACTGCCCTCTTCTTCATGCACTTGAACCTGATCCGCGTTCAGGAATACATTCAGTGAGCAAAGCTTGGCAGCCCTTGTGGAGGAGCGCGGCTCGCGGAATGCAAAAGGCTTAGCTCCATCTCACTTCTAGAGAGCTTGGGCCCCGGAACGAGATGTTCGGGTGGAACGCGAGCCGCTGCTCTGGTAGGAGAGTCAGGCCAGGGCGGCGCCGGGTGAGCTCCTCGAAGACCACCCTCGCCTCGAGGCGGGCCAGCGGCGCTCCCAGGCACAGGTGGTTGCCCATACCGAACGACAGGTGCTCACGTGCGTTCGCACGTCGAATATCGAACCGCTCCGGATCTGAGAACATCTCCTTGTCGCGGTTGGCGGAGCCAATCAGCAGCAGCAGGTTCGCGTCGGCTGGCACGTCGACACCGCTGATGGTGACCGGCACCTTCGTCTTGCGCCGCCACATCACGACCGATGGGTCGAACCGCAGCACCTCCTCGACGGCGTTCGGGATCAACCCCGGTTCGGCGCAGAGCGCTTCCCACGCGTTGGCGCGGTGCTCCAGGAAGCGTCGCACTCCGTTGCTGAGCAGGTTGGTCGTGGTCTCGTGTCCGGCCAGCAGCAAACCAAACAGCACGGTGGCGACCTCTTCTGGCCGGAGCCGCTCGCCCTCGGCATCAACCGCCTGCACGAGCTCAGTGGTGAAGTCCTGGCGCGGGTTTATCGTACGGTCCGCTACCAGCGTTTCCGTGTAGCGCCAGAAGGCAACCATTCCCTCGGCGACTTGCTCCTGGGTCGGGTCGTCCGTGCGGCCGAACATGAAGATGAGCCGGTTGCCAGCCCATGACTTGACCTGAGGGACGTCTTCGTCGGGCACGCCCAGGACCTTGAAGATGACGAGCGCCGGCAGCTCCCAGGTCAGCGCTCGGACGATGTCCGCCTGCCCACCCTGAAGCCGATCCTCAATGAGATGAATCGCCATCTCGCGGATGAACGGCTCCATAGCTGCCACCATTCGCGGCGTGAACGCGACATTGGCGATGCGCCGCGCTCGCGTGTGGACCGGCGGATCGGTGTTGGTCAGCGTCGGCACCGAGCCGAAGCCCTCGGCCATAATGCCGGCCGCGCGCGGGGTACGGGGCTGGATGGGCGACAGCGCGTTGGCCGCGGAGTACAGGCTCGTGTCCCGGAACGCGGCTCGCACGTCCGCGTAGCGCGCAAGTACCCAGTAGTCCAGGGCTGGGCTGTGGAACACCGGCTGCCGCTGACGGTAGGCGGCGAAGAATGGGTAGGGGTCGGCCAGGAACGTCGCCTCGAACGGGTCGAACTCCGGCCTTGTCGGGATGGTTTGCGTCGCCATGGTGACTGTGGTCCCCTCTTTCAAACGGCTTCCAGCTTAAATCATCGCTCTCCCGCGACTCTCAGGCAGTATCTACTTCGGGAGCTTGTGGCTCACGCGAAGCTGGTGATGCGTGCGTAATGAACGATAGTGGCCGGTGGACGCGGACCACGGCTCAATCTTCTGGAGCCTGCAGACCACTGATCTCAGCATGCGTCGTGTGGCCTGCGATTCCACCCTCTTTCATTGGACATATTGGGCAGCTGTAAACTGACTCGCGTGCTTCGCGACGCGGCGGTGAAGCTCGACGACCAGGCCTCCGACGGCAGCGGAAAGCCTTGCTGAGGCGTAGGTTGAACTGCGAGCGGAACTGATGGCACGTGTCTTTATCACGGGTTCCGCAGACGGCCTCGGACGGGCCGCCGCGCAGACGCTTCTGGACGACGGCCACGACGTCGTCGTGCACGCGCGCAATAATGAGCGGCTCACCGCGGTCCGCGATCTCGTAGACTGCGGCGCCGCCGTGGTCGTCGGCGACCTATCCGACCTGGAGCAGACGCGCCGCATCGCCCGCGACGTGAACCGCCTCGGCCGGATGGCCGCGGTGATTCACAACGCGGGGGTCTATACCGGACCACAGGTGCTGCCGGTCAACATCGTCGCCCCGTACTTGCTCACCGCACTCATCGACCGCCCGCAGCGCCTGGTCTATCTCAGCAGCGGCGAACATCGCAGGGGACGAGCCAGCCTGACCAACATCGACTGGAGTGGCCGCCGGACGCGGTCCTATCCCGATAGCAAGCTCTTCGTCACCACGCTCGCCGTTGCCGTCGCTCGACTATGGACGGATGTGCTCAGCAACGCCGTTGACCCCGGATGGGTGCCCACTCGGATGGGCGGACCGGGTGCACCCGACGACCTGCGGCTCGGACACGTTACGCAGGAATGGCTTGCCACCAGCGCGGACCCGGACGCCCGCACTTCCGGCGGCTACTGGTACCACCGGCGCCGAATGGAGCCACATCCGGCGGTCCACGACCGGCGGTTCCAGGACCAACTGATCGACGAGCTCGCCCGCTACACCGCCACGCACCTGGCATGACGCGTGAGAGTTCGGCTGCCTAAAGAACAGCGATGATCCGGAGGCGACCAGCGGCGACTGGTACCACCAGCGTCGCCGAGCGGCCGCTCCAGCCAGTGTCGACCCGGCTTTCAAGATGCGCTGCTGGATAGGATCGTACGGCTTACGCGCGTTAGCCTGTATCGACACGCGGATGAACGAGGCTGATGCGCAGCGCTGGCCAGCGCGGTGGGCCGGCGAACCATTCCTGTACCTCACCACGATCGGGCGTCGAACCGGGCGTCCGCACCGCATCGAGATCTGGTTCGCCGCACACGATGGGCGCCTGTACCTCATGTCCGGGGGACGTGACCGCGCCGACTGGGTTCGCAATCTCAAAGCGATCCAGCACGTGAGCGTTGAACTGCGCGACGAGATTCACCAGGGCATTGCGCGCCCGGTGGAGCCGGATTCCGCCGAAGATCAGCTTGCCCGCGACCTGCTGGTCCGTAAGTATGCGGACAGTGAGGATGATCTCGAAGAGTGGGGCCGGACCTCTCTGCCAGTGGTCATCGAGTTCCCGGAAATGCAGGAATGACTTCGCGGGCGAATAGCTGCATATCCTCCAGCAGCTCGCGTGTGGTTTCACCGAGCATGACGACGCCCAGATGATCGACGCGCGTCTGTCTTTGAAGCGAGCGGATCTGCTGGATCACATCTTCGGGGCTGCCAACGAGATTGCCGGCAACGAACCGCTCCAGCTGATCCTCTTCACCCACATCAGGTCGCAAGGCGAGCGTCCGTCGCCAATGTTGACTGCGCTGCAGTTTCTGAAATGCTGATTGGCGGTCCGTGCCAAAGCTCAGCCAGACCTGGTAGTGGAGCGGGATTGACCCTGGATCGCGCCCCGCGTTGCGTGCGGCCGCGTCCACGATATGACGGGCCTCCGCCGTGCGATCAACTGGCAGACCAGCAACAATCCAACCGTCACCAGTGGCACCCACACGCTCGAGGGCTATATCAGCATGCGCATTCAGCAGGATCGGAAACGGCTGCTGGTACGGCTTGGGCGCCAGCTCAACGTCTTCGAAGTTCACATATCTTCCAGAGAACGAAGCCCGTCTTTCGGAGAACAAGGTTCGCACTGCCGCGATGCCCTCTTCCATCATTCGGCCGCGGTTGGCGCCTTTCAGTTCGGGATGGACCGCCTCAAACTCCTCGCGGTAGCTCCCGATGCCGACGCCAAGCAGGAGCCGGCCTCGACTGAGCTGATCCAGTGTCGCCAACTGCTTTGCCAGCAGGATGATCTCCCGCTCGGGCAGCACGACCACGCCAAGCATGAAGCGAATACGTCGGGTCACTGCGGCAAGGGAGGCGAACGTGATGAGCGGCTCGTAGAAGTTTGGCGGCGCCGACTGGGTTGCGCGAATCGCGGCCGGTGTCGTCAGGTGGTCGTTGCCCCACAACGCGTAATAGCCGAGCTCCTCGGCGCGCTGCGCAATGCCCGAGAAATCCTCCGGGCGTACATACGGGACGGGATATGCCGTCCCTTCCCGGCACGTGGGAAACCCGATGCCAAATTTCATCAAGATCGGGTTTGATCAAGATCAAGTTCGATTCGAAGCTCCTTCTGACCCTCCATGGTCAGCGAGGCCGCCTCCTGCCCGAACGCGGACCAGTCGCCCACGAACCGCAATACGGGCGCGAGCAGCGAGCGACCGTTACCCATGGCCGTTGGCTCCTGGGCGGCGATGCGGATGCCGCGCCACGGGCGGGTAGGCAGGTAGTAGCCGCCCGCATATAGCGTGCTCGCGGACACTTCGCTCTCTGGCACGTCGAGCGGCGTTTCGCCTTGAGCACCGCCGGCGGAATTCCAGAAGCGCGTGAGCGGACCACTGGCATAGGTGTTCGTCGCGTAACCGGCGGCGGGTAAGACAGCGGCGAACGCGTGCGTCGCGATGGGTGATGCGTTTTGGAGCAAAACGGCCTCGGTGCGAACCCCTCCGAGCGTCAAGGTGATGCGTTGGCCGTTGAGCGGTGGGTCCGCGAGCGGAGACTCCTGATCAGCCGACAGCGAAAACCGAATTGGTGCTGCGCCGTCGAACTGAAGGCGGTCTCCTCGGAGATTCAGCTCCGTCAGATCGCCGCCGATTTCGGCGATGGGTATCGCACCGATCGGTTCAAGCGCGTTCTGCAACCGACCTCGCCCAAAGCACAGCGCTAGTTGAGACGTCGTCGGGTCGAGCATCAGCAGTCCGGGCTGTTGATAGCCAAACGCGCGATCGCCGGTCGGCTGCATCTCCAGGCGCGACGTGATGCGCATGATCTGCGCGCTGTACTGGTCCTGGAACGCCCGACCTTCAATGGGCAGCGCGTTGCAGAACGCGTCCACCGTGACTGGCGCATAGTCGGCGAGCAATCGCGCGCGCAATTGGAGTGACGCGAAGTTGATGTCGATGAACGTCAAACAGCACCTCGCATCAGGGCAATCCGCGACTCCCGTGCGTTGGAGATATGCTGAGCCGCCAGTCGACCCGCCAGATCTGCGTCGCCGCCGTCGATGGCGTCGAGCATCGCCCGATGTTCGGCGATAGCGACGCTTGCTCGCCCGGCCAATGAGAACGTGGTTGGCCCGAAGCGCCGCGTCGAATCGAGTAACTGCCCAACCAACTGTCGCAGTACAGTGTTATGCGCACATTCGGCCAGGGCTTCGTGAAACTGCATTGTCAACTCACGGATATCGGCGTGCCCGAGGTGCTGCATCCGGGCCTCCATCTCGTCGTTGATCCAACGCAGGCGCGCACGCTCGGGAGTCGTCGCGCTCTGGGCGGCAATGCTCGCTGCAAGCTGATCCAGCGCGGCTCGGACGGTGAAGACCTCGAGGACCTGTTCCTCGGGAATCCCACGCACCACCAGGCCGCGGCGCACCTGTCGCGTGGCGAACCGTTCCGCTTCCAATCGAAAGATGGCCTCACGAATGGGCGTTCTACTGATGCCGAACTCGCCCGCAAGTTGCTCCTCGCCCAGCCGATCGCCAGGTTGGAGCTGCCCAACCAGTATTGCCTGCCGGAGTGTGGCATAGGCCGCGTCGGCGGCGGCAACCGCGCCGGCGTGCTCCTGCCACAATCGTCGGAGTGGTGTTGGCCGATCTGACTGGCCAGGGTCAGAGAGTGGCATCAGTTCCAGCAACCCCGAAGCACATTGTATACAGTGCATCCGTTGCGCACGTACACTGGAGGCGTGGAGTTGAGCACCTTGCCGGGGTCAGCGCGCACGAGGGACCGGTGATGCGCATTCGGGTTGCTCTGGCCGACGTCATCGCCGAAGGCGAATTGTTCGAGGACCGCGCGCGCATTACGGCGCGGGCGCTGTGGGAGCGCCTGCCGATCCGCGATCGGACCATCCAGGCGCGCTGGTCAGGCGACGCCTGGCGGATTGAGGGGAACTACGAGTTGCTCGACAAGGATGCGCCCGTGGAGAATCCGGCTGGGCGGTTGTCAGCGGGCGACATCATCTACTACCCGGGCTACAAGAGCGGGCTGCTGAAGGTTGCGATCGCGTACGGCCAGTCGCAGTGGCTGGCGCCGTTCCTGGAGCCATTGCCGGTCACCTATCTTGGCAAACTCGACACCAACGTGGACGCGTTTGTTGAACGCTGCCAACGCATTATCTTCGAGGGTCCACTCGACGTGCAGATTACGCGTGCAGGGGCAGCAGTTGATGACTCATCGGCTTGACCGGCTCTCCCGACGACAGTTTGCTGCCATTATCCTGGCTACCGCTAGCGCCGCGCTGCTGTCCGAAGTTTGTGGCCCCAGTGGTGCACCAGCGGCACCGGCGTCAGCGCCAACCGCGGTCCCTCCAGCGGCACCCGCGGCCGGACCAACCACGGCATCGGCAGGCGCCGCACAGCCCGTCGCCACGACTGCCGCTCCAGGCAACCCAACAGCCCTGGGACATCGGCGACGACGGCAAGTCGATCACCTTCCATCTGCAACCGAACGTCAAGTTCCACGACGGAACCGCGTGCGACGCCGCGGCGGTGAAGTGGAATCTCGACCGTATTGTCGACCCCTCCGCGAATTCGCCGCTGCGCGGCCAGCTCCAGCCGCCACTCCAGCAGGTGGATGTGGTGGACGCGACGACGGTCAAGCTCACCTCCAGCACGGCGTGGCGCCCACTTCTTTGCGGCGCTTGGCGAGCGGCCCGGGTTCATTGTGTCGCCTACGGCGGCCCAGAGCGCCGGCGCCAATTTTGGTCAGATGCGCCATCGGGAGCGGTCCCTTCAAATTCGTCGAGTGGGCGCCCGACAGCCAGGTCCAGCTCGGGATGATCCGGACCGGTGAAGCCCAGATCATCGACTCCGTCGACCCGAGCGTGCTGTCGACGATTCAGAACGTGCAGGGCATCACCATCGAGGAGCTCAAGAGTGGCCGCTTCTGGAGACTCAGTGCCACAGTGACATTCCGCCCTTCAACAATGCCGATCTGCGGCAGACGGTGGCGTACTCGACTGATCGGGATGCGGTCCGCAACGTGTCGTTCGCCGGAACCGGCCGGCCGGCAACGCATCCGCTGGGCAGCGGCTGGGCGTACGACTCCTCGCTAGACAGCCAGGGCTTCTCGCTGGACCTCGACAAGGCCAAAGCCGCGCTCGACCGCTCGGGCGTGGGCAACCAGACCCTGATGTTCGTCAACTCGAACGACCGAGTGCAGCAGAATATGGCGCAAGTGCTGCAGTCGACGTATCAGAAGATCGGTCTCAATGTTCCGTTGGGCAGCGTCGACGCAGCCGACTCCTTCGCTCGCGTCAAGGACGGCACTCCACCGGTTTCCAGATCACGACACACTTCAACATTCCGCAGGTGGACCACTTGCTGGACCAGGCCGCGGGCATCTTCGACACATCGCAGGCCGCGCCGATCTACCACCAGGTGGAGCAGCTCGTCGTCCAGGAGGCATCCTATACGTTTACCGTGTGGCCTTCCGAGCTTGCTGCGCGCCGCTCAAACGTTCAGGGCTTCGTCTACTATCCCGACCTGATCCTCCGTCTGCGGGACCTCGAGCTCTCGTCATGATGCGCGTGCGGCGCGGCAATCGCCACCTGCCCGCCTAGCTTTCCGCGGTTCCTGCAGTTGACAGGTTCATGACCCGCTACATCATCGGCAGATTCTTCCAGCTCGTGTTGTTGCTGATCGTGGTGAGCTTGTTGACTTTCGTTCTCATGCGGGGTCTGCTGGGCGACCCCATCCTGTTGATCCTCGGCCCGGACGCCAGTGTCGACCAGGCCACCATCACCCGGATGCGTCACGACCTCGGGTTCGACCAGCCTCTGGCAGTCCAGTACCTGAACTGGGCGGAGCACGCGGCAACCGGTGATTTCGGTCGCTCCCTGCGCACGCCAATGACCGTTCACGACGCGCTGCTTGCCCGTCTGCCGGTGACACTCGAGCTGTCGATTGAGGCGCTCACGCTCGCCCTCCTGCTTGCCGTGCCGATTGGCGTGCTCGCCGCGCTGCGGCCCGGCTCGCGGTTAGACCTTGCGCTCTCCGCGCTGTCGGTCACCACTCTCTCACTGCCGAACTTTCTGCTCGGCATCCTGCTGATCTTTATCTTCGCCGTGAACCTGCGGTGGCTTCCCTCTGCCGGATACGTGCCGCTCACCCAGGACCCCGGCCAGCATTTTCGCGGCATGATCCTGCCGGTCATTACGCTCGCCGCGGCATACGCGGGCAGCTTCGCGCGATTCGCCCGGTCGCGCATGCTCGACGTCCTCTCCGAGGACTACCTGCGCACCGCCCGCGCCAAAGGGCTCCAGCAGTGGCTCGTCCTGCGCCGCCATGCGGGCAGAAATGCGCTCATACCCCTCGTCACGCTGGTCGGCGTCGAGATGGCCGGACTGTTCGGCGGGGCGGTGGTGACCGAGACCATCTTCTCGCTTCCTGGCCTCGGCTCGCATACTCTCGGCGTGCCGCTTTCCAGGTGAGCTGAGTAGAACAGCGTCACGTAGTGGCGGCCTTCTTCGGCGAAGACGTCGTTCGTCACGCCAAAGAACTCCAGGTCCTTTAGTCGGATGCCGGCTTCTTCCAAGGCTTCGCGAGTAACGCAGTCCATCGGATCCTCGCCAAACTCCAGGTGACCCCCGGGCGGGCTCCACGTCCCGGCGCCGTGCGCCCCTCGGCGTCTTCGACAACACCTGCGCAACGCGAGGCTTTTTTCGAGGTCCTATCAGGCGTCGGAAGACGAGATCGCAGAACTCCGAGATGCGATGTCCCGGCGCAACGGCGCGATCTTCCTCCATAGCGGTGCTGGCTTCGTTGACGAGCATCGGCGCAATGCCGCGCGGTGGGATCTCGCGGCACTCGTACGCGAACTCCACGACAGCATTGCGTTCCACGTAGCAGGCAGCGAAGAGGACCCGTTCGAACCGCGTCAGATTGTCGCCGCGCGACAGCGGCTCGCGCGTTCGGCGTCGACATTCGCATGTTTCCAGGCGGCCATCTCACCACCATCGAGCAACCCCGGCTTCTCGCGGAGGTCATGCGCGAGCTCGCCGACATGCACGGTGTCGGCGAAGCCGCAATATACGAGAACCAGGCGGTTCACTAACGTCCCCATGAACGCCGCTCTCCAGCGCAATCGCCACGTCGCCGCGTCCGGTGG
>JAFAOS010000093.1 GCA_019247515.1 Chloroflexota bacterium | reverse complement strand
CGCAGCGCTACAACCACAACTACATCGGCACCGAGCATGTACTGCTCGGCCTCATCCGCGTCCAGGAGGGGGCAGCTGTACAGGTGCTGGCCCAGCTTGGGGTCGAGCTGAACACAGTCCGCCAACGGGTGGAGTTCATCATCGGGCGCGGTGACCGGACTGTTGCCGGCAACATCGGGCTGACGCCGCGCGCCAAGAAGGTCATTGAGCTTGCCGTGGATTCGGCGCGCCGTCTGAATCACCATTTCGTCGGTCCGGAACACCTGCTCCTGGGTCTGGTCCGAGAAGGTGAAGGTATTGCGGCCGGCGTGCTGGAATCGCTGGGCATCAGCATGGAGCGGGCGTGGACCACAACACTCGATGTGCTGGCTATCCCGCCCGACCAGCGGCTCGCGCCAGTCCCACGATCCCACCTGCCAGAGTCGACGGTCAACGACCTGCGGCAAGGGCTGGCGGGCGGTAGGGCCTATTCGCCGACGATGCCGAGCCTCACGACGGGAGCCAACCTGGCACTAGAGGAAGCTCAGCTCACCGCGCGGTGGCTCCGCCATCGCGAGCTGGGGACGGGTGTTAGCGGCAAGATTTGGAGCGGCTGGAACGGCGGGTTTCGGCAGCGCTACTTGAGGACGAAGTGGCGTTGGCGACCATGATGGTCAGGATGGGCTGACGGGTAGAGGTTCGCCGCGGGGATACGCCTGGCGCGATCATTTGCTGCAACCAAAGAGCGAGCCCTCCCAGCCAGGGTACGGCCGAGAGGGCTCAGTGGGTGCAGTCTCACCCTTTGTCGATCGTATGGCAGTGTGGCCTGGACGTGTCGGCCTACCTGGCTCTGGGCCAGCAGATCGAGGTGGGCGAGCAGGCATGCCCCGAGTGTGGGCAGCGGCTGGGAGGGTGGGGTGGGTACTGGCGCTGGCTGCGCGGTCCGGGTACGGCACGCTTGTGGATTCGACGTCAGCGCTGCGCACTCTGCCGACGTTCGCATGCGGTGTTGCCCGATTTTCTGCTGGAGCATCGGCTCGACGAAGTGCAGGTGATTGGTCAGGCGCTGGTACTCAGCATCAGCACTGGGCTGGGCATGCGTCCGATCGCCGAGCGACTGGGCGTACCGATGACCACCGCACGCGATTGGCGGCGCCGCTTCCAGGTCAACGCTCTGGTGCTGGCCACGCTGCTGGTGGCCCTGGCGGTGCGATTGGATCCTGCGCCGGTGCTGCTGAGTGGAACCGATCACGAGCATGCGGCGCTCGAGGCCTTGGGCGCTAGCTGGCAACGTGCCCGCACGCGGTTCGGCGGAGGGGTCCCAGAGCTCTGGTGTTTCTGGAGTCTGATCAGCGGCGGGCGTGCGCTGGGGACCAACAGAAGCCCGCCCTATGCGCCGCGAACGGGAGTGGATTGGATGGTGCTCATCCGCTAACGGCACCTGGAGGGTGTGCATGGGTACTGATCCACGCGAAGACATCGCCCTTTTCCGATTTCGGATCGTCGGTGAAGCCACCAACCCCCGCTTGACACCGGCGGAACGTGGCCACCTGGTGCGCGAGCTGGCCAACCAGGCGCACGTGCATCCAGACGGCAGCGAGTGGACCTACTCGCGCGTGACGCTTGATCGCTGGATCCGCGCCTATCGCGAGCATGGCCTTGACGGACTACGTCCACCACTGCGCGCCGATCTGGGCGTCGTGCGTCGCCATCCCGAGCTCCTGGAGGAAGCCTGCCAGCTGCGCCTGGAACTGCCGGGGCGCTCTGCCGTGCAGATTGCCGCGATCCTGAAAGCCCGCCATGGCATCTCGGTCGCCGAGCGCACCATCCGCGAGCATCTGCATCGTCGCGGTCTGCACCGTGCCGCGTTAACTGGCCAACCGCGGGCCTTCGGTCGTTTCGAAGCCGAACGACCCAACGAGCGCTGGATGGGTGACGTGCTGGTGGGTCCGTTTGTGCCGCATCCGCGCGTGCCGGGCTCGAAAAAGGCCTTTTTGTTCCTGCTCGTGGATGACTACAGCCGGATGTTGATCCACGCGCGCTGGGTGCCGGACCAGAACACCCGCGCCGGTCAGGACGTGCTGCGCGCCGCCATTCAACGCCGCGGCTTGCCCGAACAACTGCATGTTGACAACGGAGCGCCGTATAGCAACGCCGCGCTGGAGCGGTGCTGTGCGGTGCTGGGCATCCGTCTTATCCACAGTAGGCCGTACAGACCGCAGGGACGCGGTAAGCAGGAAAGATTAGGAAGGTATATCCGCGAGCGATTCCTGCTCGAGGCCGAGGCCCAAGGCATCCCCAGCTTCCAAGCGCTCAACGATCGCTTCACCGCCTGGGCCGAGCAAGTCTGCAACACCCGCGTGCATGCCGACACCGGCCAGAAACCGATCGAGCGGTTTGTGAGCCAGGGTCCACTCCACGCCGTCGAACCCTCGTTGCTGCGCGAAGCCTTCCGCTGGTCGGTGATGCGTCGCGTCACCAGCACCGCCTCGGTCTCGCTGGCGGGTAATCGGTACAGCGTGGATGAGGCGTTGATTGGTCGCCGCGTTGAGCTGCGCTTTGATCCGGAGGACCTGACTCGCCTGGAGGTCTACTGGGAAGGTCATCCGGCCGGCCAGGCGATCCCGTTCATTCTCGGTCGCCACGTGCATCGCCAGGTACCTCAAGCTGTACCACCCGCTCCACCAGCACCGACCGGCGTCGATTACCTGGGTCTGGTCCTGGCGGCACATGACGCCGAAACGCTGAGTCAGCTCGCCTTCCGCGAGTTGCCCGTCCACCAACCGGAGGACGATCAGCTCGCGGACCACCGGACCGATGACCGCCAGGCCGACAGCTACCAGACCCAGACCGACATGCCGTACGTCGAGGATGACCAGCCGCAGGAGGAATACCCCGCATGATGCGCGCACCCTGGGCCACCCACTT
Source organism: Chloroflexota bacterium (assembly GCA_019247515.1). Lineage (GTDB taxonomy): Bacteria > Chloroflexota > UBA6077 > UBA6077 > CF-72 > CF-72. Next base: position 8,151 of record JAFAOS010000093.1, on the reverse strand, counting down.
TGGCTTCACCAAGCTCCCCTTCTCGAAGACCGTCTCGGCCAAAGATCTCCTGGACCGAGCGTCGCATCAAGAAGCCGTCGCTCGTATCCGCTTCTGCATCGCTGAGTCGTTGCTCGGCGTGATCACCGGCGAGGTGGGCGTTGGCAAGACCGTCGCGCTGCGCGCGGCCATCAGCCAGTTGGATCCTGCCGCGCACCACATCGTCTACCTGGCCAACCCGACCGTCGGCACACGTGGCCTGTACGTCACCATCGTGCGCGCGCTGGGCGCCATGCCGCGCGGCTTCAAGGCCGAATTGGTCGCCCAGGCCTACACCCTGCTGGCCGCAGAAGAACAGGAGCGCCGACGACGGGTCGTCCTGGTGATCGATGAAGCCCATCTCCTCACACCAGAACAACTCGAAGCCATCCGACTCCTGACCAACGCCGACATGGACTCCGCGGCCTCGTGTTCGTTGCTGCTGGTCGGCCAGCCCACCCTGGCGCGGCAGTTGCGCCTCGGCGTCTTCGCCGCGCTCGATCAAAGAATTGCCACGCGGTATCAGATCGCACCCATGGATCTGGCTGAAGCGGCAGAGTATTTGCACCATCACTTGGCGCTGGTCGGGCGCACGGATCCGCTCTTTGCCGACGACGCGGTCGCTCGCCTCCACAAGGCGAGCCTGGGCCTGCCACGAGCGTTGAATAACGCTGCCACCGCCGCCTTGATTGCGGCCACCACCGCCGGCAAGGCGCTGGTCGACGACGACTGCGCCAAGAAGGCGGTGGCTGAACTTACCCGCGACTGAACTCCAGCCGATACACCTCACGATCACCAGTTCTGACGAGGACGATCACGCTGATCATCCTCGTCAGCGCTTGCCAACCATCCTCCGCATTGTCCAGCCTCGAAAACGACGCTGGACTGCATCGGCAGCCTACGCATTGACCATCCGCACCCGGCCGAGCGCTCCGCCGCGTACCCGGCAACATCATGCCACCGCGCGATCATCAACCCGCCGAACCATCATCGTCCAGCGCCGCCGAACGGTGGTCGCAAAATCCCGCCGCCAACAACGGGGCATCTGCTGATCGGTCTCCTCCGCGAGCACGACGGCCTGGCCGCGCAAGCGCTGCGTCAGGTTGGTGTGCAGGAGGACGCGGCCATTGTCCAGCTCCAACAGCTCGTAGCACCGGGCGAGCCGCCCATGAGCACTTCCCCCACGCCGAGCCCGGCGATCGAGCAAGTGCTGGAGGCTGCTCACCAGGAGGCACTTCGTCGAGGTCCCGGACCCGTTGGGACCGAGCACGTGCTGCTTGCGCTGCTCGGCATGGACGGTGAAGAGCCCAGCCAGTCCTTGCTGAGCGTGCTCGGGACGACACCCACCAGTGTGCGAGTTGCCCTCGACGGCCTGCTGTAGTCGCTCTGATTGATTGAACACGGACGCTGTTCAGGCAGACCAGTCAGCGCCTCGTCAATCGCGGAATGGCCAACCGCGAACCGACGCCGCGGCCAGCGCTATGCCGCCGAGCGCCGCAAGACGTGCCCTGGATGCGGAGTACGGTTCGAAGCAAGGCGTCGCGCGGCGCGCTAGTGTGGGCCGCATTGCCGCGAAGCGCCTATCGGCAACGGCAGCGAAAGGCGGGCTGAGGCTATGGACGCCGACACGTTGAAAATCCTGATCCCAGCGGTGGCAGCCATCCTGGGTGCGCTAATCGGTGGCTTTGGTGCGTATCTGGTCGCTCGCGCCAACGTCGCGGGGCAGCGGCAGATCGCCCGCGATAACGCCTTGCGCGAGCACCGAGCCTCACAGCTTCAATCGTTGCGTGAGTTGGCCAACCGACGCGTGGGCGTCTATCGTGACCTGCTGTATGCCAGCCTCGGTGTTCCAGCAATGGACCGCAGGCTGCTGTCCGAGCAGCGACTGGCTCGACACACGGAGCGGTTCCAGCAAGCCTGGAACGGGGTGTACCGCGAGGGTGACCTGCTCGGCGACATGGCCCACGCGTCCGTGCCCGACGCGTGCGTGCAGCGGTCGATCAAGCAACTGTTGGAGGCGGACGTGGTGGCTCGCGGCAAGGTTATGGCCATCGTCGACGAGTGGACGGAGCCAGGCGCGGACCCTGCACAGCACGGAGACTGGCACGCCGATATCGAGCGCGCGTGTGGCCCGCTCAGTGAGGCGATCATTTCCTTCGGCAGGGCCGCTGACCGCTACATATACGGACCCGAGCCGGTCTCGTGGTGGAGGCGCGCGCTGCAGACTGTCACAGGCCAGCCACCGGCGCCCCCAGGGGCACCCGCATGAGGACCTGCGGGCCTGTCACTCATGCGAGCGGCCGTTCTCGGGCGTCGAACTCGGCCTGTGCTGACTGGCGCTGTCTGCCGGTTCCGATCCGCACGTGTATGTAGCGATAGCCGTTGCAGGTTGAACGCTGCCGACTGATTCATCGCCGTAGGCTAGCGTCGCCAGAACCGCCAGTGGGAGCGCGACCGGGGTGATGGGACACCCGCGAGGTACGCGACGATCTTGTTGATATCGACGGCGACTCGCGACCGCGATTGAGTGAGCATGACCGGCGAGCCCAGCGCCGTGGCGCGCATGGCGGCATGATCGTTTCTGATCAGCCAGTCGAGGTCGTGGTCAAGGGCGGTTCTTGCCTGAGATGTCGTGACGTCGGTTCTGGATCCGGCTCGGTTGAGGACAACCTGAACACGGTCGACGGGAAAGTCATGGGTGTGCAGACTCTCGAGGAGGCGGCGACTGTGGTAGAGAACTGGCACCTCCGGGGTTGCCACGAGCAGGGCGAGCTCCGCGGCATCCAGGACGGCTGCCGTCACGTCAGACGCGACAACCGAGGTGTCGACAATGACGAAATGATTGAGCGCTGCCAATTGGTGGAGGAGGCGGGTAATACGGGTCGGGTCGAGTGTTGGGCCCGGCCACGCTGCCACCGGCGCCGGCAGCACCAGCAGGTCTTTTGGCCCTTCTAACAGCTGCGCCCGAAGCTTGTCGTGGTCATCGAGCACGCCGTCGGCGAGGGTGTCCAGAAGCGTTGGCGTAGGCTCGATATTGAGGGCCAGGGCCACATCCCCGAAGGCCACGTCCGTATCGACCAGTGTCACGCGGGCTGAGTTCGTCGTGGCCAGACCGAGTGCGAGGTTGGTGGCCAATGTCGTCCGGCCGACGCCACCCTTGGCACCGAAGATGGCTACCACCGAGCCGGTCGCGCGCGGAATGTCCTCCGGGGCACCCGACCTCTCCTCGAGCTGAGCGCGGCGGGCGCGGAACAACGCCGTGCGAAGTTCCATAGCGGACGATCGCCGAGGCAGCACATCGCGCGCCCCGGCCAGGACGGCCTGGTGGATGACGTCCTCCTCCCATCGATCAACCAGCGCCACGATCGTCCACGGGGGCGAGCCCGCCGCCAGGTCACGTACGGTCATCAGCGCCCAGTTGGGTGGCCGCTCAATCGCGACTAGGACGACCTCGGGACGCAGGTCTCTCGCGGCCCTTGGTGCCGGCGGGCCGAGCGCGACACTCTCGACGAGTTCGATATCGTCGAAGTCATCGATCAACCGGCGCAGCGCGCTGGAGTAGGTTCCAACAAGTAGAAGCTTCATTGCCTCGACGTCCGCAAGCGGAGGTCTCTCCAGGGATGCATTCTTCAACACGGGCGACGGGGAGCCAAGTTGGCTTGCTGGCCGCCTATGACAACGATTGCTTTACGACGACAAACCTGGTCCGACGGCTAACGCCGCCGGCCATTTAGCAAGTAAGTAAGCGACTCCACTGTGGCTGCCGGATGCAGGCCGGCTAGATTGCGAGCCATCAGGTCAGTAGCCTCCGCATCTCGGCTCACAGGTGGAGTGTCGTTCGTCGGACTCTTCTGCTGAACGTGGCTGCGCCGGTAAAGCATTGTCCGCACAGGACGCGCTGATACCGGCGCCTGCTGAACTTGACCAGCTGCTTCGCGTCCATGCCGAGCCGTCTTCGGAATTCCGTCGGAGCATGGACGAGCGAACTCGGCAGGCGCAGACCTGACAGCCTTATGAGAATGTCACGACCTGAGCCCAAATAGAAACCCAACGCCAGATATCGTGTGCAGCAGTTCGGGGTGTGTTGGGCCGTCCTCCAACTTATGCCGCAGACGGTACACCGTTACTCGGACGACATCGTTGGTGCCAGCAGTGTCCGGGTCACCCCACACCTGCTTGAGCAAGGTTGCCGTTGAGACTACCGTACCCGCGTGCTGAATAAGCACGAACAAGAGACGGAACTCCGTCAGCGTCAGGCTTACGCGCCGCCCATTTTTGAACACCGAGTGGGTGCTCGTGTCGAGCACGATCGACCCGACCTCCCAGCGCGTCTGCGCCGGCCGCCCTGGGGGCGGCTCGATTCCGACGCGGCGCAGGTTCGCTCGTATTCTGGCGATGAGCTCGTTGTGGCTATACGGTTTGGTGACGTAGTCGTCGGCTCCGAGGTTAAGTCCGCGCACTTTGTCCTCGTCGCCGTCAGCCGCCGTCAGGATGATGACGGGCACCTGGCTGCGAGTACGTAGCGCCTTCAGGACGTCCAGACCATTGCCAATGCCGAGGTTGAGGTCGAGTACGACTAGATCCGGCTGCTTCTGCTCGAAGACTTCCAGCGCCATCGCCGCGCCGTAGGCGGGCACCGATTCGAAGCCCTGAAGTCGCAGAGCATAGGCGAGCAGATCAACCAGTGATCGGTCGTCATCGACCAGGAGAATGAGCATGCGTCCGTCGCTGGAAGCGTACCGTCAGCTCTTCAAGCCCAAGCTCCACGCGACCCCTCGGCACGCCGGGTGCGCGTGTCACAGCCCCGATCTCAGCGTCGTATTGAGCGCCATACGGCGGTTCTAGCGATGCCGTCCATCCATCACGCGAGGTCTTGCTTAGTTGACCTGCCGAGTCGACTAAGCAAGCTTGCAGCAAGTTTTTTGGCAAGGAATTCACCCGCTCGATACGTGCAGCAAGTTTTTTCGCATGTAGACGGGTCGGCGTCCGCCTCGCAAGCAAGTTTTCTGCAACTGACCACCCTGGACACTGGCGCCACTCATGCGTCAGTTCCTCGACGCGCTGCCTGTTCGCATCACTTTTGGCCGGCCGAGTGGGGCCGAGCTGGTTGTGCTGCTCGGTGGCCTCCTGCTCCTGGCCGGCGGCGTCGGCCTCACGTGGGTCGCGCGGTCCCCCGGAGCAGCCACAGCCGTTGCCGATCCCGCGGCGGTACACGCCGAACTCGAGGTCTCCACTACTCCGAGCGGCGCCAGTTTGCTCGTGGACGACCAGCCTCGTGGTGTGGTGCCGACGGCCATCGCGCTTGCGCCAGGGCCGCACACCGTCACGCTTCAGGGGCCTGACGCCATCGCCGAGACGCGTCAGGTCGAGGTCCCGGTCGCCGGTACGCACCTGGACCTGCCGCTGTGGCGGAGCCACCCGATCGTCCAATACCTGCGATCTGCCCTGCCTGGCGCCGCGCTGATTAACGCGCGGTTCCTCGCAGACGGTCGGCTCGGGCTGGTGCTCCAGCTGCCGGGCGAGGAGTTTCAGGCCTGGACGCTTGACCCGGATGCCCACCTTGCCGCTGAGCGTCTCGGTGAGATCGCCACCCATGCGCCACTGGCCATCCGCCCTGACGGCCAGGCGGTCGCTGTGCTTCAGTCGCGAGACACGCCGTCCTCCAGTAACCCCAGCGTGTTGTCCGACCACGTTGCCACGGGCGAGGTGTGGTTGATCCCCCCAGGTGCCAACGTCGCGGCAAAGCATGTGTGGTCGGTCATCGACCCCGCTGAGCAACTGGTCGACCTGGAATGGGCGCCCGACCAGACCCACCTGCTCGTGATTGGGCGTCAGCTCGTCGTCGGCGGCGCCACGCGCACGGCGATCCACTGGCTCGACGTTGCAAGTGGTACTGAGCAGGACCTGGCGCTCCTGCCCAGCGAGGTCGCGCCCGACACGTATGTATGGAGCCCTGACGGCCGGACGGTCGCATTCGTGGTCCATACCGCCAGCCTGGCCGCCGTGTGCACCCTGTCGGTCGACGGTGACTTCCATTACCTGGGCGACCTGAATCACGACGGTTTGCTCGGGCCGGCTGTCGCGCCGGTGGCGTGGGCGCCTGACGGTCGCGTGCTGTACGGCGCGCGCGTCGGGCAGACGCCAGCGGCAATGTCCACTTCTCCGTTCAGCCAGAACCCGGCCGGTCTGTTTCTGGCGGATCCGGCCGGTGCACCTGGGCACCCCTTCGGCACGACGTCGAGCATCGCACCGCTGTGGCGATCTGATGGACGCCTGCTTGCTCTCGGACTGCCAGGCAGTCAGGAGACCGGTCTGCGCTTGCGCGAGCTAGACGCGCAGGGCAACGCCCGCGATCTGGCCAACGTCGATGTGCCAGCGCCAGATCCGACCGACTATGGCGTGCGCTGGGATGTGGCCCACCAGCGGGCGCTGGTCATCACCAATCGAGACTCGAGCAGCGGGCCTGCGCACGACTACTGGCTGGTCGACTTCGGCTGGGGAACGTCGTGATGAGATTGGCGATCGTCTTTGTGGCCGGCGTTCTTACGGCGACGCTGAGCGTGCCTGCCGCGGCGCAGTCGGCGACAGCAACCTTCGATGCGCCGTCAACAGCCATCGACACGGCGCCGGATCCCGACAGCGCGCCGACGCCGGCGCCCACGTCGGATCCAGCCATACCCGCATCGCCCTCCAGTGAGCCATCACATTCGACAGGCCCGACCTTCCCGACTCTGAGCCAGGACCAGGCCAATGGGCTCTTCGATGGCTTCCTGGTCCACGGTTTTCAGCAGGCCACCGACGGCGCGCGCCAGAGCCTGCAGCAGCTGGTCAACGACGCCAACCTGGTGACCACCACGCCGCCCGACTGGACCTACCAGCAGTCCACCGTGACCGCACTCCAGCACACCGTGCTGCAGATGTCCAACGCCGTGGTCGCGCTGGTCATCTTCTGGATGGGCCTCAACGTCCTGCTGCAGCCCCAGCTGGGTGGCGGCTATCTGGAGGCACGCGAGGTCCTCCCGCGGCTGGTCCTGGGCGCTGGTCTGGCCAACTCGGCGCCGCACTGGACGGCGCTGGCCATCGACCTGAACAACGCGGCCTGTAATCAGTTGCTGGCGGCCAGTTCCGGCTCGCTCGCGGATCTGTTCTCGCATACGCCGACGCTTGAGGACAGCTGGCTGATGGCGCTGCTGCTGGTGGCGTTCCTCCTGGTTTGGGTGTGTCTCTACCTGAAGATGGCCGGCCGCATAGCCATGCTGATGGTGCTGCTGGTGCTCGCTCCGGCTGCCCAGCTGTGCTGGATCCTGCCGCAGACGCGGGGCATGGCTGACCGCTGGCACCAGAAGTTCTGGACGACGCTGTTTGCCCAGGTCGTCGTGGTCGCGGCGCTCAAACTGGCGTGGGGCTTTGCCGGCTCCACCGGCAGTAACCCGGTCTCGCTGCTGATCAGCCTGTGTTTGCTCTTCCTGGCTGCCAACTCGCCCGAGCTGTTGGCCGGTGGATTGGCGCGTGTCGGCCTGAGCGGCCTGGTGGAGACCGCGTTGCTCGCCAGTCGCGCAGGTTTGTTCGCTGCGGCCCCTGGCGCCGCCGGAGCTGCGGCCTCCGCCGGCGCGATGACAAATGCGGCGGCGTCCAGCGTGTCGCCGACCTCAGTACCGCGCGTCATGGCCAGCCCGGTCGGTCTCAGCGGGATGGACGGAGGGACCGGCGGTGGTAGCGCCGTCGCGACCAAAGGCTTTGGCCGCGGCGGAAGGGCGGCAGGCGAGTGATGCTCACCATCGTCGTTCCGCTCGCCACCTCGAGCGCTGGTCGACGCCTGGCAGGTTGGCTTGCGGTGCTAGTTGGAGCCCTGGTCCTGCTGGCAGCTGGCATGCTGATCGTCACCATCGCCGCGTGGCCGACGACGGTGACGCTGACGACCTCGGTTGTCGGTCAGACGAATACCGACCTGCCTGTCGATCAGTGGTTGCTCATGCAGCAGGTTGCTGCCAGCTCGGGGTGTGGTCTGGACTGGAGCATCCTGGCCGGCCTCGAAAAAGAGGAAACAGACTTCGGTCGCAACCCGAACATGTACGTGCCGCACAACGGCGGCATTGTCGGCATCGTCCAGATGCAGCCGGGCAACTGGGCCGT
>JAFAOS010000210.1 GCA_019247515.1 Chloroflexota bacterium | reverse complement strand
TCCGACGTTTCCTGCCGTCGTCCTCCGGCTCTTCTCCCCTGAACCCCGGTCGTGAGATGGACACCCCTGGACAACTGGCCGCACGCCTCGCAGCCGCCGCTTTTGCCGATATCTCGCTCCAGAGTGAGACGAAGGCGTTCGCCTACGCCAGTCCGGAGGACTGGTGGCAAGAGCGCTGGTCGCTGTTCTTTCGCGCGGCACTGGAACGCCTGGCACCTGAGGCGCTTGCCGACCTGCAAACCGAAGCACTGTCCAACGCACGCACCATGCAATTCCGTGGAGAATTACTCACGGAGAGGAACGCGGTGTACGTGGTCGCCAGGAAATGTCCGGCCTGACAATGGCGGCTGCTTGCGTCAAGCGTTGTGGAGACGAGGAGATCGGCACACGAAATCCCGTAAGGTAGCGAAGGAGACACTGATGGGCATCACGGTTTGTCCCGTGGCCATCGTCGCAGCCCCGGTCGAGGTCGTCTGGCAAAACCTGATCGAATGGGAACGTTTTTCCGAGTGGGCCGAGGTCCAGGTGGAACAGAGCGAGCCAGAAGGTCCAGCTACCGCAGGCCAGAGAATCTCCTTCGCCGGAAAAGCCTTCGGCCGCACCTGGCACTTCGTCTTTCAGGTCGAAGCGGTCAACCCCGAAACGCACCAACTCGGGTTGCATGCCTTTTTCCCATTGGGGCTGCAAGAGAAGGCGCACATCACCTGCTCTCCCGTCCATGCCACCACGCGTCGCGTCCAATATGGTTGAGACTTCGTCTTCCCACCAGGCTGGTGGGGTTGGTTCCTCGAAAGATTCGGCGCGAAACCAGTGGCTGCAAGCGTGGAGGATTCCTTGCAGCGCCTCAAGCGTGCCTCTGAAAAAGCCTATCAGCAAGGAACCGTACACCGTTCCCAACCAGCAGAACCGTGAATGTGCTGCTAGCCAGATCACGTTGGGGGAGGATCCGATGCCGATCTTGACGGACCATCACGATCCGCCCGAGAACGCCCGCCAGCGCATCTGCCAGGACGACCCAGTGGTGATGTATCTCGTCGTGCGCAAGGGCGTTTCTGCGAGCCCGACGGAAATGCTCGTTCCTGCAGCACAGCTGCATCAACGAGTACGCCCAGAGTCCAGAGTGGCGCGTCGCCTTCACTGACTGGGGCCGGAGCTCATTCAGCAAAGTAAGCGTAAGCGCGCCTAACAGAAATGGTCTGGAACGTGCCGCGGGTGCGGCACCGCGACCACGCCGCACGTACACTGCATTTGCGGGCGCGCGCCGATCCCGGCCGCGCATGGTGGGCGCGGCGAGTACGGCGATGCCCGCGAGCGTTGGTACCAAGCCACACCCGAGATGAGCGCGGAAGGCCAAGACGTGGCGCCGTTCGTCCCGCCCGAACGCCCGGGCCTCCAGAGTCGCCTCTGGCGGCAGATCACGCGGCTGCTCTTTCACTACATGGCTAACCCGGCGCTACCCCCGGGGGTACGCCGCCGGCGCATGGACCGGCTGATCGGCGTCGCCCGGCTGCCGCCTGGGACGCGCGTTGAGCGAGTGATGGCGGGCGGCGTTCCGGCCGAGTGGATCGTCCCGCCGGGTGTCGAGACGGACGCGGTGCTGCTCTACCTCCACGGCGGCGGGTACGCCGCGGGCTCCTTCGTCACGCACCGGCTGGTGGCCGAGCAGGTGGCGCAGGCCGCGGGCGTCCGGGCGCTACTGCCGGCCTACCGCCTGGCGCCGGAGCACCGCTTCCCCGCTGCGCAGAGCGACGCGCTGGCCGTCTACCGCTGGCTCATTGAGGACGACGGCGCCGATCCGGCGCGGGTGGTCGTTGCGGGCGACTCCGCCGGCGGCGGACTGACGATCGCGCTCGCGGTCTCGGCCGGGGACGCGGGCCTGCCGCTGCCGGCGGCGCTGGTGTGCGTCTCGCCCTGGACCGACCTGGCCTGCACGGGGGAAACGATGCGCACGAAGGTGGGTATCGACCCGTGCTTCACGCCCGAAGACCTGCACCTGCAGGCGCGTGAGTATCTGGGTGATGCGGACCCAAGGCAGCCGCTGGCGTCGCCGCTCTACGCCGACTTGCACGGACTGCCGCCCC
>JAFAOS010000208.1 GCA_019247515.1 Chloroflexota bacterium | reverse complement strand
TGGGTCTCGGTGAGTCGGTGCCGCCCGCCCCTTGAAAAATCCCCCGCCGGGTCTCGGCGAGTCGGCTGCCGCCCCTTGGAAAATCCCCCGCCGGGGTCTCGGCGAGTCGGCTGCCGGCCTTGGAAATCCGCTCGTGAAAGCCGCGGGGGGTTGGGGGCGCAGCCCCCATCCAAAAGAAAAGAACCCCCTCCCTCTCTGAGATAGAGAGGGAGGGGGCAGGGGGTGGGTAAGTCGACCGACGTCTAGTACTCGGGCATCGGCGGCGCGGCCGGTGCGGGGGTCTTCTCGGGAATCTCGGTGATCAGCGTCTCCGTGGTCAGGATCATCGTCGCGATCGACGCGGCGTTCTCCAGCGCGCTGCGGGTCACCTTGAGCGGGTCGATAATCCCGCGCTCGACCATGTCGGCGTACTCGCCTCTGGCGGCGTCGTAGCCTTTGCCGCTGCCCTGGCGCTTGACCTCTTCGATGACCACGCTGCCCTCGGCGCCGGCGTTGGCGCAGATGCGGCGCAGCGGCTCCTCGAGCGCTCGCTTGAGCATCGCGGCGCCCGTCTTCTGATCGCCGGCCAGCTCGCCGACGATCGGATCCAGCGCGTCCAGCGAGTGGACGAAGGCGGTCCCGCCACCTGGCACGATGCCTTCCTCGACGGCGGCGCGCGTCGCCGACAGCGCGTCCTCGACGCGATGCTTCTTCTCCTTGAGCTCCACCTCGGTCGCCGCGCCGACCTTGATGACGGCCACGCCGCCAGCCAGCTTGGCCAACCGCTCCTGCAGCTTCTCGCGATCGAAGTCGCTGGTGGTGTCGGTGATCTGGGCGCGGATCTGCTGGATGCGACCCTTGATCGCTTCCTCGGAGCCACGCCCCTCGACGATGGTCGTCTCATCCTTGTTGGACGACACCCGCCGCGCCCGACCCAAATCCTGGACGGTCGCCGAATCCAGCTTGCGGCCGACTTCCTCGGAGATCACCTTGCCGCCGGTCAGGGTGGCGATGTCTTCGAGCATGGCTTTGCGGCGATCGCCGAAGCCGGGCGCCTTGACCGCCAGCACGTTGAGCGTGCCGCGCAGCTTGTTGACGACCAGCGTCGCCAGCGCCTCGCCGTCGACGTCCTCGGCGATGATCACCAGGTTCTTGCTCACCTGCAGGAAGCGCTCGAGCACCGGCAGGATGTCGTTGATCGCGCTGATCTTCTTATCGGTAATCAGGATGTACGGCTCGTCGAGCTCGGTCTCCATCCGCTGCGAGTCGGTGATGAAGTACGCCGAGATGTAGCCGCGGTCGAACTGCATGCCCTCGACGTACTCGGTCTCGAACTTGAGCGACTTGCTCTCCTCGACCGTGATGACGCCGTCCTTGCCAACCTTGTCCATGACGTCGGCGATGAGCTTGCCGATCTCGTCGTCGGCCGCGGAGATGGCCGCGACCTGGGCGATCTTGGTCTGGTCGGCCACTGGCGTGGACATCGTCTTCAGGTTGTCGACGACCGCCGCCACGCCCGCCTCGATACCGCGCTTGAGCAGCAACGGGTTGGCCCCGGCGGTGACGTTCTTGAAGCCCTCGTTGACGATGGCCTGGGCCAGCACGGTGGCGGTGGTGGTGCCGTCGCCGGCGATGTCGTTGGTCTTGGTCGCGGCTTCCTTGAGGAGCTGCGCACCCATGTTCTCGAAGGGATCTTCGAGCTCGATCTCCTTGGCGATGGTCACGCCGTCGTTGGTAATGGTCGGCGGACCAAACTTCTTGTCGAGGACGACGTTGCGGCCCTTCGGCCCAAGAGTGATCTTGACGGCGTCGGCGAGCGCGTCGATCCCACGCTTGAGGGCGCGGCGGGCGTCTTCGCTATATTCCAGCTGCTTGGCTGGCATGTGTCTGGATGAACCTCCGTTACTTCCCGTTGGTGGTGACGATGGCCAGAATGTCGGTTTCGCGCAGGATCAGCAGGTCGTCCTGGTCGAGCTTGAACTCGGTGCCTGAATACTTGGCGAACAGCACCCGTTCGCCTTGTTTGACGTCTGGCACGACGCGATCGCCAGAATCGAGAATGCGGCCGGGGCCGACCGCCAGCACTTCGCCTTGCTGGGGCTTTTCCTTGGCGGTATCGGGCAGCACGATGCCGCTAGCAGTGACCTCCTCGCGGTCGAGCGGTTTGACCACCACTCGATCGCCGAGGGGGCGCAGGTTGAGACTCGCCATGCGATGTCCCTCTCCCTCCGGACTTTGTCGAAAGTTAGCACTCTGCAGGTGCGAGTGCTAAGCCTCCGCTAGCTTAGCAAGTTCGAATTAGCACTTGCAATGAGAGACTGCTAGCAAGTTTAAGTTTGGAGGCGCATGCGCGGGCTCCTCACGACCACGAGTCAGGCGATGGGGAGGCCTGGGTCCACGTCGAGGGTAAGATCGGCGCGTTCGCCGGTCCTGAAACGGAAGAAGGCGGCGGCGGCAATCATCGCGGCGTTGTCGGTGCAGAGTGCGGGCGGCGGGCACAGGACGGGCAGTTGGGCGCGTTCCTCGACCGTTCGCAACAGCGTGCGGTTCGCCGCCACGCCGCCGCCCAGGGCCAGTTGTGTTGCCCCAAACGTCCTCGCGGCGCCCACCGCGCGGGTTGCCAGCACGTCGACCACGGCGGCTTGAAAGCTGGCGGCCAGATCGGCCACGGGCAGGTGCGCGCGCCGCTCTTGGGCCGAGGCGTGGTCGGTGTCGACGCCCAGGTCGCGCACCTGGTGCAGCACGGCGGTCTTCAGACCGCTGAACGACACGTCCCAGCTATCGGCCTCGAGCCACGCGCGCGGGAACTTGAAGCGCTTCGGGTCACCAGCAACGGCCTCGCGCTCGATCGCCGGACCGCCTGGAAAGCCGAGGCCCAGCATGCGAGCGACTTTGTCGAAGGCCTCGCCCGCGGCGTCGTCGCGCGTGCGACCCAGGCGGCGGTACTGGCCGTGCCCGGTGGCCGCGACCAGGTCCGTGTGGCCGCCCGAGACGATCAGACCCACCATCGGGAAAGCGGGCTCGTCGGGGCGTGCATCCGGCGCCCTCAGCCAGTTGGCGTACACGTGGCCCTCGAGGTGATTGATGCCCAGCAGCGGTTTGCGGCGGGCAAATGCCAGGCCTTTGGCCACGTTCACGCCAACCAGCAGCGCGCCGGCCAGGCCCGGGCCGTGGGTGACGGCGATGGCGTCGATGGTGTCCCAGTCCGCATGCGCCTGGGCCAGTGCCTCGTCAAGGGTCGGCAGGATGGCGCGCAGGTGCGCGCGCGAGGCCTGCTCGGGCATCACGCCTCCGTAGCGCGCGTGCAGGTCGGTCTGCGACGCGATGACGTTGGACTCGATCTCCTGACCGTCACGTACGACGGCGACAGCCGTCTCGTCGCAGCTGGTCTCGATGCCGAGAATGCGCGTCACTCGGCGGGAATATCGACGACCAGTACTCCAGAGTCAACCAGCGCGTACAGCCGGTGCCCGTCGAGGCTGACATCCATGGCGCGGACCCCAGCCAGCTCGGGTGCGCGCATCTCACGCAAGACCGTGCCGTCGAGGCTGGTCTGCACGATGCTCGCGTGGCTCGGATCGGCCAGATACAGGCCGCCTGTGCGATCCGCGGCCAACGCGCTGGTCGAAAGTGGGCTCGCGTCGGCGGAACGCAGCGCCAGTGGCTGGTCGGCGCCGTTTGCGCCCAGGCGGTGCACACTCCCGTCGTCGAGGCGCAACACGAGCGATTCGCCCGCGCTGACGATCTGAGCGACCTGGTCGAAGGGCAGCCGAGGCGCGCTCGACGCGTCGAGGATCAAGCGCGGCGTGTCGACGAGGGCATGATTGAGCGCAGGATACGCGAGGATCTGGCGCGCGCCGCTGTCGAGAAACAGAAGCTCACCCGTGGCGCCTGAGCCAAGTGCGCCGAGCTGTTGCCACTCCGCGCTGGTCGGCATCGCTTCTTCGCTCAGCGCGCGGTCGTCACCAACCTGGACCAGCGCGCGCGACTGGTCGACAATCGCCAGCGAGCCTGGTTCGTGCCGCGGACCGGGCAGGTACTCGATCGCCACCGGCAACGCCAGTTGGCGGCCCAGGCTGTCGAGCGACATGCCGGCGCGGGCCAGGAGCGTCTCAGGCGCGGGCTGCTGCTCGAGACCATCCAGCGAAAAGGCGCGCACCGCGCCTTCGCCTACGTCCAGTGTGTACAGCGCCGCGTCGCCGACTGCCAGGTCGACGACGTTGTCCGCTGAAGATCCCAGTCGGATGGCCATCCGCGGGCTGACACCCTCGACGTGGCTAGCCAGCGCGCCGGGCTGCGGCACGATCGCCAGCGTGGCAAGCGCGATCATCGCCAGCAGGATCAGACCGAGCAGTGGCACGATCCACCGACCAGGCGACAGCCGCTGGCGACCTGGCACCGTTGGGACAGCCGGTGTGTCGTCCACGGTGGCTTCGGCATGGTCGTGGCCGGCCAGCAGTCGCAACTGGGGAACGCGCGGGTTGGGGGACGCGGGCGCGACGACCAGGACGCCAGCCGGACGCGCATCGCCGAGTACCTCGGCAAGCTGGTCTTCCGCCGAGGGGGTTGACGGCGCTTCGGCGAGAATTTTCTCGATGGCACGCTGCGAATCGGGCCGCCAGGTCGCGCCGCAGACCAGCGCCAGCCGATCGCCGTCGCGCAGCGGAGTCCGCCACAGCGTAATTACGGGGTCCTGTTCGAGTCCGAGCGGACGTGGCTGGCGGGGAAGGCCGCGCTGCCCGGTCAGCTCACCAGCGCGCCAGGCGAAGGCAGCGGCGTGGCCGGCGAGCGCCACGAAGGCCACCTCACCGCGCACGGCGGCCACGACGGCGGCGGCATTGACCTGCTCCATGGGCAACACATCGCGATTGTGATGTCGCAGGACGTAATGCGCGGCCAGCGCGGCTTCGCGTACGGCGCGCGTTTGCGAGTAGCCGTCGGAGCCGAAGTAGGCCTGCTGCATGGCGCGCAGCAGGCCGTTGCGCAGCGCCTGATCGGCCATCGACGGATCGAGCAGCAGGCACAGGCGCGCGACACGGGCGGCGAACGGCCACATCGACAGCTGGCGGGTGACCATCGCGCCGAAGGGGGTACCAAGCGCCGCCGGGCGCTGGACAGGTTGAGCTACGGACATGGGGATACAGACGGCTTCAACGGACAGCAAACCTCTGGTTGGCCCGAATCACCGGTTCCCGCCATCACCGGTGTTGCGGTAAGCCGGGGGTGGTCGAAGGCCGGTCAGGGTCAAGCCGGCGAGCGCGACACCCGCCCCCGAGCGACCGTCGCACCTGCGCGCAGTCTAGCAACATGACCGGAATGTTGTAAACAGGATGTCAAAATTTGTTCCCCGGAGGGGACCCCACGGGAAGGTTGCCAGGAGATGTGCCGTGGTTCACCCCAGCGGGCGGACCTCTTCCCAGACACTCCGACGGTCCCCATGCGCCAGCGGCGAGGAACCAGTTCCCTCCCTCTGGGACCGTCACCTCGGATGCCGAAGAACACCTCCCCACACCGCCGGCGTCGATGAAGCAGTTCCCCCCATGGGCTCCTCACGATGTATGTCGGAGGACACCGTTCCCACACCGCCAGCGGCGAGGAAACTGTTCCTTCCCGTTGGGATCGTCACGTCGGATGTCGGAGGGCACCTCCCCACGCCGCCAGCGGCGATGATGGTGTTCCTGTGTGGGACACTCATCGCCTGTGACCGGCGATGACGCGGCCGACGTCTGGGGGCTCATCTCCGATGTCCACGGCAACTTGCCTGCCCTGGAGGCGGCTATCGAGGTGCTGGCGTCCACGGGCGCGCGCAGGCTCGCCTTTCTCGGCGACTACCTCGGCCGCGGCGACTCCGACGGCTGTATCCGGCGCATCAAGCAGGTGGCCAACGTCGCGATCGTCGGCAATCGCGACCTGGACTGGCAGGATCGCGTCTCGGCCGGCTCCAGGGCGTATGTCCTGGAGCTGCCGCGGGTCGCCCAGGTGGGCAAGCTGCTGCTCAGTCACGGAGACCCGCGGCTGACGCCCTCGCTCAGTACGAGCCAGATCGGCCGCGGGTTCGTCCGCGTCTGGCCAGAGATGGAGCAGCGGGAGGCGCAGATCTGGGCATTCGGCCACAGCCACCACGCGCGGGTCTGGCGCGACGGCGCCCAGGTCGCGGACGCGCAGTGCGTCACCCTCGAACCAGACGCGCGCTATTGCCTCAACGTGGGCACCGCGGGCCTTCCGTTCCCCGGCAAAGGCGGCCCGAGCGTCGCGATTGTCGACTTGATCCGCGGGCAGATCAGGCAGATTTCGCTAGCTCGGGTCTAGAATCTGCAGCGTCCATGGCCGAGCCGGTCTATCTCGATAACGCGGCGACGACGCCTGTCGATCCCCGCGTCTTCGAAGCGATGCGCGCCTTCTGGCTCGAGGACTGGGGGAATCCGTCCAGCGTGTACGCGGTTGGCCGCCGCGCCCGACGGGCGCTGGACAACGCTCGCGACCGCTGCGCCCAGGTCCTGAACTGCCGCGCCAACGAAATCATCTTCACCGGCTGCGGCAGCGAAAGCGACAACCTGGCCATCAAAGGCAGCGCCATGGCGCTCGCCGAGCAGCGCGGCTGGAAGCACCTGGTGACCTCGCGGGTGGAGCACCACGCGGTGCTGCACGCGTGCGAATGGCTAGAAAAACACCAGGGTTTCGAGATCAGCTACGTCGAGGTCGACCACCACGGCCGGGTCGACCCCGCCGAGGTCGCGGCCGCCGTCCGACCCGACACCGCGGTGGTCTCGATCATGTACGCCAACAACGAGGTGGGAACGATCGAGCCAGTCTCTGAGATTGCCCGGGTGGTAAAAGCAACTAATCCGCACACGGTGGTCCATACCGACGCGGTGCAGGCTGGCGGTCTGATGCCGCTCGACGTCCAGGCGCTGGGCGTCGACTCGCTGGCGCTCTCCGGCCACAAGTTCTACGCGCCCAAGGGCGTCGGGCTGCTGTACCTGCGTCGTGGGACGCCCTTGGTCCACCTGCTGAGCGGTGGCGGACAGGAGCGCGGCATTCGAGCCGGGACCGAAAACGTGGCGTACATCGTCGGCATGACCGTGGCGCTCGAGCTTGCGTACGCGGAGCAGGCCGAGCGCGTCGCGCACGTTTCTCGATTGCGCGATCAACTGATCGAGGGCATCCTGGCTTCGATCGACGGCGCGCAGCTGACCGGGCATCCCACGCAGCGCATGCCGAACAGCGCTAGCTTCGCCATTGAGGGCGCGGACGGCGAGTCGCTGCTGCTAAACCTGGACCAGGAAGGCATCTACGCGTCGAGCGGCTCGGCGTGTACGTCGGGAACGCTCGAGATCTCGCACGTCCTCTGCGCGCTCGGGCTGCCTGAAACCCAGGCGCGCGGCAGCCTGCGGCTGACCACCGGCGTGCGAACCACGGAGGCCGACGTCGCGCGCCTGCTGGAGGTGCTGCCCGCGATCGTCGCCCGCGTCCGCGAAGTCACCCCCAGCCTGGTCGGCTGAGGCTTACGACTCTTCGATGGTGATGGAGTTGATCGTGATCGGCGTCTTCGGCGTGTCGGGGCCGCCTTTCCCCTGGCCCGTGGGACTCGTAGCGATTTTGTCCAGGACGTCCAGGCCGTCGGTCAGCTGACCAAAGATCGTGTAGTTCGGCGGCAGCGGGTAGTCTTTCTGCACGATAAAAAACTGTGACCCATTCGTGTTCGGGCCCGCGTTGGCCATCGCCAATGTACCCCGCAAATACTGGCGTTTGACGGGCTCGTCGTTGAAGCGGTAGCCGGGCCCGCCGGTACCGGTACCAGTCGGGTCACCGGTCTGAATCATGAAGTTGTTGATCACACGATGGAAGGTCACGTCGTTGTAGAAGCCTTGTTGCGCGAGAAAGACGAAGTTGTTCACCGTCATGGGCGCTTCGCTCGCGAACAAGTCGGCTTTCATCGTGCCCATGCTAGTGTCGATTGTTGCCGTGTAGTGTTTAGAGGTATCGATAGTCATCGGCGGAGGCGCCGAGAACTGCTTCGCTCCAGTTGCCACGGGTGCTGCTCCCTGGGCGGCCGCGCCGGCCGCCGACGAGGTTGAAGGTGAGGCTGCCGGCTTGGGCAGCGGGCTGAGCGCGTTCGAAAGTTGCGCGGACGACGGTGCCGCGGCCGACGGACGAGTCGGGGTGGGCTGACTGGCCGGCGCGCCAATCTGGCCGCACGCGGCCACAACCACCATAGCAAGCGTACAGACTGCAAAGCGCAATCGAGGGGTCAAAGCGCGCTCCCGTTCAGGATTGAGGCCGGCAACTATTCGCAACCGTCTTGTCACAACCAGGTTGAGTTCGAGGTCCGCATGACCCGCTGACAGGGAGCGTCGCTCGCGCACGGCAGTGTACTGAAACGGGCTGGCGTCTTCCCCAAAGTTGATTGTGACGCAGCCAAATCTTGTGCACTGCCCGGGCCGGGCCTATGATGCGCGCATCGTTCGTCCGCCCCGAATGGGCGGAGAGAGGGTCGATCCGCTGGTAGACTAGTCTAGAGGCGCGAGAGCAGGCGTGAACCCGACTGAGTCTGAGAATGTCCGAGGAGGAGAAGGCATGAAGGCCGAGCAAACGAATGCCCGAAACATTCTGCCCAGACTCCCCCAGGGTGCCGGTAGCAACCTCAAGTCGTATTCACCGACCCAGCTGCACTTTTTGATGCGGCTCTCGCACCTGCAGCGCCAGCGGCGTGACATGGTCAACGTTGCCGATGGTGGTGACTGGCACATGCGCCTGGTCAACAAGGCCCTGTATTCGACGTATCGCGACTGCGAGGACCTGGGCGTTGGCGAAGAAGCGCGCTTGCTGATGGCCCAACAGGCGCCCGAACCGTCCTGACGCCGACCCTCCTGACGCCGACCGTCTGAACGCGGGCGCTCGGTGGCCCCGTCCTGTGAACGCGGTCGAGCAACGGCCGGACTTCTAGACTGGGTCCGATGACGCTGGCCGATTTCACCACGCTGGCCGCCGGCGGCTTCCTCGAGGCGCAAGCGCTCGTCGTCGTGATCGTGTCGCTGATCGCGATGCGCATCACGCTGAACTGGGTCGGCCGCGGCATGCGGCGCGCGCATGTCGACGTTGGCACGCAGATCCTGGTCAAGCGCGCGCTGCTGGTCATCTGGCTCGTGATCACGGCGCTGGTCGTCCTCGGCATTCTCGGCGTCAATCCCACCGGTCTGGTCGCCGTTCTCGGCGCGGTGACCCTGGCCTTTAGCCTGGCGCTGCAGGACATCCTGAAGAATTTTTTCAGTGGCGTGTACCTGCTGCTGGAACGGCCGTTTCGCGTCGGGGACACCATCAAGGTCAAGGAGCAGACCGGCGTCGTCGAGAACATCGGCGTGCGAACGACGCAGCTGCGCACCGTCGACAACATCCAGGTGCTGGTGCCGAACGCGACGGTTTTCAGCGAGGTCGTCGCGAATCACACGTTCGCACGTCCGCGGACGCCCGAGGAGGAGTCCGCGGCCGACGGTCATTCCGAGACCACCGCCGATCCATCGCTGCGGCGGGGATGACGGCCACGACCGTCGTGGTGCGCGTGCCCACCGCCGAGCACATGCGCCGGCTGGGCAGCGCCCTGGGGCAGGTGGCGCAGGCGGGGGACCGCTTTCTGCTCGAAGGGCCGTTCGGCGCCGGCAAGACAACCTTCGTCCAGGGGCTGGCACACGGCCTGGACATCACCACCCCCGTGGGCAGCCCGTCCTTCGTCATCGAAACGCGGTACACCGGGCGCCTGGTCCTGTACCACGTCGACCTGTACCGACTCGACCGCATCGAACCCGAGCTGCTCGAAGCCCTCGAGGAGCACCTGTTCGGCGAGGGGGTGACCGCCGTGGAGTGGGCAGAACGGCTCCCCGGCGACTTGCGCCTGGGTGGCGCCAGACTGCTCATCAAAGCAGAAGACGGGGACGGGCGGCGCGTCGAGCTCACGAGCGGGGATGAGCGTTTGCGACGAGCGGCAGCCTTCGATCCCGAATGACACCGCTTCTGCTCGCCCTGGATACCTCGACCAGCACCGCCAGCGTCGCCGTCTTTGACGGGGAGCGGGTGCTCTCCGAGACGACCTGGCTCGCCGGCCGCGAGCACTCGACGCGCCTGCTGATCGAGATCGGCGTTGCGCTCGAGCGCACCGGACGCACCGCCGACGACCTGACGGGGCTCGTCGTCGCACGCGGGCCCGGCTCCTACACTGGCGTGCGGGTCGCGTTGAGCGTCGCCAAGGGCATGGCCGGCGGACTGGCCATCCCGGCCTGGGGCCTCGGCACGCTCGACGTCGTCGCACTCGCCGCTGAACCTTCGGAGCTGCCCATACGCGCGGTGACCGAGGCAGGCCGCGGGCGGTACGCGACGGCGGTGTATGCCAACGGCGCGGCCGAGGGCGACCCACGCCTGGCCACCTGCGCGCAGCTCGTCGACCTGGTCAGTATCCCAACTGTTGTGGTCGGAGAGGTTCGCGCCGACGACCGCGAGTCCCTGCGGCGCAACCCGAACGTCAGATTGGCGCCATTGGCAGCCGCCGCGCGGCGAGCCGGGTTCCTGGCCGAGCTGGGCTGGCGCCTGGCCGAAGCTGGCGTTCCGGGCGACGCGCGCGCCCTGGATGCGGTGTACGTCACGTAGGCTGACGTAAGTTCGAGAACCAGCCTGCAACAGGGGTACACTTTGCGTCACCGTGAAGGTCGCAACCGCGTTCGTCGTCGAGCCAATGCGCCTGGAGCACATCCAAGCGGTCAGTGCGATCGAAAAGCTGTCGTTTCCACAGCCGTGGCCGCAGAACGCGTATCGGCGTGAGATCACCGAGAACCGCATGGCGCACTACGTCGTGGTGCGACGCCTCGGCGATCAGGTCGCGGCCCCCCAGCCTCCGCCGCCCAGCCCGCCGCCCCAATCGGGCGACCTGATCGGCAAGTTGAGCCGCCTGCTGCGACCGCCCGAGCCACCCCGTTCCGCTCAGCTGGAGGAGGAGCTGCGCAGCATCGTTGGCTACGCGGGCATCTGGATCATGACCGACGAATCGCACATCACCACGATCGCTTCACACCCCGACGTGCGCGGCATGGGCGTCGGCGAGTTCCTGCTGGTGGCGCTGATCCATCGCTCCATCGAGATTGGCGCGCGCTGGATGACGCTCGAAGTGCGGGCCACCAACACGGTCGCCAAGAACCTGTACCGCAAGTACACGTTCAAGGAGATGGGTGTCCGCCGCCGCTACTACAGCGACAACGGCGAAGACGCGCTGGTCATGTGGACCGACGCGCTCGACTCGGAGACCTTTCAGGCGGCCTTCGATCAGAACGAGCGCAAGCTGGCCGAACGACTCGGCGCGGCTGAAGTACGGCTCGGCGGCACGGTCTGGAGCTTGCCGAATGCCTGACCGCGTGCTGATGCTGATCGACGGGCACTCGCTGGTGTATCGCGGCTTCTACGCGCTGCAGGAGCTCGGGCGTCCGTTCACCAACGCGAAGGGCGAGCTGACCACCGGGGTCTACGCGTTCACGAGCATGCTGCTCAAGGCGCTGGAGGACCTGAAGCCGCAGTTCGCGGCGGCCGCTTTCGACATGAGCCGCCCGACGTTCCGCCTGAATGACTTCGCCGCCTACAAGGGCACGCGCACCGCGGCGCCGCCAGGCATGCGCGACCAGGTCACCTGGAGCCGGCGCGTGCTGGAGGCGATGCAGATCCCGATGTTCGAAGTCGAAGGCTACGAGGCCGACGACGTGCTCGGCGCGCTGTCGGTCAAAGCCGCCGAACAGGGGCTGCAGACGACGATCCTGAGCGGCGACAACGACCTGCTGCAACTGGTCAATCCGAAAGTCAAAGTCCTGACTTCGCGGCGCGGCATCACGGACACGATCCTGTACGACGAGGCGAAGGTGACCGAGAAGTACGGTGGCTTGCGGCCCTCACAGGTGCCGGACTTCAAGGCCATTCGTGGTGACGCGACCGACAACATCCCCGGCGTGGCCGGCATCGGGGACAAAGGCGCTCAGAAGCTTCTGCTGGAGTTCGGCAGCGTCGAGTCGCTCTTCGACAACCTCGACACGGTGCCCCAGAAGCAGCGCGACCTGCTCGAGCCGCTGCGCGACCAGGTCCTCCTGGCCAAGCGGCTGACCACCATCGTCACCGATTTGCCGGTTGACCTCGACGTCGAAAAGGTGCGCCTCAAAGAGCTGCGTCGGCCGGAAGTCATCGGCATCTTCCAGGAGCTCAGCTTCAAGTCGCTCATCGACCGTATTCCGAAGATCGCCCCGCCGCCGCTGCCGAAGAACGGTCGGCCGCAGGCGGGATTGTTCGATGGACTCGTCGAAAGCGACGAGGGCGAAGCTGTCAACTCGGTTGGCGAGACGATCACCACGCTCGACGCACTGGACAGCTTCATTGCCAGCATTCGTGAGCATGGCTCGTTCGCCTTCAACATCCAGGCGACCGGGCTGCTGCCGATGCGCGCGGACATGGTAGGCGTCGGGCTGGCGGCTGGTGAGCGGGCCGCCTATGTCCCCCTGGGACACAGCCAGAACGGCGAGCAGCTCGATCGCGACACGGCCCTCCAACGCCTGCGCCCGCTTTTCGAGGACGCGGCGGTGCCGAAGCGGGCGCACAACGCCAAGTTCCACATGGTGGTGCTGGCGCGCCACGGCGTCGACGTCCAGGGCCTCGCATTCGACACGATGATCGCGGCATACCTGCTCGAGAGCGGCCAGCGGGCGCTCGCGCTGCGCGACCTGGCCTGGGCCAAGGTCCAGGTCGAGCTGCC
>JAFAOS010000184.1 GCA_019247515.1 Chloroflexota bacterium | reverse complement strand
TTGCCGCAAAGCGAAGTCTGTCACAATTGGCCGCATGCGAGTGATTGCCGCCGTCAGCATGGCGTTTACAGTCACGCTGTTACTTGCACCCACGTCACCATCAATGGCGCAGACCAACGGCCTCCAGAAGATAAACCACATCGTGGTGATCTACCAGGAGAACTGGAGCTTCGACAGTCTGTACGGCCACTTCCCCGGCGCGAACGGTCTGGATAATGCCGGCCCGACAACCCAGCAGGTCGATAAGGACGGCAAGCCGTACGGGACGCTCCCGCAGCCGCTCAACACCAACTTCTCGCCTGCCGTGCCGGATCCGCGGTTCCCGGCTGACATGCCAGTTGAGGCGTTCGACGCAACCAGATACGTCGGCGCCAACCAGCTGACGGGGGACCTGGTGCACCGCTATTACCAGGAACAGTACCAGATCGATGGCGGCAAAATGGACAGGTTCGTCGCCTGGAGCGACGCGGCCGGACTGGTGATGAGCTACTACGACGCGACCAATATGCCGGAGGGCAAGCTCGCGCAGCAGTTCACCATGATGGACAACTTCTTCCACTCAGGGTTCGGGGGCTCATTCCTCAACCACCAGTTCATGATCTGTGCGTGCGCGCCAACGTGGCCTGACGCGCCCCGCAGTATTGTGGCGCAGCTCGGGCCCGATGGGATCATGACCAAGGACGGACAAGTCACGCCGGATGGCTATGCCGTCAACACGTCGTATTCGATCAATACGCCCCACCCGGCCAACGTCACCGACACCTCCATGCTCGTCCCGGAGCAGACCGTGCCCACGATCGGCGATCGTCTCAACGATGCCGGCGTAGCGTGGGCGTGGTACTCCGGTGGCTGGGACAATGCCGTCATCGGCCATCCCGATCCGCTGTTCCAGTTTCACCACCAGCCGTTTGCTTTTTACGCCAACTACGCGGATGACACGCCAGGACGCGCCGCCCACCTCAAGGACGAAGGTGACTACTACATGGACGTCCAGACCGGGAACTTGCCGGCGGTCACCTTCATCAAGCCACTCGGCGCCAACAACGAGCATCCGGGCTATGCCACGCTGCTGAACGGGCAGCAGCACGTTGCTGATCTGGTGGCGGCTATCCAGAACAGCCCGTACTGGCAGGACACCGCCATAATCATCACGTATGACGAGCATGGTGGGCGCTGGGATCACGTGGCTCCGCCGGTCATCGACAAGTGGGGGCCCGGGGTCAGAGTGCCAACCATCGTGATCTCGCCATTCGCCAGGAAGGCGTTCGTCGATCACACCCAGTATGAAACGACTTCGATTCTGAAGCTCATCGAAGAGCGCTGGAATCTCGAGCCGCTGACAGAGCGCGATGCGCACGCGGGGGACATGCTGACCGCCTTCGACTTCAACCAGTAGGCGGTGCGCCACTGATCCGAGTCAGGGGCGGACGACCGAGGTCAGATCGATATCTGGGCCGACCTGCGGGAGCTAGTGCTGCGCCTGGACCACGCTGAGTACGCCGGGGTGTGACGCTCAGTTCCGCCGAGAGCCGCAGCGCGCCAGCAACGGAGGTAAGGTAGTCGTCGTCATGACGAGCCAACCTGTTGCGGAGCTCCACCCTGACTTCAGCAGCGCCGGTGCGACGCCGACACCGTGGCGAGATGTCGTTTCGCTACTCGAGCGGGCGGAGATATTCTGGATCTCGACGGTCCGGGCCGATGGCCGACCGCACGTTACTCCGCTGCCGGCGATGTGGCTGGACGGCGCGCTGCACTTCAGCACCGGTCTCGACGAGCAAAAGGGCCGCAATCTCGGGCGCAACCCGAACTGCATCCTCACCACGGGGAACAATTCGTATCGACAGGGCCTCGACGTTGTCGTCGAGGGGCGGGCCGAGCGCGTGACCGACCGCCCGACACTCGTACGTCTCGCCGAGCTGTGGCTGTCGAAGATCGCGTGGCCGTACGAGGTGATCGAGGGTGGCTTCCGTCATCCGCGGGGCGGGCCCCAACCGGAGACCGCGGAGCCCGACAGGGTGGTGCCCGTGTTCGCCGTGAGGCCGTCGAAGATCCTGTCTTTCAGCCGCGGCGAACGGTTCGCCCAGACGCGCTACCGATTCTGACCCCGCCACAGGCTCGTTTGGCAGCTTCGAGTTCATCTACATCATGACCAGTGGCGGACCTGTCCGGTCAGCACGATGCCTTGCTGCGCGGTGTAAGCCACGCTCTTCAAGTTCCGCATTTCTCAAGGAGCCTGGTTGTCAACGGGGCGCGTCGCCCAGCCGGTGGCGGCGGGTGATCCCGTCCATCCTGGCGAGTACCTCCTGGCTCAGTTTGACATCCGCGGCCGCCAGGAGCGCATCCAGCTGCTCGGGTTTGCTGGCGCCGATGATTGGCGCCGTGATCGCTGGTTGATGGAGTGTCCAGGCAATGGCCAATGTTGGGAGCGTCAACTCCAGCTCATCCGCGATGTCCTTGAGCTGCGAGACGCTATCGAACTCGTCGGCGTGCCAGTACATTTCGCTAGAGAAGTCGTGTCGGCCAAAGCGGGTCTCGGGATCTGGGCGACGCGCCTGATCGTACTTGCCGGTAAGCAAGCCGCCCGCCAGCGGACTGAAGCAGATGACGCCAATACCTTCTTCCAAGCAGAGCGGGAGGACATCGCGCTCCCATTGACGGAATAGCAAGCTGTAGCGCGGCTGGACGCTGTCGAAACGACTCCAGTTGCGCGCTTCACTGAGCCCGATGGCCCGGGCGATTCGAAACGCGGGCCAGTTAGAGCAACCGATATAGCGCACCTTGCCGTTTCTGACCAGAGAATCGAGTGCCTCTAATGTCTCGGCATAGGGCACCTCCGGATCGAAGTTGTGCAGCTGGTACAGGTCGATCCAGTCAGTCTGGAGGCGGCGCAAAGAGTTGTCTACCGCGTCCAGAATGTGTCGGCGGCTTGTGCCGCGGTCCCACGGATTCGGGCCCATGGTCGCGAAGCACTTGGTCGCGACGATGAAGTTCTGGCGCTTGCCAGCGAGCCAGCGGCCGAGGATCTCCTCAGTCATCCCGACTGTTTGCGCATTGCCGAACAGGGGGTACCCATCAGCGGTATCGATGAAGGAGACTCCGGAGTCGGCGGCGTGATCGAGGATGGCGCGCGATTGGGTCTCATCTACCTGGATACCGAACGTCATCGTCCCCAGGCAGATGCGCGAGACCTTGAGACCGGTGCGACCGAGACGCGTCAACTGCATGCTCATAACAATAGCGAGCGATGGCGCACGCGCGCGGTGCCTCGAGCAGTACTTCCACTTCGAAACCTACCTAGTAGCTGCGCCCGGAATCCAGGTCAGCCGCACCGCCCAGGCCGTCAACAGGCGCGACGCTCAACGGCGGAGCGCGGCCTGCCGATGATGCTCGTAATGCCTGGCGACGCGGGCGCGGTTGCCACACGCGTCCGAACACCACTCGCGGCGGCGGCGCTCGCGGAGGAAAAACAACACGCACCCGGGCCCGCTGCAGCGTCGCAGACGGCCA
>JAFAOS010000183.1 GCA_019247515.1 Chloroflexota bacterium | reverse complement strand
TGTCCTCTGGGGCGATGTCCTGTTGGTCCGGCCCGCCGGACGGCGGAGGTGGCGTCTGATCGGCTGACGCCGACACCTGGGGAGCAGGTTTCTGGTCACCGGGGGGACGACCGTCAGCCGGGGTCGGGGCCGGCTCGGCGGCGGCCGGGGCCTGACCGTCGGCAGTTGTGGGAGTTGGCTCGGCTGCGGCGCCTGAACCGATGCGGGCTACTGGCTTGCCGATGGCCACCGTGCTGCCCTCGGGCGCCAGGATCTCCTGCAGCGTGCCGGCTTCGAACGCCGTCAGGTCCATCGTGGCCTTGTCGGTTTCGATCTGCGCGATCACCTCGCCCTTGTTGACCTGCTCGCCCGGTTGCTTCAGCCAGGCGGCGATGGTGCCCTCCTCCATCGTGTCGCTCAGGCGCGGCATGGTGACCTCGGCCATCAGGCAGGGGTCCTGCGGTAGCGGTAGCCGCTGGCGTCCAGCGTGGTTTTGATGGTCTCGATCAGGCTGGGCGCCTTGGGCAGCGCTGCCTGCTCCATGACCTTGGCGTACGGCAGCGGCACCTCCGCCTGCGCAACGCGGCGGATTGGCGCGTCCAGGTAGTCGAAGGCGCCTTCCTGAATCGTCGCCACCAGCTCCGCGCCGACGCCATACGAATACCAGTCCTCTTCGATGACCACGCACCGGCTCGTCTTTTTGACCGACTCGATCAGCGTCGGGCGGTCGAGCGGCCGAAGCGAGCGCACGTCGATGACTTCGATCGAGATGCCCTGCTCCTGCTCGAGCCGGCGCGCGACCTCCAGGGCCACCACCGACATGCGCGAGTAGCCGATGAGTGTCAGGTCCGAGCCTGGCTTCATGATGGCCGCTGTCCCGATCTGGACGGTGTCGTCGGCACCAGCCGCGCCATCCGCCGAAGCGGCACCGTCGCCGCGGCTGGGTACTTCGCCCTTGGTGTTGTAGAGAGCCAGGTTTTCCAGAAAGATGACCGGGTCGTCGTCGCGGATGGCGGACTTCAGCAGTCCGCGCGCGTCGGCTGGCGTGGCCGGCGCCACCACCTTCAAGCCCGGGATATAGGCGTACCAGCTCGAGAAATTCTGCGAGTGCGTCGCCGCCAACTGCTGGCCGCCGCCCTCGGGCGTCCGCAGCACCATCGGCACGCGCGCCTGGCCGCCAAACATGTAGTGGATCTTGGCGGCGCCGTTGACGATCTGGTCCAGCGCGAGCAGGCTGAAATTGACGGTCATGATCTCGACGACCGGTCGCAGACCGAGCATGGCCGCGCCGATCGCCGCGCCCACGAAGCCTTCTTCGGCGATCGGCGTGTCGATGACGCGTTCGGCGCCGAACTCCTTCAGCAGGCCGGCCGTGATCTTGTACGAGCCCTCGAACTGACCGATCTCTTCGCCCATCAGCACGACGGAGGAATCGCGGCGCATCTCCTCGGCGAGCGTGTCGTGCAGCGCTTGACGATAGGTGACTACTGCCACGCGGCCTGCCCGGGCAACGCGGACGGCTGGTTGGGAACCTCGGTCGCGTAGCTCAGCTCGAACAACTTCTCGGGGTTCGGCTCTGGGCTCTCGTCGGCAAACTCCACCGCCCCGTTGACCACACGCTCCACCTCGTCGTCGATCTCGTCCAGCGTTCGCGTCTCGATGCCGCCTTCATCACGCAGCTCGTCCGCCAGACGCTTGATGGGGTCCAGACCCCGAATGCGGCGCAGGTAGTCCTCCGACCGGTAGCGGTCCGGGTCGACCACCGAGTGACCTCTGAGGCGGTAGCTCTTCAGGTTCATCAGCGTGGGCGTGTGGTCCGCGCGCGCCCGCTCGACCGCCTCTCGGGTAGCGTCGCGCACCGCAAGCACGTCGTCGCCGTCGACCTCGACACCTGGCATGCCGTACGCGCATGCCTTCTCGTGCAGCTCGACGACCGCGGAGCCGCCCTCCACCGGCGTGCCCATGCCGTAGCCGTTGTTCACGATCGCGTACACCACCGGCAGTTTCCACAGCGCGGCCAGGTTGAGCGACTCGTGGAAGGCGCCGATGTTGGTGGTCGCATCGCCCATCTGACACACGACGACGTCCTTCTGCTTCGTCCGCTGGAGGGCCAGGCCGGCACCGGTCGCCAGGGGCAACTGGCCACCGACGATCGCGTACCCGCCCATCAGCCGCTTGTCGACGTCGAACAGGTGCATGGAGCCGCCGCGTCCGCGCGAGACGCCGGTTTCGCGACCGAACAACTCGGCCATGACCCGGTCAGGATCGATGCCGCGCGCCAGCGCGTAGCCGTGCTCGCGGTAGTTGGTGAACAGGTAGTCGTTTGGCTGCATGCCCGCGGCGAGGCCGACGCAGGTGGCTTCTTCGCCCAGGTTGAGATGGCAGTAGCCGCCGATCTTCGCCCGCTGGTACATCTCGGCGGTCTTTTCCTCGAAGCGACGGATGAGCAGCATCTGGCGGTAGTAGCCGAGCAGCTCCTCAACATCGCCGCGCTGCCTGGAGGGCCGTGGTCGCGTCTCTTGCGCCTGAGCAGCGCGGCCGTTGTCGCGAGCCTTGGGGCGCGGGCGCACGGCACGGGGACTCACAACCAATAACCATAACAAGTGGGCGCCGCCGTAACTCAGAGCGCGGGGTCGAGGGCGTCTCTGAGGCCGTCGCCGGCCAGGTTGAAGCACAGCACCGTCAGGAAAATGGCGATGCCCGGGAAGGTGGCCAGGTTGGGGTTGGAAAAGATGTAGCTGCGGCCTTCGCCCAGCATCGCTCCCCACTCGGGGGTGGGCTGCTGCACGCCGAGGCCGAGGAAGCCGAGCCCGGCCGCGGTCAGGATCGTGGCGCCGATGCCCAGGGTGGCCTGGATGACCACGGGGGCCAGCGCGTTGGGCAGGATGTGGCGCACGATGATGGTCGGCCCGCGCGCGCCGGCCAGTCGCGCGGCATCCACGTACGGCCGCGAGCGAATCGAGAGTGTCGAGGCGCGTATCAGCCGCACAAAGGCGGGCACCACGCCCAGGCCGACGGCCAGGATCACGTTGTTGATGCCGACGCCCAGAACCGCGACCAGGGACAGCGCGAGCAGAAAGCCTGGCAGCGACAGAAACACGTCGATCACGCGCTGGATGACCAGGTCGAGCCAGCCGCCGTAGAAACCGCACAGCGTCCCGAGCGGCACGCCGATCAGCAGGCCCACGCTCACCGCGGCGAAGCCGATCAGCAGCGAATAGCGCGCGCCGTACGCCAGGCGGGCCAGGATGTCGCGGCCCAGGTGGTCGGTGCCGAGCAAGTGCGCCGCGGACGGGTCGAGGAGCTTCTGGTCGAGCTGCGTCTGCTCGGGGTCATAGGTGGTGGCCAGTGGCGCGGCCAGCGCGACGATGGCGAACAGGCACAGCACCAGGACACCGGCCAGGGCGCCGCGGTTGCGACAGAAGCGCTGCACGCCGCGCCGCAGCTCGGAGGGGCGATCGCTGTCGCTCCGCCCGGCTCTTGTAGCGGGAAACTCGAGTTCGGCGAGACGTATCCGACTGGTCCCCTCACCAGTCGAGATGTCTCCGGCCACGCGCAAACTACTCACCCATCTGGACAAGTTCTTCAGTGGGGTTTGTCATGCGTACTGGATGCGCGGGTCGATCATGCCGTACAGCACATCGACGCCCAGGTTGACCAGGATGAACAGCGCCGAGAACGTGAGCACGACGCCCTGGACCACGGGATAGTCGCGCGCGAACAGGGCGTCGACCAGCAGCTGACCCATGCCGGGCCAGCCGAAGACCGTTTCGGTCAGCACCGCGCCGCCGAGCAGCGTGCCGAACTGGTGGCCGATCACCGTCACGATGGGCAGCATCGCGTTGCGCAGGGCGTGGCCGTAGACGACCGCCCGTTCGAGCTGACCTTTGGCGCGGGCGGTGCGCACGTAGTCGGCGCGCAGCACTTCGAGCATGGTCGAACGCGTCATGCGCGCGATGAGCGCCACCGAGAAGGCGGCCAGCGTTAGCGTCGGCAGGATCCACGCGCCAGGGTCCTGGGAACCCGCGGCGGGCAGCCACTGCAGCTTGATGGCGAAGACCACGATCAGCATGAGGCCGAACCAGTAGACCGGCATCGAGATGCCGAACAGCATGAGCGCCGAGATGACCACGTCGAGCCGCTGGTTGTGGTAGAGCGCGGCGACCAGACCGCCGGCGACGCCGAGCGCCGCCGCCACGCCGATGCTGGTGGCGGCCAGCTCGATGGTCCACGGCAGGCGGGCCAGGACTTCGTACACGACGGGCTGGCCGGTGCGCACCGAGGTGCCCAGGTCGAAGTGCGCCAGACGCATCAGGAACTGGGCGTACTGCACCGGGGCGGGCTGATCCAGTCCGAGCTGATGGCGGATGTTTTCGACGTCGGCCTCGCTGGCCAGGAGTCCAGCGACGATGCGGGCCGGGTCACCGGGGAGGAGCCGCACCATCAGAAAGACGACGATCGACACTCCCAGGAGCGTCGGCACCGCGGCAACCAGGCGACGAGCGACGTAGTGCAGCACAACCGGCGACGACCGGGGTCAGTCTACGACTTCAGGCCACCGGCTCCGCGTTCGCGGCGCTGAATTTCTCCGTCGGCTGCGCGGTCACACCCTGGACTTTCGCCGAGTGGACCAGCAAGAACGAGGGGGACCACAGGAAGACCCACGGCGCATCGTCCCAGACGACGCGCTGGGCTTCGGCGTATTCGTCCTGCCGTCGCTGGTCGTCGGCCTCGCGGGCGGCCTCGGACACCAGCAGCTCGACCCTGGGGTTCCAGTAGTGGCTGGTAGCCAGCCCAGCTGGCGGCCATTGCGCGCGCACGAACTGCGTCATCTGCTGGGAGGCATCCAGCAGGGCTGGCGCCCAGTTGAACAGGTGCATGTGGGCGGTGCCCTTGTCGGCGGGCACGTTGATGGCGGCCAGGAAGGTGGCCCAGTCCGCGCCGATGAGCTCGGTATCGACTCCGACGTCGTGCAGGTTGCCCGCGACCGCCTGCGCCAACTGGGCGAACAGCGTCTCCTGCACCGAGCGACCTGTCGGGTACAGCATCTTCAACTGCAGTTGCGGTGTACCACCCTCCAGCAGCAGCTGGCGCGCGCGGTTGGGGTCATAGCCATAGCCGCCCACGCGCGAGTAGCCGACGAGCGTGGAAGCCATCGGCGCGTCGAGGGGTGTCGCGGCGCCGAACAGGACGTTGCGGATGATGCCGTCACGATCGATGGCGAAGTTCAGCGCCTGACGCACCTTCTTGATCGCCAGTGGAGTGCCGCCGGGCAGGGTCAGGTCCATGGCAATGAACGTCGAGCGCGCGGTTGGCGTCTGCACGATCTTCAGCGCCGGGTTGTTCTGCAGCGTCGGCAGATCTGAGAGGGGCGGATCGATCATGACCTCGACCTGATTGGCCAGGAGCAGGCTTTCGCGGGTGGCGACTTCCGGCACGATCCGGAACTGGAGGGCCGGGTAGGTCGCGCGCTTGCCCCAGTAGCCGTCGAAGCGTTCGAGCACCACGCTTTCGCCTTTGCGCCGCTCTTTGAAGCGATACGGGCCGGTGCCCACGGGCTCTTCGTTGTAGCTATCGGGGAACGCGCGGGCGTGCGCCGGAGAGACGATTGCCAGCTCGGTGGCCGCCAGCTTCTGCAAGAACAGTCGAGAGCGATCCTTGAGGGTGATGCGCAGAGTGAGCGGGTCCAGCGGTGAGACGTCCGCGACGAGACTCGAATCAAACGGCGCCCGCATCGACACGCGCAGCCGCGGATCGAGGAATCGATTGAGCGAGAGGGCGGCTGCCTCCGCGTCCAGCTGCGCGCCGTCGTGGAATTCGACATCCGGCCGCAGCTCGAAGGTGAAGGTCTTGCCGTCAGTCGACTGGGTGAACTTGCGCGCCAGGCCCGCCGCGATGCTGCCATCCGGCTGCAGGCGGACCAGCGTTTCGGCCAGGTGCTCCACGATGCTGGACGCGATTGGATTGGTCTGACCAGCCGGGTCAAGCGTGTCCGGGTCCTGGTCGATGGCCAGCCGCAGCCCGGGCATCACCGCGACCTCGGTGGGCGCGACCGTGGGCAGCGGTGTTGGCTCGTCGGTGGGCGCCGCGGTCGGCGCTGTATCAACAGGCCCGCCAATCTGACACGCGGCAGCCAGCGACGCCAGCCCGGCCACCCCCAGCACACGCAATGCGGCGCGCCGCTTCATCTTCAGTCCCCCATTGTAGACTTCGTGTGCTCCGATGCCCCCTCGTACGCTGTTCGAAAAAATCTGGGACGCACATGTCGTTCGCGAAGCGCCTGGCGAGCCAACACTGCTGTACATCGATCTACACCTCGTGCACGAGGTGACCTCGCCCCAGGCGTTTGACGGCTTACGTCTGGCCGGTCGCCGAGTGCGCCGACCCGACCTGACCATCGCCACGATGGATCACAACACGCCAACCTGGCCACTGAGCGAGCCGGTCACGGATCCCATCGCCAGGGAGCAGCTGGATGCGCTGGCGCGCAACTGCGCCGAGTTCGGCATCCGCCTCGAAGACCGCTTCAGCCCGCTGCAGGGCATCGTGCACGTCATTGGGCCCGAGCTGGGGCTGACCCAGCCGGGCATGACCGTGGTGTGCGGCGACAGCCACACCAGCACGCACGGCGCCTTTGGCGCGCTCGCGTTCGGGATTGGCACGAGCGAAGTCGAACACGTGCTGGCGACGCAGACGCTGCCACAGCGCAAGCCCAGGCCCATGCAGGTCCACGTGGATGGCGTGTTGCCCGCGGGCGTGACGGGCAAGGACATCGTGCTGGGCATCATCGGCCGCATCGGCATTGGTGGCGGCATCGGCCACGTCATCGAGTACACGGGCAGCGCGATCCGCGGGCTGTCGATGGAAGGTCGGATGACGGTGTGCAACATGAGCATCGAGGGCGGCGCGCGGGCCGGGCTCGTCGCCCCGGATGACACAACCTTTGCTTATATGGAGGGACGGCCGCACGTGCCCAGGGGCGCCGCCTGGGAGAATGCGCTGGATGCCTGGCGACAGCTCAGCACCGACTCCGGCGCGCAGTACGAGCGGACGGTGACGGTCAATGCCTCCGACCTGGTGCCGCACGTGACCTGGGGGACCAACCCCAGCATGGTTGCGCCGGTGACCGGCCGCGTACCCGACCCGATCGCTGCACGCTCTGACGACGATCGGCGCTCGATCGAGCAGGCGCTGCGCTACATGGACCTGCGGCCGCTGACGCCCATCGAGGACATCGCCATCGACCGCGTGTTCATCGGCTCGTGCACCAACAGCCGGCTGGAAGACCTGCGCGTCGCGGCCGAAACGGTGCGCGGCAAGAAGGTGCATCCCAGGGTGCGGGCCATGGTCGTGCCCGGTTCGCACCAGGTCAAGGTCGCGGCCGAGGAGGAGGGACTCGATCGCGTTTTCGTCGACGCCGGCTTCGAGTGGCGCGAGGCTGGCTGCAGCATGTGCCTGGGCATGAATCCGGACATCCTGCAGCCGGGCGAGCGCTGTGCCAGCACGTCGAACCGCAACTTCGAGGGCCGTCAGGGCAAGGGCGGTCGTACCCACCTGGTGAGTCCGCCAATGGCCGCGGCGGCCGCGATTGCCGGACACTTCGTGGACGTACGGGATTGGAACTGAGCCGCACATGGAAGCCTTCACCACCCACACGGGTCTGGTCGCGCCGCTCGACCGCGTCGACGTCGACACTGACCAGATCATCCCCAAGCAGTTCCTCAAGAGCATCAGCCGCACCGGGTTCGAAGCGGGCTTGTTCTTTGACTGGCGCATGCTGCCTGACGGCGCGCCGAATCCTGACTTCGTGCTGAACAAGCCGCGCTTTCAGGGCGCGAGCATCCTGGTC
Source organism: Chloroflexota bacterium (assembly GCA_019247515.1). Lineage (GTDB taxonomy): Bacteria > Chloroflexota > UBA6077 > UBA6077 > CF-72 > CF-72. The sequence goes on along the minus strand of JAFAOS010000183.1, from coordinate 2,219 downwards.
AGCGGGCGCAATTTCGGGTCGGGCTCGTCGCGCGAGCATGCACCGTGGGCGCTGCAGCAATACGGCTTTCACGCGGTGATCGCGCCGAGCTTTGGGGACATCTTCCGCAACAACTGCTACCAGAATGGCCTGTTGCCCGTGGCGCTGCCCGAGAACATCGTGCGCCAGCTGCTGGACCGCGCCTCGGCGGAGCCCGGATATTCGGTGACGATCGACCTGGAGAACCAGACCGTCGCCGACGCGCGCGACACGCTGGCGGCCTTTGACATCGATCCTTCCGTGAAGCACCGCTTGCTGCACGGCCTGGACGACATCGGTCTGACACTGCAAAACGCCGCGGATATCTCGGCGTTCGAACAGCGCCGACCCGCGACACTGCCGACGACGGAGGCTGTTCGAGCGTGAAGCGACTGGTGGTCGTGCTGCTCGCGGCGGGCGGGCTGGCGTGGTGGTGGCGGAGCCGGTCCTCAGGTAACGCGGATACGTGGTCGACTCCGACAGGGTCGGAGCCGACGCCGTACGAGCCGCCGAAGCTGGGTGGCGACGTGGACCCGGAGTTGCTGGCGATCCTGGCGTGTCCGCTGGACAAGCAGCCGGTGACGCGGCAGGGCAATTACCTGGTGTGCGGCGAGTGTCAGCGCCACTATCCAATCCGCGACGGCATCCCGGTGATGCTGATCGACGAGGCGCTCACGCCCGAGCAGGCCGCCGCAGCGCCGATCTGAAGCACGACCGCCCACCTCTCCCTCTGCGAGAGGTCGCGCGAAGCGCGGGTGAGGGCTACTCGTCCGGGCAACGCGGTTCGTGCTTGTACATAGCCCTCACCCCGGCCCTCTCCCAGGGGGAAAGGGAGTCGTTTGCGCTTCGACGGCGGCGGCTTCGGGCGACTGCTCTTGCTCACCCTCCAGGACCACGCGCTGGAAGCCCTCGGCGTATTTGAAGGGCAGGTTGTGGCGCGTCGCGGTGTCTTCGGCCCACTTCGTCATTTCGCGCCGCAGGCCGCCTGAGCGCGCCCAGTCGCCGATCTGACTTTCGTGGGCGGCCAGGGCGGCGATCTTCTGGTCGAGCGTCTCGGTGATGTCCACGAAGTGGTTCACGTGCGGATGGCCGGTGAAGTACAGCCAGACTTCCTTCACCTTGTGGGCCTTCAGGCCTTCCTCGAACAGGAGGTCGCGAAAAGCGCGCGGGTTGCCCGCCGCCGGGAACGCGGCGTCCAGCGCCGCCTGCCCGGCGGCACGATGGTCGGGGTGATTGAGATAGGTGCTGTCCTCGTCGACCAGCGACCGCGGGTCCTGGCACAGTGCGACGTCGACGCGGAGCTGACGCATGACGCGCACGATGGCTTTGCGCAGCTCGAGGTCTGGCTGTAGCTCGCCATCCGGAAACCGCAGGAAGCGTACGCTGCTCAGGCCCAGAATGCGGCCGGAGGCTTCCTGCTCGGCCTCGCGGATGCGCATCAGCTCCTCGGCTGACTGCGACGGGTCTTCGCTGCCGGCGTCGCCGCTGGTCAGCATCAGGTAGTGCACCGCGTGGCCGTCGCGCGCCAGCCGCGCGGCGGTGCCAGCCACGCCGAAGTCGGGGTCGTCCGGGTGCGCCGCGACGACCAGGTAGACACTCATCAACGGAATATTGCGCTGCAGAAGGTGACGCTGGAGCTCAGGTCGCGGTCGACCCATTGCGTATAGCGGAGCACTTCTCCGTGGCGCTGCTCGGCTTGCATCAGCGCGGTCAAGATGTAGAGAGGCGTGAAACCGCAGATGCGGCGGGCGTCCTGATCGCGCATGACGTGCGCGTAGTAGCCGTCCGCGTCGGCGGCCGCGACCAGACTCAGCAAGTCGCGGTCCGCGTCGCCCACGCTGAGCTGGTGACCCGCGTCGACCGGCCAGTCGTCACCGAACCGCGGTCCAACGTGCGCCAGGTCGACCGCGGCGATCAGCGTGATGCGGCGCCCGTCCTCGGCCATCGCACGCCGCAGCGCGGAGACAAACCCGGACACGACTTCCACCTGACGTGGCGAGCGGCCAAAGGGCACGATGCTGTGGAGCGAATCGCACAGGATCGGCACGATCGGCGCCGCGCCTTCGCCGGCCAATCCCAACGACCGCAAGTACACGGCCTGGAACTCGATGGAGTGCTCGCCGGAGTGCGAGAACTCGCCGGCGAACAGGTCGTGGCCCCACGCTGCTTGCAGACGATCGATGAACGCGGCATCGGCCGGG
>JAFAOS010000176.1 GCA_019247515.1 Chloroflexota bacterium | reverse complement strand
AGATGGCCGCGGAGGTCCAAAATGGCACGAGCGCCGAGGTCGGACCAGCGTGAGCCGGTGCGTTTCATCCGATGCTGCACCAGGTGCTTGGCGGAGGCTTCCACCGCACCGGAGCCGATGGTTTCGTGGCGGTTGCGGAGCAGGACCACAGCGGGTTCTTCAGAACGCTGGTGGTGTTCGACAGCGGTGCCGTCGTACCAGCTCGATCCACTGCGGCTTTCTCCCAAGGCGTGGGTACTGCCATGTCCATCGCCCGCTCATCACGCCTCCCAGGTCTGGTACGGGTAATGCTCGCGGACGAGCGTGACGCCGGCTGGCGGTTCGGGCCGCGCGCCACGCGTAACATGGAACGCCTCGAGAGCCGCCTCGCTTGCCCAATGCTCGATCAGGGCACAGCGCCTGGGTTTGATCGCGCTCCGAAAGACTTCGAATTGCAAACAACCCGGCGTATTCGCCACGCGATTACACGTGTTGTGCAGTTGAGCGACATGCTGATCGGCGGTCGCCAGGTCTTCGGCCGCGAACTGCACCAGGATTCTGATCTCGTTCATGGCTGTCTCCTGACAACGGACGTTGTCGGCGTTCTCGCGATGAAATTGAGGACAACCTGCGCGAGTTCCGGACCTTTGTCCTCCTGAAGGAAGTGGCCAGCCCCGCGTATGGTCGTGTGCGGTTGACGGTACGCACCCGGCACCTGCTCCTCGAAGAAGCGGTCGATTGGTGGTCCACCGGTGTAGGCGCCCGGAGCGGCGGCGCCGCCAAACGCCGGGTCCAGGTCGCTGAAGGCAGTCAGGAACGGCTTGCGCCAGCGGCGCAGGCCGCTCCACGCGGCGCGGTTCGCCGCCGCGGCTGCGGGATCGTCCGGCGTTGTCGGCACCAGGAGCGGGAACTGACGGGCGGCCTGACACGGGTTGCCACCACCGCCGCCAACCCGAGGAGCACCAGCAGCAGGGCGGCCACGGATGAGATCACAAGGCCCAGGCGCAATGTGTCTGACTCGAAGCGCAGTTCCACATTGTGCTCGCCGGGTGGCACCGCCACGGCGCGCAGCGCACCGTCGGCGACGTACAGATGTGCTGGTTGATCGTCGACGTACGCCTTCCAGGCCGGGTAGTAGACCTCGCTCAGGACCAGCAGCCCGGGTGCCGTGGTGGATGTGCGGATGGCGAGCTGGTCGGCTTCGTAACGCGTCACGAGCGCCTGATCGAGTTCAGGATCAGCGGGAGACTCCAGCAGCGGCGGCGGATCATCCAGCAGTGCGGTCTGGTGCGCATCGACTCGCCCGCTTGCCAGCTGCGCCATTCCGTCGTCTGCGTCGGACCCCGCGCCGGCCTGCGTCGCCGCGTGAACAATCCACGCGCGCGGGAAGGCTGACGGGTTCTCCAGGATCCTCACGTTCTCGTCCGCGTAGATCGGCACGTCGCGCTCGAGCGCCGGTGCGTCCACTGAGTCCAGGTGATCCACAGGAGGAACGATGACGTAGCGTGCGTCGAGCAGGTCGAGCAGCGGCGAGGTCAGACCTTGGGAAAGTACCTCGGCGTTGTGGTAGTTCTGCGTCTGACCGTTGAGCGCCGCGAGGTAGGCGTCATACCGGCGGAGGTGGCTCGCATCGTAACCCTGGACGTCCTGGAGCCCGAGCGGAAGAGCGTGATTGTTCACCTCGAGGCCTGCGGTGCTCGGGTCGAGGAAGCGCACCGTGTACGCGAGCGGCTGCTCGTCGACATCGGGCGCGAAGCCGAAGTATCGAGCAGGCGCCTGCGTGAGGTGTTGCTGGAGGAAGATGTCAGCACTGGTCGGCTGGTAGTAGGTCTCGAGATCAACCCGAGCCAGCGCGGCGATGCCGTCGAGCGGATCTTGCGGCGCCCGATCCTCGAACGCTTTCGCGCCGCTGACCGCCAGATCCAGGGTGGGGACCACGACCACCAGGGTCACGGCCGCGCCGCGGGCCAGGGCGGAGGCAGAAACCCGCCGCATGAGCCAGTCCTGGTGTTGGCAGGCGGAGATTGTTGCTCCGGCCAACAGAGCCGGACCGAGATAGGCGACGGTCAGGATCCGCTCTGGCGCGTGCGGGTGGAGATTGGCGAAGCCGGGCAGCACGTGATAGAGCAGCCAGGCGAGCGGCGTTTCGAAGGTATCGGTCAGAATCAGCGCGAGCAGTGAGGTTGCGCCGAAATACCAGACTGCTCCGCCCAGGCGCCCGCGCACGAGAAGCGGGGCGGCTGCCGCCAGCACCAGGACGCTCGCACCGGCGTACCACATGCCTGGCATGGCCAAAAACACCCACTGCTCCGGCCGCAGGCCGCCAACGCTGGCGTCAACGCCCATGTAGCCGCCCGCCAGGTTCGACAGGCGATTGAACTCGACGCGCGGCAACAGGCCGGCTGCGGCGAGGGCGGCTCCGAAGACGAAGATTGCGGCCTGGTGCTGGAGCAGGCGCCCGACACGCGCCGACAGCCCGGCTGTCATGCCGGCCGGCGGCACGACGAGGGTCCGGTAGGTAATGTAACCGGCAACCAGGAGTACCGCGTAGTACGTCCCTTGCCCGAGCCACGCCGCCACAATCTGGCTGGTGCCGAGTGCGGCGAGCCCCCACCAGGCGCCGCGCGACGTCCGTCGGCTCGAACGCAGGGCACCTTCGGCACCGAGCAACGCCACCGGCAACCAGGCGTAGACACTCGCGAATGGGAAGCAACACACGTTCTGGATCTGCGAAAAGCCGGAGTTGGCATATGCCAGCCCCGCGACAAATGCGCCAGGCCGACTCAACCCGAGGGCGCGGGCCAGCGCGTATGCGCTCGCGGCCCCCAGCAGCGGATGGAGCGCGAGGTACACCCTGGCCGCTGGAGCCAGCGGTAGCAACGTAAAGACCACCATCGCCGGGAGGTAGGTCCAGCCGGAGAGCGGATTGGCCGCGAACGGGGTGCCCGAGAAAGTGGCCGGGTTCCAGCCGGGGACGTGGCCGGCTCTCAGGCTCTGGCCCAGAAAGGCGTACCACGGCAGGTACTGACTGGCGGAGTCAAGGCTGATCAATGTGTCAGTCGCAAGAAGGTGTGGTTGCGCGAGCACTGTCAGCGTGGCGAGCGCCACCAGCGCGATGGCATCCGCGCCTGGCGGGGCCGATGCGGACGCCGCGATCCGGCGGCGCCATCCATCGGCCTCTGCGCGAGCCAGAGGGGCAGGCGAAGCGACGACCGCCACGCAGTCAGCCGGTCGCCCGTACGTGCAGGCTCGGGTAGCCGGTGGCGCCTTCAGGCGCGGTGTCCCGGTAAAGGCCGTCCTGGGACTGGCCCTGCCGATCCGTCGCGCGCGCGACCAGCAGGTAGTCGCCTGCCTGGCTGGGCTGCCAGTCGAAGGTCCAGAAGGCCCAGGTGACGTCAGTGCCGGGGTAGTCAATCCGGGCTGGGTACCAGCTCAGGCCGCCGTCAGCACTGACCTCGACGCTGGCGATACCGCGATTGCCGGCGAAGGCGTTCCCCCGGATCGGGATGCTGCCGCCGGTGAGGGGCGTGGCAAAGTCGCTGGCGAAGAACGTGGTGCGGATCGGAATCACGAAATTCGGACCCCAGCCCTGCTGCTCGTAAAAGCCTTTGACGTCGTGCTCGACGAGCTCGATGCGCGTGACCCACTTGACGCTCTTTTCGCCAAACAGACCGGGGGTCAGAATGCGCACCGGGTAGCCATGCCGCACTGGCAACGGTTCGCCGTTCATTTCGTAGGCGACAAACGTGGTCGGCTCGAGCGCCTTTTCCAGGGGATACGTGTCGGTGTACCCGTCGGCCGCGTGCAGGACCACCTTCGCGATGCCAGGCCGCGGTCCGGCGGCCAGGAGCAGATCGCGCAGGGGCAGGCCTTTCCAGACCGCGTTGCTCATCAGTCCACCGCCCACGTAGTTGCTGATGCACATCAGCGTGGTCTCCTGGGTGGTGGCGGGTAGCGCGCGGATTGCGTCGAACGTGTAGACCTGGGGCTGGTCCACCAGGCCGGAGATCTCCAGTCTCCACGCGGCCGTGGTCGGATCCGGGTCGACAATATTCTTGGTCACCGTATAGAAACGTTCGTTGGGCGTGATCGGCTGAACGTCTCCCCCGCGGTATTCGAGGCCGTCGTAGTCGAACGTGGCCAGGTCAGCCAGGTGGCGCAGCAACCCACCGGTGGCGATTGCCAGGATCGCCCCCACCCCACCCACGAGCACAGCCCGCCGGCCGGTCGAAGGGTGCTCGACGTCGGTGGCGGGCACCTGCATGAAGCGCCACACACCCACCAGGACCAGGCCGTACAGGCCGTAGGTAACCAGCAAGCTGACCAGCGTGGCCATGCGTGCCGCATCGGGCGGTAGTCCGCGGTAGTTCGTCGTCAGATTCGGCCACAGCAGGACCACGGTCAGGAGCCACAGCACGCCGACGATTGCCGCGGCGAAGGGCCACCGCCGCTGGCGCGCCCGGGCATAGCCGGCGAAGGCCACCCCTGCCACGAGACCGACCACCAACTGGCCGGCGATGACACCGCCGCCGCCAGCCTGCTTCAGCCCTTCGTATCCACCGAATTGTGCCAGCAAGGCGAAGAACTGCTGAATGGTGATGAAGGCGGTGAGTCGATCCCCGATCATCTCGGCCGGCGTGGGCAAGCCAAACGTCGCCCGCAAGGTGAGCATCAGGAGGGTCATGGCCAGAGCCGCCGCAAGGCCGCCCAGCGCGCCCCAGGCCAGCGCCGTCCGCGCCGCTGGTGCGCACTTGCCAGGCTGTTCGACGTGCCGTTCAGTCCTGGCGGGGCCGCGATGGAGGAGACGCATCGTCACAGGCTCCAGGCCAGGCCACAGTTTCGACATGAGGCTGGCGGATCTGACGAGTACAGGCGCTGGCGGAAGGCGCGATACGCCTCGCCTTCCCAGACTGCCTGTACCCCGTCGCGCAGGTAGTTGCCAAGCGTGATGCTTTCGTACGGTGCATCGGTGAAGGGCGCGATGCAGCACGGCAACGCCGTTCCCTGAGCCGTGATGTACGCGAGTCGGAGCGGGCGACTACATGCGCGCCAGGGCGCATCGACCGGAGGGCGGTCTACAACGCTGTCGCGCGGGCTGAAGCCATCGGCTCCGCGGAAGCGCACGCCATGTGCATGCGCTCGGCGTTCCGCCTCCGCGATGAGGGCTACCGCCTGGAGGCCATAGCCCCTGTCGTAAATATTCTCCTCGGCGCGCGCCAGTGCCCCGTCAATTCCATCGCCGAAGCCGAACACCATGCGCTGCAAATAGACTTCGGGTACGCCGATGCGGGCGGCGAGATCGATGACGCCCGGGAGCTCAGACAGGTTCTCACGCATGCCGGTGAGCCAGAATGACAGCCGGGGGGTGAACGTACCCAGCGCGCGCTGGGTACGTACCATCTCAGCCACGTTGGCGACGACCCGATCGAAGGCGGGAATGCCACGGACCTTGAGGTACGTTTCGGGTGTGCTGCCGTCGACCGATACGCGCAGCTCGTCGAGCCCGCTGTCGATGAGCTCGACCTGACGGCGCCACGTGAGCAGCGCGGCGTTGGTATTGAACACGACGTAGACGCCCCGCTGCTTCAAGTAGCGGATCATGGCGGCGAGATCGCGGTTGAGCAGTGGCTCGCCAATCCCCTGCATGACCGCTCGGCGCAGGTCGGGCAGCTGGTCGACCAGCTTCGTGAAGTCGCCGAACGACAACTGCTTGGCAGCTTCCTGGGGCGAAAACGTCAATGGGCACGTGGCGCATTTGCTGTTACAGCGATTGGCCACCTCGAAATACGCCTCAACTGGCGAGGGCAGCGGCCGGCCCTTTGCCGCCAGACGAACCAGCTCGTGGCGGCTGGAACCCCCGGTGGCGACAGTGGTGGTCACGCAGCGTCTCCGAGTGGCAGAGTCCCGTCGTCAAGCGCCTCGAGTACCGCGCGGGTCTGAGGAGCTGTGCTCAAGGGCAGTCGCCGGAGGTCCGTGCGCAGGCCAGCGAGTGACGCTGCATCGTCGACGTCGTACCAGGGCGGCAACACGTGTGTTCGAAGTCCGAGAGTTCGGCAGCGACGCAGGGTCTCGCCGGCCACACCGCCAGTACTCCAGGTCATCTCACGAAACAGCGCCGGGTGAACGGCGCGCGCCGCGAGCAGATAGTAGCCGCCATCGTCCGCGGGGCCGAGCACCACGTCGTTGCAATCGGTGAGCGCCGCGAAGGCTTCGCTGAGGACGAGCGGGGGCAGCGTCGGACTATCGCCTCCGAGCACCGCCACCGCGTCGAAGCCACCGGCAAGACCCTCGCGGAATGCGCCTTCCAAGGCATCACCGAGTCCCTGGTTGGACTGGATCGACACCGGCACGCGTGGGCCGACCAGCCGACGCAACGTCTGTTGCTCCAACGGCCCTCGACACACGATGCGCAGGTTCAGGCGCGCCAGCGTGATGGTCGTGAGAGTGTCCAGCAGAAACGCGCGCGCCAACTGTGCTGCCTGGTCTGGCGTAAGCGGTGGACAGAGCCTCGTCTTGGTTACGCCGCGGCGGGGCGCCTTGGCCACGACATACACCACACCGTTTGCGCGAGTCACGCCGCCTCGGGTGGACGCCGCGTCCGAGCTGTAACGTGGGGCGGCACGGCACGTGCACCCGACTGCTGAGGCGGCTGGCGCCAGCGGCGGCACGCGAGCAATGGGCCCAGTCTGTCCCGGCGCGGGCGTTCGGGCTCGTCCAGAATGGCACAAACCAACGCTCGATAGGCCGCGCGTTCAGCGGCCCTCTGGCGCCGGCGCGCCGTGAGATCGTCCAGCACCTTGGCTTTGGTCAATGATTTCTGCATGGGCTTCTGAGGGGTCCTCCCGGACAGCTTGGTGGGTGTCAGCTCGGCAGGCGTTACATTTCTCACATGCTTGCCAGGACAGTGTTCGCGACCATGGGCGGTAAAGCGGGCCTCTCAGCGGATCGTCGTGCTGGGCCTGGTGTATGTGATCGTCGGGCTGCTGTTGCTGATCCAGATGCTGCTGCGGTTGGCCTGGATCGACGTGTTGCTGGTGGTGTCTCCGCTGGCCGCGGCGTGCTGGGTTCTGCCACAAACTCAGGGCTGGGCTCAGACCTGGAACGAGCAGTTCACCGGCGCAGTCTTTACCCAGCTGCTGCAGGTTGTCGCGCTGAAGTTAACTGGAATGCTCCTCGTCGCGGTCGTGCGTCTTGAACCGGATGTCACGTGGTTGTCGTTTCTGATGGGGGAGCGGCCACCCTGCGGCTGACCTGGCGCATACCTGGCCTGATGCGGGCCGGCGCTGGCGGAAACGTCGCCGACATGCTGCTCCGCGAGCTTGTGCGCGCAGCTATGCGCAGGATCGGCGGATGATGGAGTCGATCGCAGGCAAAGTGCTGCTCGCGCTGAGTATCGATGGTGTGGGGCAGTGGGTCTTGCGGGCGGTGGTGCCATTCATCGCAGTGGCCCTTGTGGTCGTCCTGATCGTGATACAGACCGTCGCACTGGCTTTGAGCGGCGGGGGCCACAGCGGCCCAGACGTCCAGGCCGCGAACACTCCAGTCTCGGAGACTTCGAGTGTGCCCCTGCTGCGGACACAAGGTCCGGCGGCGGCCTCGAACGCGGGCCGCGGAAGCCAGATCATCCAGCTCGCCCAGAGCTGGCTGGGAGTGCCTTATCAGTTCGGGGGGTTGCTCGCGACGAGGCGTCGATTGCAGCTGTCTGGTCTTGAACGTCTACGCCGCGCTGGGGATTCATCTGCCACGAGTTGCGGTCGACCAGTTCGATGCCACACAGCCGATCAGCGACCTGCAGCCCGGTGACCTCGTGTTCTTCGCGAACACGTGCGAGCCCGGCATCTCACATGTCGGCATCTACATCGGCAACGGCCTGCAGATCAACGCTCCGACGACCGGCCAGGTCGTCAGCGTCGCCCCGGTCTTCACGGGGTACTGGGGCGCGCACTATGCGGCCGCTCGCCGGGTGCCGACATGAGACGGCCCCCGATCGCGAACTGAACGCTCACCGTTGGCGATCAAGGTCTAGGGGCGTGCGCGATCACCATCAGGTGCGCGCTGGTGCCCGACACCGCAGGCTCGGCTTCCAGGGCGCGTGCCGCGTACAGCAGCT
>JAFAOS010000391.1 GCA_019247515.1 Chloroflexota bacterium | reverse complement strand
GCGGCGTGGTGGCCAAGCTGGCGTTGAAGTGCGTGTGCATCGAGCTCCCGGAAGTAGCCGGCGAGCGCCTCCGCCCACGGGGCAAAGGACCGCGCGCCTTCACCCTCGAAGCAGCGGCCCCACAGTACGCTCATGCCACGCTCTGCGGCCAGGCCACTCACTTCGAGTGCGAGACGCGACTTCCCTATGCCAGGGACGCCGCCGAGGAGGATGACGCCCCCTCGCCCGTGGCTGGCTTCGTCGAGGCGTGCATCCAGGGTTGTCAGTTCCGAGACTCGCCCGACCACGGTCGTTGCAACGCGGAGGTACCCCACAAGAGCGCCAGTGGCAGCGAGTATGAGGCTCGGCCGCGGAAGTGTCCAGCGGACCACACCTCGCGACCGAGGCTAGTAGCGTCAACCGGAGCGTGACCAGAACGATGACCGGTTCGCTCATTCAAACCAGTAGGCCAACGTCCAGGTCGCGTTTTGACCAAGCTGGGCTTCGAGACCGCCTTCGCCTCCCAAACCCACCAGCTGATCCGAACCCGAGCATGAAGCGCGTGGACAGGCCGGCTCGGTCGATGACCACCGCAAACTCACCACATCTCAACTGCCTGCGCGTCACGGAATTGGATGCTTCCGCCTGTCATGCTCGGCGAAACGGTGCCCGATCGCAATTCCAAGCCGCGGCACGGCGCAGTGGTGGGTGGCCTGGTCGCCGCGCTCGTGGTTGCCGCGTCAACGCTGCTGTTGCGCTCAACCCTGCAGGTGCGTTCAGTGCCCGAGCGACTCGTGGAATGGCTGCTGCTGTTTGTACCCCCGAGCCTCTTTGAAGCCGTCCTCCAGCGGCTTGGCTTCGACGCGAAACGTTACGCGCTGTATCTGACCACCATTGCCATATTCGGGTTGTTCGCCTGGCTGGGGTATGTGGTGCTGCGGCGGGGTTGGTCACCGGCGGTGATCGGTCTTGTCGGAGTCAGCGTCTGGCTTGGCGTGATGTTGATCATCATGCCGCTAACATCCGCGGGCGTTTTTGCCGTCGGTTTGCTCGATGGCAAGCGCGCGGCAATCGGCGGCTACCTGGCGCTCGGATTGAGCTACGCCGGCGTGCTGGCCATGGTCCGCACATGGAGCTTCAAGCCGCTTCCGAACCTGGCGTCCAGGCGGCTGGCTCTCGGTCTCGTCGGCGGGGCGGCTGTCTCGTATATCGCCACTTATCTGGCTGTACTGCTCCTGCCGCATGCGGCGGCTGTCCCAGCCGTGGTGGTTGAAGATCCACAGCATCCTGCTCCGTCGGCCGGCGTCGAGTCGTCGGACCCTCCGTCGAACGCCGTGACCGGTCCAGGCACCGTCGCAGCAGCGCCGGCCGCTGCGGCCGACTCCGCGCTGGCGCTCCTGCCGGAACCAGGCGTTTCACGCGAGCTGGTGCGCGGCAAGGACGGCGCGGTCGTGCCGAGTACTCGGTTGCCTGGTGAACTCGCGGATCCAGTCACGTCCAACCTGGACTTTTATGTCGTAACCAAGAACGCGGCCGGCGATCCGTTCATCCATCCGGCTGACTGGCACCTGCTCGTGGACGGCGAAGTGGCGCGGCCGTTCAAGCTCGACTACGCGACGCTCCGCAGGCTGCCAGCGGTGGAGGTTACCAAGACGTTGGAGTGCATCAGCAACTTCGTCGGGAAGCCCGAGCTTGCGCCATTTGGCGCCGAGCTGATCAGTACAGCAGTGTGGAAGGGCGTTGGCGTTCGCGACATCCTTGGCCTGACCGGTGGACCAAATGCTGCTGCCGCCTGGGCCGTCGCGTTTGGCGCAGACGAGTACACCAGCGCGCTACCCCTCGAAGCGGTGATGGACCCGGCAACGTTGCTGGTGTACGAGATGAACGGCGGGGTCCTACCACGCGAACACGGTTATCCGGCGCGCCTGCTGGTGCCCGATAGGTACGGCATGAAGAGTCCCAAGTGGCTGACAGGCTTGCGCCTGATGCGCAACGAGTACGACGACTGGTTCGGCCAGCGCAGCTGGAGCAAGGAGGCGATTGTGCAGACGATGTGCAGGATTGATACTCCAGCACCGGATGCGGAGCTCGCGGCCGGCACGCACATGCTGTCTGGCGTTGCGTACGCCGGCCGGCGGGGAATCGAGCAGGTCGAATTCAGCGTCGACCAGGGTGCGAGCTGGTGTGCCGCCGCGCTGAGCAACTCGAGCGCGGACCAGGACCAATGGCTGGCGTGGCGAGGCACTTTCGACCTCATGCCGGGGCAGGTGCTCACCATCCTGGCACGCGCAACCGACGGCAACGGGGCAATGCAACCGCAGGCGTTCAGTTTGCCGGAGCCTGACGGGGGCTCGGGCTGGGCAGAGGTCACCGTTCGTCACTCAAGCTGATCGCACAGGACGACTGGACCAGGCCCCGCGGGCGAGGGTGTCTACCGTCGTCAGCGCTCGCCATGCCGATGACCGCTCACGTGTTGCGCAGTGAGAGGGTCCGCGCCAGTGTTGCGAAAGGCCATTTACGGCGTGGATGAGCAGCTGTGACGAGCTTCACAGTCACCGATGCGGTAGTGGTGCGAAGCT
>JAFAOS010000390.1 GCA_019247515.1 Chloroflexota bacterium | reverse complement strand
CTCGGGCTATTCTACGGGTCGTCATTGCGTGCCAGGTTTGAGTTGACCACCGCCAGCGCACAGGTCGCGTCACGACCACGAGCCCTGATTGTCACGGGCGTCTCGGTCGCGGACGCCTGGCCGCTGATCGTGCCGTGCGGCTTTCTGATCGTCGGCGCGCTGATTGGCTACGCCTTCAGCCTGGACCAGCGCGTGGCGCTCGAGCGGCTGCTGGGTCTGATCGCGGCCAGCTTGCTGGCCATCGGCGCCAGCATCGGCTTGCGGCGGGTCGAGCAACCCGCCGGCCTGCTGATCGGTACCGCGCTGGCGGCGCTGCTGGCTAGCATGTGGGTCATTGCTGCCAGCGGGCCCGACGTTTTCCGCGGCACGCTCGGGGAGCGACTCGACGTCGTGTTTCGACCCGTCTTCGGCCTGGTGAGTGTCACTGACCCGGTCGAGATCACCAACACCCGTTTCATCGTCGGCTACAACGGGGTGATCGACTTGGCGCTGGTGATGATCTTCGCCAGCGGCGCGGTGCTGCTGGAACGGCCGCGGGCAGCGTTGGCGATCCCCAGCGGCGCGCTGCTGGTGCTGGGCCTCGTGCTGCTGGTCGGCGCCGGCGCGCGCGGCGGACTGACCGGGCTGGCGGCGGGCATCTGCACCATCGGCCTGCTCGTCTGGCCGCGACGCTACGCGCTGCTGGCGGTCCTCGCCGCGCCCGCGGTGCTGGCGCTGGCTGCCATCAGCATTCTCGACAAGGGCCTGGAGTTCAGCTCCACCGCCGGCCGCCTGACGTACTGGGGCGACCTGGCGCGGCTGCTGGTGGAATACCCGCTGACTGGCGTCGGCCTGGGCGTGAACACCGCCAACGCGATCGCGCTGCAGTACGAGATCAATCCGGACCCCGAGCGCATCTTTTACGCGCATAACACCTTTGTCCAGAGCTATCTGGAGCAGGGTCCGCTCGGGATGCTGGGCATGCTGATCGTGCCAGGCGTCGTGATCGGCGCGGCGTTGCTGGCGCGCCGATCGGGGGTGCCGCGCGGTCGCCGAGCGCTGTTCGTTGCCGGATTGGGCATCGTCGGCGGACTCGAGGCGCACGGGCTCACGGACCAGGTCGTCACGACCAACGTTGGGACGGCGCTGTTGTTGCTGGGCGCGGCCGCGATCGTGGCGAGTCTGCCGCCGGCGGCGTTGGCGGCCCTCAATCGCTGGACGTCCCGCGTGTGCGGTGCGCTCCTGGCAGTCGTCGCCCTGGGAGTGGTCGCCCTCGTCGCCTTGCCGGCGGGCAGGGCTCAGCTGCTGCTGGACGCAGGCGGCTTGAAAATGGACCAGGCCCTTGCCCAGCCGACGCAATCGGCCTCGCGCGGCGCCGAACTGGCCGACGCGGAGACGCTGCTGTCTGCCGCGCTCGAGCAGGACGCGACGCAACCGGCCGTCCTTCGCGACCTCGCCTGGGTGCGCTCGGCGCGGTTCGACGACGATGGCGGCCTGCGCTCCCTGGCGCTGGCGGCGGGCTCACCCCGCATCGACACCTTCGACATGCTGCAGATCGCGCACGTGTATCGCGATCTTGGCGTCGCGGACGAGGCCTATGCCTGGGCAGTCCGCGCGTATGGCATGTGGGGCCGTTCCCTCGAGGACGCGGTCATGGAGAACTACGCCCAGAGCACCCTGACCGACACCCGCGCCCGCACGCTGGCCACGCAGGCGGAAGCCGCGATGCGCGCGCGCAGCTATGCCGATGCCAATTCGCTCTTCCAACAGGCGCTGACCTTCGAGCCGAAGAGCACGTACCTGCAGGACCGCATCGGCGCCTCGCAGCGAGCGGTCGACAAGTACGGGCCTCAGGCCTGAGCCGTGCACCGTGGTCTGACTGCCTGATGGACTTTCAAGACGTGGTCCGCAAACGGCGCATGGTGCGCAGCTTCGAGTCACAACCGCTGCCGGACGACGTGGTCGAGCGCATCGTGCGCAACGCGCAGCGCGCGCCCTCGGCTGGGTTCAGCCAGGGCTGGGCGTTTCTGGTGCTCGACGGCCCCGAACAGACGCGGGCGTACTGGGACGCGGTCGGGCCCACCGATGCCGACGCGTTCCGCTGGCAGGACCTGTTCAAGGCGCCGCTGCTGATCGTGTGCCTGTCCCACAAACACGCCTACCTGGAGCGGTACGCCGAAGCCGACAAGGGCTGGACCGACCGGTCCGAGTCGCACTGGCCGGCGCCGTACTGGGACATCGACACGGGCATGGCCGCCCTGCTGATGCTGCTCACGGCGGTCGACGCGGGACTCGGCGCGCTGTTTTTCGGCGTGCCACCCGACAAGATCCCGATGCTGCGCGAGGCGTTCGGCATCCCCGCCGAGCTGTCGCCGATCGGCACGGTCGCGGTGGGCTATCCAAAGGCCGACGACCCGCCCTCACCGTCGCTCCAGCGCGGCCATCGGCCCGCCGCGGAGGTGATCCATCGCGGCCGCTGGTAACTCCGCCAGGATCGTCACGGTTGCAATACGGCCGCCACGCATACGACGGCCCCAACGTTAGACTCCCGACTGCGTGCGACCCGCGAGTTCGACTCCACGACGCATTCGTCCTACCGTCAGGCCGCCACTGCGCCGCACGGTGCGCGCCTCGCGGGAGCCGCGCCGCGCCGGGTTGCAACGGCTCCGCGACGCGCTGGAGCGGTGGAAGCCGCCGGGCGGCTGGATTCTGGCCGCCCTGGTCCTGGTTGCGCTGTCCACGGCGGCCGGCGTGGTCTTTCCACTGAGTCCCGCCGGGATCGCGCTGCAAACGGTGGTCGGCACCCTCGGTGCGCCACTGGTGCCGATCTGGTCGGCCGGCGCGGCCTGGTTCCTGGTGCGTGGTCGACGTCCGTCACTGCTGCGCCTGGCGGCCCTGGTCGTGCTCTCGGCCACCTGGCTGGTCGCGCTGGCGCTCAGGGAAGCCCATGCCAGCGGCGTCGTCGGCGACTGGATGCTCGACGTGCTGGACGCCAGCTTCGGGCGGCGCGCTGGCCTGGCGCTGGTGTCGATCGTGGCCGCGGCCGCGCTCGTCAACGTCATCGGACTGGAGCGCATCCTGGCCTGCTTGCAGGCGGCATATCGAGCGATGCTGGCCGCCTGGCGGGCTCGGCGTCGGGCGCTGCCCGTTGCGCGGGCCCTGCGCGTTCCGCGCTCGCCTGCCTCGAACGAACCAGTGATTCTTGGTCCCCCAGGCCTGGCCGCCTCAGCCGTTTCCACGGGCACACGACGCGCCCCTGACAACCAACCCGTCGACATCCGTTCGCGACGGGCTGAGCGCCCGGCGCAGGCTGGGCCGCGTGAGTCGACAACCTGGCGCCGACCCGATCCGGCCATCCTGGGCCGCGCCACCGACGGCGGCTCGTTCTCGCCCGCCGAGCTCAAGGCGCGCGCGCGCATCATCGAAGAGACGCTCGAATCGTTCAACATCCAGGCGCGCGTCGTCGAAGTCCAGCAAGGACCCGCCATCACCCAGTTCGGGGTCGACCCCGCGCCGGGCGTCGCGGTCAATCGCATCGTGCAACGTCAGAATGACCTGGCGTTGCGGCTCGGCGCGCCAACGCTGCGCGTCCTGGCGCCGGTGCCGGGCCGACCCATGGTGGGCATCGAGGTTCCCAACACCTCTGTGGCGACGGTCAAGCTGGGTGACCTGATCGCTTCGCCCCAGTTCACGCGCGCACGCTTGCCCATTGGCGTGGGGATGGACGTCGGAGGCAAGCCGGTCGTCGCCGACCTGACGCGCATGCCGCACCTGCTCGTCGCCGGGGCCACCGGCTCAGGCAAGAGCGTGTGCATCAACAGCCTGATCACTTCGCTGCTGGTCATGCGCACGCCCGACGAGGTCCAGTTCATCATGATCGACCCCAAACAGGTCGAGCTCAGCCAGTACCGTGGCTTGCCGCACCTGCGTCTGCCGGTCGTGACGGACATGGAGCGGGTTGTCGCCGCTCTGCGCTGGACCGTCAACGAGATGGAACGCCGCTACGCCCTGTTCGCCGACGTCGGCGCGCGCAACATCGTCGCCTTTAACGACCGCTTCCCCGAGGAGCGGCTCGTCTACATGGTGGTGGTCGTCGACGAGCTGGCGGACATGATGATGACCGCCGCCGAGGACGTGGAGCGACTGATCTGCCGCCTGGCGCAGCTCGGACGCGCGGCGGGCGTGCACATCGTCGTCGCAACGCAGCGGCCGAGTGTCGACGTGCTCACGGGGCTGATCAAAGCCAACCTGCCGACGCGTATCGCGTTCGCCGTCTCGTCGCAGATCGACTCGCGCGTGATTCTGGACCGCACCGGCGCTGAGCGGCTGCTGGGCCGCGGCGATGCGCTCTACCAGGCGGGCGACGAGATGAACCCGCGGCGGGTGCAGGGCGCCCTCGTTTCCGACGAGGAGATCGAATCGGTGTGCGCCTGGTGGCGCGAGCAGGGCGAGGCGCAGCACACCGCCGACGACGAGGCCGAGCTCGAGAAGCTCGCGCGCCAGGAGGATCCCGAGGAGCGGCTGCTCGCGCAAGCGCGCGAAATCCTGGCGTCGCACGACGGCGAAATCACGCCGGGCTACCTGGCGCGCAGATTGAAGATCGGGATTCAGAAAGCCACGCGCATCCATCAGACGCTGGTCGCCGACGAGGCGGCGGCGTACCTGGTCGCGCCCGAGGGCAGCGCGCGGGAGTAGCCCTCACCCGCGCTTCGCGCGACCTCTCCCAGAGGGAGAGGTGGGGTGGTATAGTGGTTTGGCCCCGCCTGGGCGAATCACCATAGACAGGATTGATCGTTACCGAAGCCACGATGCTCTTCGGTCAGGTTCAAGCGTTCATCGAAGTCGCCCGCACCGGCAATGTCAGCCGCGCAGCCGAGGCGCTCTATGTCACCCAACCGGCGCTGACCGCGCGCATCCAGGCGCTCGAAAAGGAGCTTGGCGAAGCTCTCTTCGTCCGCACCGGTCGTGGCGTGCGGCTGACCGACGCTGGCCGCGTCTTTCTGCCCTGCGCGGAACGCGCCGTCCAGGCGGTCGACGACGGCCGCCAGGCGCTCTCGGACCTGCGCTCGGCCAGCGCCGGGCGTCTGGCGCTGGGCGCGGCGCCCGCGGTCAGCACCTACGTCCTGCCGCCCGTGCTCAAGCGGTTCGCCAACCTGCACCCGCGGGTGGACGTGGCAGTCCGCACTGGCCATTCGGAAGAGATCCTGGCGATGGTTCTCAACGACGAGGTCCAGGTCGGGCTGGTCCGCACGCTGCGCCACCCCGACATCGACGCGTTCCCGTTGTACGAGGACGAGCTGGTGCTAGTGTGCAACACGCAGCACCGCTTCGCTCGGCGCGGGGCGGTCGAGCTGGCCGAGGTCGGCCGCGAGCGACTGATCATGTTCGACCGCACCTCCAGCTATTTCGAGCTGACCCAGACGTTGTTCCTGCGAGGCGGCGTCGTGGCGCACACCGTGATGGAGCTCGACAATATCGAGGCCGCCAAGAAGATGGTCGAGGAAGGCCTCGGCGTGGCGCTCCTGCCGCGGGTCTCGGTTGCGCGCGAGATCGGCGGTGGCCAGCTGTCGGAGATCGAAGTCGTCGACGCGCCGCCGGTGCGCCGCAGCGTGGACGCCATCCGCCGCAAGGACGCCGGCTCGCCCGGCGGGGTGGTCCACGCCTTCCTGCAGGAGCTCGAAGCGACGCTGCGGTTGCGCGAACGGCGGTCAGTGCAGCTGGTGGTTTGAGCTCAGGCCTTCTCGATCGTCGCGGTGAGCCCGCAGCTTTCGAGGCGGTCGCGATAGAGCTCCGCTAGCTCCAGCGGGCAGGTGGTGACCACCGCCTTGCCGTGATTGTGGGCCTCGAACATGATCTGCGTGGCCCGCCTTGGGCCGAGGTTCGGCACGCTCTTCATCAGGCAGCGCACGACGTAGATCATCTCGTTGTGGTCGTCGTTGTGCAGGATGACCGACCAGGGCCGAAGCAGGCTTTCTCTGACCTTCGGCTCCTCGCGCTGCTCGGTCTCGATCTCGGGTCGGGTCTCGGTCTCTGTCTCGACTGCCATCTGCGTGTGTCGACCAGCCGTAAAGGCGTAATGCTACCGTTTGGGCGACGCCCATGCGGTTGCGGATGATGTCGGTTGCGTTCGGGCCAGCGACGATGGCCGAGGCGTGCGTCGGGCTGCGCAGGATTCGCGAGGTGGCCGATTGTGTCGAGTTGCGGCTGGACCTGTTCGAGGAGCCGTTCGACCTGGCGGTCCTGCTGCGCGAGCGAGGCCACCTGCCGGCGGTGGCGACCTTGCGCCCACCAGAGCAGGGCGGGCGTTGCGCGCTACCTGCCGATGAGCGCCTGAAAGTGCTGGTCCAGGCCGCCAGGCTCGGCGCCGAGTACGTCGACCTCGAGTTCGACGCGGCCACCGAGGCGGCTCAGGCGGCGATTCGCGCCGCGGGCGCGCGCGTGATCATCTCGCGCCACGATTTCTCCGCGATGCCGTCTGGCCTGGCCGAGACCTGGTGGCCCGCGTTGGCGGCCCAGGGCGCCGACGTCGTCAAAGTCGTCGGCGCCGCCGGGGACGTGCGCGACTGTCTTCAGGTGTTCCGCGCGCTCGGCCACGCCGACCGGCCGACCATTGCCATTGCCATGGGCGAGGCCGGACTGGCGACTCGGATCCTCTCGCTGCGCGCCGAGCAGTGCCTGCTGACGTATGCCGCGCTCGAGGACGGCAGCGGTACCGCGCCGGGCCAGCTCAGCGTCCACGACATGCGCCACATGTATCGAGCTGAGCGCCTGGGACCGAGCACTCGGGTGTACGGTCTGCTCGGGCCTCACGCCGAACGCGAGCGGCTCGCCGAATACAACGCCTGGTTCGCGGCCGATGGCTTCGACGGTGTGGCGGCGCCGTTTCTCGCACGTGCCGAGGCGGCCGCGATTGTCGACGCCTTCCGCGAGCTGCCAGTCAGCGGCTGGCACGTACACGGCGCAGCGCTCCAGAGCGACGTGGTCACGGTCATGGACGCGCTCGACGCCACGGCCAGGCGTCAGGGCAAAGTCAACGCGGTCGTCCGAGGCCCCGGTGGCGGGCTGCACGGCCACTGGGTCGAGTCGCCGCGCGAACA
>JAFAOS010000386.1 GCA_019247515.1 Chloroflexota bacterium | reverse complement strand
CAGCGCGAGGAGGGCGATAACGCCCGGCAGGACCCAGCCCGCCAGAGAAGCTGACCTCACACAGCACAGACTAGTTGCTGATCTGGCCACCTGCCCAGAAAAGGGCGTCTGAACGGGCGTCTGACAGGGTGCTAGCTATACTTGGTGCTCGGCTTCCTGGAGGTGGACGGGTCCCGGTGGGCTTCGCCGTCTTCAAAACGGTTGCTCGGCCAGCTTCCTGGTCGAGGGTGGGTTCGACTCCCATGCACCTCCGCCACTCGAAATTGAACTCAGATTACGCTCAAACGTTCTAGTAATCGGCCCGATGCACTGGTCGAAACGAGGGCGTCACAGCCGTCATCTTTCAATTTTGACACCAGATTTGACGCCAAACGCTCCGGATTGTCACGCCAGGAGTCTGGGGTGGGCACCAACTGCGAGATGTGCCGCCGCCCGAGGCGGTCTTGCGCGACGATCGAGGTGTTGGCCAAAGTCGCCTACGAGCAGCCAGTGTCGCGTGCCGATGCCTCGCACCCTCGCAGGACCGACAGCGCCGCGTCATCGACACTTTTGCTCGCCCGTAATCTGATCGCAGAGGATGCGAGTTTCGGCGAACGGGCCGACCGGAGTGGGTCACCACCGATCGCTTCCTGCAGCTGATGTGCCGCAGCTCGCTGGCCGAGCTGCCGTTGAGGCTAGTCTCCTTGCGGACCCTGCGGCGCCACCACTAGCGTTTCGCTTTTCCGTGGAGCCGTACTTCGTAGATGAGACCGGTGCTGTGAACGAACCGCAGCGATGCTCGCGGCCGGCTTGCTCGTCGTTCGCGACGTGGCGACACTTACTGATCGGCTACACACTGTTAGTCTCAACCTAAACGCGCGAGTCCGCGAAAAGCGCCCGCAATCTTAGCGTGAGGTCGGCCAAGCCGCGTTTGGCCGGTCGGCAGGCTCGGGCGCGCGCTTGTCTGCAAGACGCCCCGCAACGATGAACCGGTGGGGTCCGCAGTTCTTCCACCGCACTGCGTGGGCAGCGGCGAGAAACGTAGAACGTAGAGCGTAGAACGTTAGTTCGCTTGCTGCAAGACAGCGCGCTGCCTCAGAAGATTTCCGACCGAAACGAGGGGTTTGCCTCAGCTAAGAATCCGACCGAAGGTGAGGTCGGCGAGGTGCAGCGAGGCAGTCGGTACGATCTTGTGCGGGCGTTGGCGCCGCGGTACGCGCACGTGGGCAAGCTCGAGAAGAGCCAACTGCTCGACGAGGTGTGCCAGTTGACGGGCTACACGCGCAAGCACGCGCTGACGCTGCTCAAGAACCCGCCGCCAGAGGGGCCGGTCGTCAAGCGCACGCGGCACCGTTCGACGAGTTATGGCCAGGCTGAAGTGGAACTGCTGCAGCTGTGCTGGCTCGTGACTGACGGCATCTGTGGCAAGCGCCTGGCGCCTTTCTTACCCGAGCTGCTGCGGCGTCTGCGGCATTGGCACGCGTTGCGCGACGTCCCGGCCGACGTTCAGGTCCGCGTCGCACGCATGAGCGCCGCCACGGTCGATCGAGCACTCCGGCCGTACCGTACCCGCGAAGGACGCCGCGGCATCAGCACCACCCGACCTGGCGCACTGCTCAAACATCAGATTGCCATTCGCACCTCTGCTGACTGGACAGATGTCCAACCAGGCTTTATGGAGATGGACCTGGTCGCTCACTGTGGTTGGAACGCCGCCGGCCAGTTCCTGTACACGCTGAGCATGGTCGACGTGGCCACCGGCTGGGTCGCCTGCACCGGATTGCGAGATCGACGGCAGGAGACCGTCTTCTCGGGTTTACAGCGACTACAGGCAGATCTGCCGTTCCGGGTCCTGGGGCTCGATAGCGACAATGGAGGTGAGTTCATCAACCGACTGCTCATTGGCTACTGCGCCGACCAGGGCATCACTTTCACGCGCGGCCGCCCGTACGCCAAGAACGACTCCTGCCACATTGAACAAAAGAATTGGGCGGTCGTCCGCCGTTTGGTTGGCTACGACCGATTGGAACTGCCGGCCCTTCCAGCACTGGAACGGATCCACGATCTCGCCCGCGACTACGTCAATTTCCTGCACCCGGTCCGCAAACTCATGAGTAAGACTCGCGACGGTGCCCGAGTCCGACGCCGCTATGATGGCGCCAGAACCCCCTTTCACCGCCTGGTGGACAGCGGTGTGCTGTCTATCCAGATGACCCGCGAGCTCAAAGCCCATTCAGCGAATGTCGATCCTATTCGGCTCAAGCTCCACCTCGAAGCAGCCCAGCGCACCCTCGCCGCTCGTGCTGCTCGGTCGGATTCTTACGTGAGGCAGCCATGAGCCGAAAGTCGGATCCTTACGTGAGGCATCACGAGCAAGGCTGGCTTCCACTGGCGCGTCAAAGCGCCCCGCGTCAACACGAACCGCCTGATATTGCAGAACATCAGTGTCCATTCGTTGACCAGTGTGGAGGATCTTTCTGCGGTGGATAGTTCGGCGGCGCCCCGACCTCAGTTGCGTCGGTTGCATGAATCGTGTACTTCCCCGGGCCGTAAATCGTATAAGTCTGAGGCGCCTCGAACTGGCAACCTGTATACGAGGCCAACCCGCTGCCGGTCGCATTAGCCTTGCCACTCGTCTGAGTCGAAACAGACACCCCCGCTACCAGCGACTCGAACCGACCGGTGGCAGGCTGCACCCTGCAGGCCGCGGTCTCTGGAGCGCTGATTGAGATGACCGCAGGTCGTCGATGATGACTACGGTACCCACACCTTGACACTGGTGGGCAAATGGTTCACTCTCCGGGGCAGGTTTAGGGGAAGCATCACCAGCGGGGGAAACCGCGGCGCCACCGAACGTCACTGCCAGCACGTTTAGTCCAGAGGAACGTAGATACATGGACCCACTTACCGTCCTACTCTCGGCGCTGTCCCTAGCGGGCACAGCGCTCAAGCCGGTCACTGACCAGGCTGTCAAGGATGGCTACGCCGGCCTCAAGGCGGTGATCGTCCACAAGTACGGGGCGGGCCACCCCAAGCTGGAGGCGACGCTCGCTGATTATGCGGAGGATCCTGAAACCTACCACGCGCCGGCCGTGAAGCTCCTCCAGGAAGCGGGCGTCGAGCGCGACCCGGATGTAATCGATCGCGCCGCCGAGCTGGTCCAGCGGGCTGGCGACGCCCAGCCAGGAATCAGCGGCGGACTGGTTGGTCAGCTCCACGCTCAGGGGGGCCGGGTGGCCGTGATCGGCCGCGACCAGACCGGCACGATCCACATGGGCGATGCTGTGCAGCCGGCCAAGCCCGAACGGCCTCCTGCCTGACGGAGGGAGCCGACGAACCCGGGACCAGAGCACGTGACAGATCCTGTCAGCAGTAGGCGCACCGGTAGCACCGCGATGGTGGACCCGCTGACTGTCTTGCTTTCCGCGCTGTCCGTCGCCAGCGGTGGACCGTACCTTCCGACCGAGCTAGCCAGCAGCGCGGGAAACGTAGGCCTAATGAGAGCAGTGGTCCAAAAATTCGGGCCACTCGATCCCAAGCTGGAGACAACGCTCACCGACTTTGCCAATGACCCCGCGAACAATCTGGAGCCCGCCAGGAAGGTGCTGCAGGAGGTTGGGGCCGACCGTGACCAGCACGTTCTTGATCAAGCGACACGGGTTCTCCAGCAAGCCGAGCATGCCCGACCTGGAAGCACTGGCGGGCTGGTCGGCCAACTGCACGCCCAAGGGGGGCGGGTGCTCGTCGCGGGGACCGTCACGGGGACGGTCTACCAGGGCGATGTCGCGATCTATGCCACCGCGACGATGGACCCGCGCGAACGTGAGAACCGTCGGCGAATGCTAATGCGCGTGCGCCGAACCTGGATCGACGGCTACCTGGAAGCCTCGTTGCACGGTGCGGCACTCCAGACTCTCGGACTGCAAGAACGGCCGGAGGCCGTGCCCGACCGCTGGGGTATGGTCGTGCAGCAGCGTGACTGCCCCTCACGGAGACTGCCCCCCGACACCAGCATCGTGCACGTTTTCGATGAGCTAGATGGGGAGCTGCTGATCCTAGGCGAACCGGGATCAGGCAAAACGATCCTGCTACTCGAACTGACCCGCGCGCTGCTCGACCGGGCAGAGCACGATGAGGCCGTGCCCATGCCCGTCATCTTCCCCCTGGCGCCCTGGGCAGTGAAACGGTTGACCCTTGCGGACTGGCTGGTCGATGAACTTAACCAGCGCTACGACGTGCCGCGACAGATCGGGCAGAAGTGGGTCGCGAATGACCGCCTGTTGCCGCTGCTGGACGGCCTGGATGAGGTCACGGCCGAACGACGCGGAGCGTGTGTTGAAGCGATCAACACCTATCGTGAGGGCCGGGCACAGATGCTCCCTGGCCTGGTCGTCACCAGCCGCGTGGCCGACTATGACTCGGTCGCTGCACAACTGCGGCTCCGGGGTGCAGTGCTCCTGCAACCGCTGCGGCCCGACCAGATTGAAGCCTACCTGGCCAGCGCCGGCGACCAGTTGGCCGGCGTACGCACAGCCCTTCAAGCCGACCAGACGTTGCAGGAGCTGGCTGCGTCACCCTTGTTG
>JAFAOS010000381.1 GCA_019247515.1 Chloroflexota bacterium | reverse complement strand
GTCGCGGCCGTGCAGATACTCGTCGAACGCGGACGGGTCGACGCCCAGCTGGCCGGCGAGCATGGCCAAGATCTGTCGGTGAGCATCCTCGCCCACGTGCAGCACACGACCCGGGTAGCGTGCATAGGCGAGCTGTACAGTAAAGCCCAGCTGCGTCGAGGCACGCCGGTGCCGGCGGATCACCCGCAGATCGTCGTCAGAGAGCGTATAGAGACGGGCCAGTGTGCGCTTGTCAAGAACAGCTGGCAGCTCCGTGAATTGGGCGCGCTGGGCAGGAGCGAGCAGTTCGCGGGTGGGCATGGCGGGCTAGCGTACACGGTCGAGTTGCCGCAGAAAACTGCCTATTTGCTGCGATAACGCTATCCTGAAGGCGGCTGGCCAAACGAGGATGATGACCCCGCAAAGCTCCCGACCCGCCCGCATTTTCTGCGACGACCCAATTCACGGCCGACGATCCTCGCCATGAGGCGTGTGGTCAAGTTGGAGCGCCATCGCTCGGCCGTTACTATGGCCGCCGCGATTGCTGCGTTCCTCGCCGAGCACCAACTCGGCTCAGGTTCGCAACGGGTCTACGCCGGCGCACTTCGCGCGCTGCAGGAGTATCTCGGCGGCGATACCTCGTTAGCTGCGCTCGACGAGAGGCAAGGCGCTCAGAAGTTTGCCAACTGGTTTGATCAGCGATACGGGCAGACCGCACCCGCAACGCGTGTCCGTCAGCTCGCCATCATGCGTTCCGCGTCCGCCTTCTGGCGGCAGCGGGCCTGGCTTGCCACAGATCCAACCGCCGGCCTCGAGCGACCAAGAATCGCGGTCGATCGCACCAGGGCGCTGACGCGCGAGCAAATCGGCTCATTGTGGCGCCGCGACGACGTGGCGCTGCGCGAGCGCGCGCTCTGGCGACTGCTGTACGAGACCGCAGGGCGCGCCAACGAAATCCTGTCGCTCAACATTGAGGATCTCGACCTGCCCAACAAACGCGCTCGAGTTCGGAGTAAGGGTGGCGCCACAGAGTGGGTTTTCTGGCAAACCGGAGCAGCGCTGCTCCTGCCGCGACTGATGGCTGGCAGAACCACCGGTCCGGTCTTTCTGGCAGATCGACAACCAACGCGGGCAGTGCCGAACATTGACCGATGCCCAGTCACCGGTCGCGCCCGATTGTCGTACCGTCGTGCGGCCGAGCTATTCAGCGAGACCGCAGGCGGTTGGACCCTCCATCAGCTTCGACACTCTGCGCTCACACATGCTGCCGAGGACGGGGCCAACACGCCGATTCTGCTTGCCCGGTCCAGGCACGCATCCGTGCGTTCCCTCGAACGCTACGCGCGGCCAAGCCCGGAGTCCGTCGCACGCTACGTCGCCGAACACGATCCAGCCCGCCGCCGTCGCTAACTGCCTGACAATGGTCGTTCGAGGGCGCACAGGTCGAGATGTCTATCTGGGGTGCGGCTGGGCGCAACCTCCTCATGACTGAACCCATTACCAGCATCCGACTCCCCACGCTTGACCCAGCGGGGCACCACGAAACGTGCACGCTCACTTACGCACCGCTTGCAATCAGCGAGTTACGGTTTGAAGGCGAGCCACTTGGAGAGGTGACGTTTGTCGAGTCAGATTTCGTAGCGTGCCTAACTGCTCTCCGCGAACAGCTTGAGGAGTTCGGCTGGCGCATTCTGTGCAACGGTGCGCGCCTCGATGCTTATGCCTCGCCGTTATCACGCCAGAGCAGTGGCGGGCTGCGTATCTACCTCCTGGACGAGCCACAGGTTCAGCGTGACCTGCGCAGCAACCTCTTCGATCTATTCGGCGAGGCAGAAGCCGGTCGAGTGGCCAGCGTCGAAGAGCAGCGTACGTACGTGCGGCGACGGATTTTCGGGCAAGGTGTTGAGCAATGGGACAGGTGGCGTCAGGAGTGGAGTCCACCACTAAGGAAACTGCGTCCTGAGCAAGCGGTCCACTCGGGCCACACACTGCTCACGCTCCGTTCCCTGGCGCTGCACGACACAGGCATGACCATAACGTTTCGCCTCGCGTCGCCCAGTGGTGACGTTCCGCTATGGGGCCGCCGTTCGTACCCTCGGGCTGACCTTCAGATGTTTGACGACACCGGCGTTACCTACGAGCCCAGCGCGCGCGGCACCGCGGACAACGGAGTCATGAACTGTGGGTGGGTCCGCTACGGCTTATGGGACCTGAGCTCCTGGGTTCGGCCGAGGGTAAACGCGACTGCCCAGCAGCTAACCATCGAGGTAAGCGACGTTCGTTGGGCAACGTTCGGCGAAACGCCCCAGCAGCTAACGACACGGACTACCGAGCACGGGTTCTGGCGCTTTGCCATCCATCGCCCGGCTGCTGGTTGGATTCCGACCTGAACCGATCGTTCTCAGCCTGCGTCCGAAGCACGCGCAGAGACCTCCTGGCGGTGGTCTATAGCCCCAACTTCACCCCGTGGTCCCAAACATAGGGATCGTTTGACGTACCCCACGTAGGCGCCGCATGCCGATTGCCGGCGCTCAAAATTCCCAAAATGATGTCGTGACCCGCAGTGGCGACGATGACGGCCACACTATCGCCGACCAGCAGCACCATGACGCCGACGCCCACGCCGGGCACGGCAGCCGCTTCACGCGCTCTCTCACAGAGCGCTACCTCGATGCCGGCGCCGGGCGCGCTTGCGACGTCGCCGACATCCGTCCCTACCCAGGTAAGTCCCACACCCACGACGGCGGTCCCAACCGCGACATCAACTCCAGGAACTTCGGGCATCCAGGACGACGCGGCGGACTGGGACATGTACGTCACCGCCGCTCAGGTCGGGTCGCCGACTCCCGTTGCAACGTGCCCAGTGCACCCCCCGCCACTGCCACAAGCACGCTTCCGCCGCCCGCTCCATCGGGCATCGGTAGTGGAGGAACGTCGCACACCAGCGCGACCTCAACTCCGAACCTGCCCAGCGTCACACCCACCACGCGCGTGGTCCTCCCCACCGCGACTCCAGTGTCAACGGGGCTCACCCCGTCCACGAGTCCGACAGGAACCCCCGTTGCGAGCCCCACAGCAACTTCGACACCCGAGCCGTTGAGCGCCATGCCGCCAACACCGACACCATCTTCGCCGCCGATCACGCTCACCCTGGACGCGATTGCTCCCGTGACCGCTGGGTCGACGGCGCAACTTTCGGCGACCCTCACCGATGCTGGGCTCGACCCGATTCCAGCACCTCTGAGCGCAACGGTGGTGTTGCCGAGCGGCCTGACATTGGTTGGCAGTCTCGATCCCGACGTGTGGACCGCGAGCAGCGATGGCCAGGTCGTGACGCTGACCAGCTTCGCACCGCTAGCTGGGGGCGCGAGTCGCCCGTTCGTTCTGCTCCTGGCCGTCGACTCGTCGGCGTCGAGCAGTTCGATCAGCGTAGCCGTCGTCTCAGGGCCGCAGGCTGTGGCGCAATTGCTGGTGGTCTCAGGCGGAGCCCCCCAGGTGCCCGTCCAGTTGCCGGCGCCATAGCCCGCGGCCCAGATCGGATGCGGCTCCGACGCTGAATCAACTGTGTCTGCGTCCGAACGGACTGATCAGAGAGCTCTCGCTCGAGCAAGATCCGGATCTGGTGCTGGAGTTGGCGGCAGCCCAAGCGGCGCGCGAGAAGGAAGCAACTCCGTCACCTGGGGCCAAAGTCGGGAGAGCGACGTTTAAAACGCCCTGCCGCCAGCAGCAGGACGTGCCGGGCCGTCGAGTCGACAGCCCGGGCGCTGGCGGACCCGAACCGTGCGACGATCTGGCGGCGTGACGTTGACTCTGATGACCAGGCCAGCAGAGAAGTGCGGACCATGACTAAGCCCTTGCTGCACCCGGAGTACAGAGAACGTACAAGTCAGGGCTTCTCCGTACGACTCATCTCAGTCCATGCGGGCTTGTACTGATGCGGTGCCAATCGTCGATGGTCTAGCCTCGACACATTTCCACGAGCGCAATTTCCAGAGGAAAGCACTACCATGCCAACGTTCGACATAACGCAAACCAACCGCGCCATCGATCAGCTGTTGGAGACCACGAAGAAGCCGCTGCATCGATACCTGCTCCAGGCATACCATCGCCATCGCAATCTGGAGATGGCCGGTAGGTATCCGGAGATCTTTGTTCCGGAGATGACCGTCGAACATCCTGTCTATCACTTCCATATGATGGGTCAGGACCTCAAGCTCGACGGCGCCGAGGCCGTCATGGGCGTGTACCAGCAGTGGGCGATGAGCGGCCAATCGATCTTCTACGCCGAAGACGAAGAGATTGCCGTGAGCGATCACATGGTTTGTTCGATGGGCTTCGCGTACCAGCAAGTGCCTGGAGCCGTGCTCGCCGCGGCCGGGCTGACGGCGGATCAACGAGCGACGTACCTCTACCGAACATTCGAGGAAATGACGTGGCCGTACGACGACCGCGGCCGCCTAGTTGGCGAGCACGTTTGGGAACCGGAGCCGACACAGGCCCAACTGATCAAACTTGAGCCCGAAGACGTGCTGACAACTGCCGAGGCGGGACGCCAGCTCGCTCCGTTCATCAAGCCGCTGCCGTCGTTCGAGTCCGCCGTCCTGAGCTTGAGCCGCTGAGCGCTGTATTCTAGATGGACCGGAATCTCTGGAAGTTCTCCGTCGGCGAGGTCTCAACCGGCTCAGTCCGGCTTTGTTCAGAATGCGCGCACAGGGGCCTCAAGTGGTTGTTCCGATTCTTTTGCCACACGCCATCCACACGCGGCCCATGGCGGTTATTCTCCTACGATGCGCCGGACAGACAAACCCGGTGCTTTGAGGTGATGATGTGAGCACCGAGCCGAGCTCAGGTGGTCCTGTCGACGAGATGGGACCAATTGACTACTTGATCGTCGAGTTTCCCGGCAAGCGGGAGCCGGGCAGCGGGCTCCCGCTGTTCCTGGACCTCGTCGACCGGGGTATCGTGCGGATCCTCGACCTGGTCATCATCAGGAAGGAGATCGACGGCACGATCGTGCGGGTAGACCTTGCCGAGCTCTCCCCGGAGCTCGCCGTGTTCAATGGCGCCTCCTCGGGTCTCCTGGACCAGCACGATATCGACAATGCCGCGGCGATCATCGACCGCGACAGCGCGGCTGGTCTGCTCGTGTACGAAAATCGTTGGGCGGCCCCCTTTGTGCAGGCACTTCGTCACGAAGGGGCGCAGTTGATTGCGACGGGGCGGATTCCACTCAACGCGGTTCTCGCCCAGCTGGATGCGACCGAGCCGGCGAGCACGGGCGCCTGAGGAGGATCGACATGCCAGGTCTTATTGGGGCAGTGGCCCGCACCGCGGTTGTCGCGGGCACGGCGACGGCGGTGTCAAATCGCGTGTCACGGCGGCAGGCGGGTCGATGGGCAGGCGAGTACCAGCAGCAGGCCTACATGCCCCCACCCCCGGGCCGATATCAGCGGCCTATGTATCAGCCAGCGCCGCCGCCCGCCTATCAGCAGGCGCCCGACTACCAGGTGCCGGCGCAGTACGAGCAGCCGCCGATCTATGAACAGCCGGCAGCAACCTCACCACAACCTGTACCTGCTGGTGTGCCGGCCGCGACCGACATGAGCGCCACATTGGTCGAGCTTCAGCAGCTTGGCGAATTGAAGGCCCAGGGTATTCTGACCGAGGAGGAGTTCCAAGCCCAAAAGGCCAAGATCCTGGGTGGCTAGAGGGTCGGTTGATCCATCTGAGGACCTCGAAAAAGGTTTGTGAAGGGTGGAGGTGCAGGGGGTGAAAGCGTGAGCCCACTTGAAGTGCTGGTCATTGAATGCCCGGGTGACAGGCTGGACGGCGGGATCATGCTGGCGCTCACGTCGGCCGTGGACAGCGGCGCGCTGCGCATCATTGATGTGACGTTCGTCCACAAAGATGGACGCGGCCGCGTGACCACGTCCGAGCTCGCGGAGCTGGAGGAGCACGAGTTGGCGTCATACGACGTGGTTGACGAGACGCTCGGGCTCCTCTCGCTTCAGGATATCGCCAGAGTCAGCGAACGGGTTTCGATCAATTGCTCGGCGGTGTTGATGGTTATTGAGCACACATGGACCGGTCAACTTGAACGGGCGGTTCTGAAGGCCAATGGACGGATCGTCATGCAGGAACGTATCCCGACTGACGTGGCATTTGCGGCACTGGAGGATGCCCGTCGCCGACGAGCCTGAAAGATGCAACCGTTTGAGGCGTTTGCCGAACCTGCGCTGGACGCCGCGGCCCTCCGAACAGCAAAGACACTACCCGTCCGAACGTCGGTCATTCGTGGCCGGCCCGAGTCGCACCGGCGTGAGTAGGTCAGCGAAAGATCCCTGGTATGCGAACCCCCTGAACCGGTCCCAGGCGAGGCCATTGACACTCGCGCGGGCCACTTCCGGCCCGGTCTGCTGGCTGTTGGGATTCCGCGATGACAGTAACAAAGGCTTCCTCGAGAAGGATGTTCTTGAAGTTCTGGAGGTCGCGACGCGATAACCCATCGTCAGTTGCTGCAAGACTCCCATAGATCATCCTGATACTGCGGTGAAGAAAGTCGATAGGTTGGCGAATTGAACTGGCGGCGCCGTCTCGACGTACGTCGCGTGGCTGATCAACATGAAGCCCATGTTGATCAGCCACGCACCATCGAACTGACCTTTCGCGAAGCGGGCGAGGAACTCGGGCTGATTCAAACCCTGAACCGCCACCTGAACGCCGACGTTGGCAAAGTCAGCCTGGAATCCTCAAGCTCAACGGCTACTCGCCGGCCCAGTTCGGTAAATGCCACGAAGTGCCAGTATGGGAGACGAGCCCGATGGGACCGTTCACCCAGTGGCCAACCGGCAGCGGCTTCGAGCACTTTTACGGCTTCATCGGCGGCGAGACCAACGAGTACGCTCCGTCGATGTACCAGGACACCGTACCCGTCGAGCCGGACCGAACTCCGGAGGAGGGTTATCACTTCACCGAGGACATGACCGATCGGGCGATCGGCTGGGTCCGTCAGCAGAAGGCGCTCATACCCGACAAGCCTTTGTTCGTGTACTTTGGGCCTGGAGCCGCTCACGCGCCACATCACGTGCCGAGGGAGTGGAGTGACAGGTACTGGGCCACTTCGATGCGGGCTGGGGACGCGCTGCGCGAGCAGACCTTCGCGCCAGAAAGAGCAGGGCATCATCCCGCCCGAGGCCGAATACACGCCGCGGCCAGCCGAGATCCCGGCCTGGGAGGACATGCCCGCCGAGCTCCGGCCGGTGCTGGCGCGCCAGATGGAGGTGTACGCCGGCTTTCTTGAGCACACCGACCACCACATTGGCCGGCTCGCCGAGGGCTTCAGGACCTGGGTGTGCTCGACAACACGCTGATCTACTACATCATCCGGCGACATCGGCGCTTCAGCCGAGGGCACGTTCAACGAGCTGCTGTCCCTCAATGGGTGCGGCGGCGCTCGAGACCGTGAGCTCATGGCCTCGAGGATCGACCAGTTCGGCACGCCCGAGGCCTACAACCACGACGCGGTCGGCTGGACGCACGCCATGGACACCCCGTACCAGTGGACC
The DNA here is from genome assembly GCA_019247515.1 of Chloroflexota bacterium. GTDB lineage: Bacteria > Chloroflexota > UBA6077 > UBA6077 > CF-72 > CF-72. The sequence continues at coordinate 17,706 of JAFAOS010000381.1, read as the reverse complement.
AAGCAGGTTGCCTCGCACTGGGTACATTGGGTCCAGATCGACGTGGCAGAGGCGGCTGGACCACCAGATCGCGCGAGCACATGCGGATGGCGATGGCCCGTCAGTAGCGCAGACGGGGTGCACGCGATGGCAAGCGCCGGCCGCGTGGGTTAGCCATGACCGTGGCCGCGCTCGAGGCGACCAGAGCTGGCCTGATGCACTCGGCCAACTGCTCAACCCAGACGTGGAAGCGGCTGCGATGCATGTTCGAACACCGCCGCCTCTTCCGGCTACTCGAGCGGTGAGCCACCTGGCTACTAGGGCGCTCGGCGGGCGGGCAGCCTAGCGTCCCTCCTGCTCGTCGGCGCGACGGCGGCACTGATCGGCTTGGCGCCTACAGCAGGCCATCATGCCTGGGGATGCTCGTCGCGCGCACTGCTGTGTATCGCCCGTGGGGCGTTCGACACCGGGCTGAACGCACGCGTCGCTCTGCACTACGGTTTGCGGGTCGGCACGCAGCGCCTTCACGAGGCGGTTGGTGTTCAACACGGGCAGACCTCGATAGGTGGGCAACAGACGCGTCGGCAGAGCAGATTCAGATACTCTCCGCAGGCGGAGCCACTTGGGTGTCGGGGAGCACCAACCTTCAACGAGCGGCGCGGTGGCCGTAAAGCGTGCGCCCGCGCCAACCGTTATCGTCAGCGGACACGGCCGTTGCACCATTGCTTTTCTTTTCTTTGCTGCTCACTCCTGGCGCGTCTTTTCGTTTCGAGCAGTGAGTGCGATTTAGCTGACGACGTCCAATTCACGCGGTGAGCGGCCGCACGAGCCTCCTCCGAGCGTCTTCGTCGACAACAGTCAGGTAGGCGCGTTCGGTCCGCCGAGGCGAGCGCGGCGACATGCGCGGCACGACGCGAGCCGAGATTGGTACCCTGTGGCTCGTAGGCGAGCACGCCACGGCAATGAGCGCCGACTCGTGTACCCGGGTTCGGCCGCCGCGTTCGTCGTGATGAGGCAAGCACATGCGCTTGGTGCCAGGTCCCAGCCGAACTCTCATTCACTACCAGCGTCCCCGTCCGGCGCGGTGATGAACGCCCTATCCGCGTTGCAAGCTCCAGCGGGGCCCGTGGCGTTACGGTCCACCCGTCCCGCGTTGGACGTTGGCAACCTGCCCAGCGAGATCAATGCGTTCGTCGGCCGCGAACGGGAGTTGGTCAGGCTGCGTGCACTGCAGGACGAATGCCGCCTGCTGACCCTGGTCGGCCCCAGCGGAGTGGGGAAGACACGCCTCGCGCTCAGGCTGGCGGTGGAGATTGCCGATGCATTCGCGGACGGCGCGTGGGTTGTCGACCTGAGCCTGATCACGGATCCGGCCCTGGTGCCCCAGGCGGTCGGCGACGTGCTCGGCGTGCGCCACCCGACGGGCGAGGCATGGTTAGACGCCCTGGCGCGGACGCTGCGTGCGCATCGGCTGCTGGTGGTGCTGGACAACTGCGAGCACCTGTGCGGCGCATGCGCCGACCTGGTCGACTCACTGCTGCGGAGATGTCCCGGGCTGCACGTGCTGGCAACCAGCCTGCAGCCGCTGGATGCGAGTGGCGAGACCACCTGGCGCGTGCCGCCACTGGCGGTGCCGGCCGCCGGCACCACGGACGTGCGAGAACTGGGCGACAACGAGGCCGTGCGCCTGTTCGTGGCGCGCGCGCGCGCCCATGTCCCCGATTTCACACTCGCCGAGTCAAACGCCCAGCTGGTCGCCGAGGTCTGTCGACAGTTGGACGGGTTGCCACTGGCGTTAGAACTGGTGGCCGCCCGGCTCGAGAGCCTCGGCCTGGGCGAGGTCGCCGTCCGCCTGAGCGACCGCTTCGCTCTGGCCAGAGGCGAGGGTCGGACACGGCCAGCACGTCAGCGGACGCTCCAGGCCGCTCTGGACTGGAGCTGCAGTCTGCTCGACCTCGACGAGTTGACACTGCTGCGCCGCCTGGCGGTGTTCGTTGGCGGCTGGACGCTCGAAGGCGCTGAGGCCGTGTGCGCGATCGACGAGCTGCCGGGGGTTGGTGTGGCCGACGTACTCGGCCGACTGGTGACCAAGTCATTGGTCGTGGCAGAGCACGTCGAGCTGAGGGTCCGCTACCGTCTCCTGGAGACGGTGCGCGCCTACGCGCTGCGCCAACTGGCGGCGGCCGGCGAAACGCAGTCGGTCAGAAGCCAGCACGCGGGCTTTCTGTTGCACCTGGCCCAGCGCGCTGAGCCTATGTCGTTGGACGCAGCCCAGGCCGCGTCGCTCGAGCCGGAAGAGGGCAACCTGCGCGCAGCGCTGGAGTGGACGCTTCAGTACCAGCACGCTGAGGTGGGGCTTCGGTTGGCGACTGCCTCCTACTCCATGTGGCAGCACGCCGGGCACTACAGCGAGGCCAGCGCCTGGCTCGAACGTCTCCTCGCCTTACCTGACTCGGCCACGGCCGCCGCGGCGCACGCCAACGCGCTGATCGCGTATGCGCAGGTGGTGCTCCTCCTTGGCAACTTCGGGCGCGCTCAAACATATGCTCACGCCGCGCTTGAACAGCATCGGGCGCACGGCGATGCCCGCGGTATCGGCCTCGCGCTGAAAGTACTCGGCAATGTGGCCCTGCAGCAGGGAGATCTGACGCGGGCAGCGGCGCTCCACACGGACGCCCTTCGACGACTGGAGGAAGCAGGCAGTCGGGTGGACGTGATAAGTCTCACGCAGCTCGTGGTGGTGGCGTGTGAGCTCGGCGATACCGTCCGCGCCCGCCAACTCATTGCCCAGGTCGAAGAGATTGGCCAGGCTCGGGGGAGTTCGTACGCACACGCGGGCGCCATCCTCGAAAAGGCGATGGTTGCTGCCATCGAGGGTGACACCGTCGCTGCCTCGGGGCTTCTCGAGCAGGCGTTGCTGCTCGCTCGGCGCACCCGAGACCAGCAAATGCTCGTCATCATTTTGACGCGACTAGGCCATGCGCGCCTCGACCAGCGGCAGCGGGCAGCGGCGCTGGCGGCGTTCGCCGAGGCCGTGCAACTCGCGCGAGCTTCGGGCGAGCGGATTCGCCTGGTCCGCGCGCTCGAAGGCGTCGCACGCGGTCTGGCGGAAACCAAAGCCGACGCGGCGGTACGGCTCGCGGCCGCGACCGACAGCCAGCGCCTGAGCCTCGGGGTCGTCCCATGGCCGAGCGAACGCCGCTGTCTGGGCGAGTGGCTGATGCAGGCCCGCCGCGCGCTCGGACCGAGTGACTACCAGCGCGCCTGGGACGATGGCCACGTTGCCACCTTAGAGCAGGCAGTCGGCCTGGCGGAGGCGCTCACCGGTGCCGAGTCCGCTGCCTCGCCCAGCGGGCTCACTTCGCGCGAGGAGGAGGTGGCGGCCCTGCTGGCGCGCGGGCTGACGAACAAGCAGGTTGCCGCTGCGCTGGTGGTCAGCCCGGCGACGGTCCGCTCGCACGTCGAGCACATCCTGATCAAGCTCGATTTGCGCTCGAGAGCCCAGGTCGCGGTCTGGGCGACCCAGCACGGCTTGCTGCCGGATCCTGAGCTCGAGTAATTGTCGGGCCGAGTGGCGGCCTGTTCACGGGTCTCGCCAGATGTCCTCGTATACGAACAGGCCAAACGTGTCCCACGTGGCGTTGTGCACAGATGTGCGAGCAACCTCCGGCCCCGTCGCGATGCTCGTACCTTCGGCGATCGGCGCCACAAAAGACTCGTCGAGCAGGATTTGTGTGAGTTCGTGCAGCACGACCTTCAGCTGATCGTCGTTGGTCGCCGCATTCGCTTGAGCGATCAGGTCGTGGTAGCGGGGTGAATCGTAATGGGAGGTATTGGGCACTCGCACCGGCAACGCGCTGCTCAGGAAGGTTGCCGGGCTGAGATTCATGTACGCCATGTTGGTCATCCACACGCCGCCAAACTGGCCGTTCTGGAGTCGCGCGGAGAAGTCCGTCGTCTCGAGTTTCTGCACGTTCACCGTGACGCCGATAGCGGCAAGGTCGGCCTGATAGATCTCGGCCATCGGCTGGGTGATTTGCAACTGGCTCCACAGCGCCAGCTGAACCGGCGTGGCAGTGTCCCAGCCCGCCGCTTCGAGCAACTGGCGAGCCCTGGCCAGATCATAGGTATAGGTCTGGTCCTGGCCCGCATCGTAGCCCAGGGACTGGCGCGGCCACGGGATCGACGCCGGCCGGCCAAAGCCAGAAAGGGCCGTATCAACCATCCTGGGGCGATTCAGCGCGAAGCTGAATGCTTGCCGCACACGCGCATCAGCCAGTGCCGCAACCGTCAGATCCATGCCGACGTAATAAAAGGTGCCCCCGTTGCTGGTCAGCATGACCTGGTACGTGGGGTCGCTGTGCAGCCGAAGTGCGTCCGCGGCGGGAACACCGCTCATCCAGTCCACGCTGCCGCTTTCGAGCCCGACCAGCGCGGTTTGCGGATCATGTCCGACGTGCAGCTCGACCTGGTCCAGGTATGGCTTGCCAGGTTGCCAGTACGCCGGGTTGCGCACCACGGTGACGTGGTCGCCGGGGACCCACTCCTGGAAGCGGAACGGACCCGTGCCGACGAATCCGCGGCCCGCATTGGTATCCTCCAGCGACTGGGGATCGGCCATTCGCAATGACGCCAGCACGTCGAAACTGCTTTTGAGCGGCGCGTCATAGTCAATTACCAGCGTGGCCGGATCGGGCGCCGTCACGTGCATCGCAGTCGCGTAGTTCAGCCAGTTGGACCCGAGAGATGGGTCGCGTACGTGCTCGAGACTAAATTTCGCGTCCGCGCTGGTGAAGGGCCGGCCTGAGTGAAACGTCACGCCGGGCCGCAGCTTGAGCGTCAATCTGCGCGCGTCGGCTGACCAGTCCCACTCCGTAGCGAGCCTCGGCTGTGGATGGAGCTGCGTGTCGTAGGCCACCAGCGTGTCGTACACCAGGGGTGAGAAGTCGACGTTCGCGCCAGTCATTCGATACGGCGCACCCGCCGAAACGATGTCGCCAGGGATGCTGATGCGCAGCGTGCCGCCGGTCCGCGGCACGCTGAGAGCACCGGTCGGCGTGGCGCTAGCGGTTGCGGCCGACTGGCGCCCAGGCGTGGCGCAGCTGGCCAGCATGAGCGCGCCCGAACCTAGCGCCAGGCAGCGGCTGAGGAGCGCTCGGCGAGTCATGAAACCTGGCCCCCAACTCAGGTCACTCAGGACGTTCTGCTGCTCGACGGATGACGCGTGCAGTCGAACTGTTGTTGTCACCGTGGATTCCAGACTATACGCGGCCGCCTAGCGGTGCATCAGTTATGTGCGGCGGCATAGCCGATCTCGGCGTTGTCGAGCCACTTCGGTAAGACGCCACACCTGTCGCCCCGGTCCATAACCCCCACCGGCGGCATTCCGTCTTCTCATCTGAGAACGTGCCTCCAGCCTGCCGCTTGTGAGAACGTGCCTCCAGCCTGCCGCTCGCGTCGTACCGCGGCGCGCCACACCGAATCACACCCGCGAAACGGCTGTTCGGCATCGTCTCGAGCCAACTCCAGCATGCGCACGCCGCTCAGGCCTTGATGCAGCCACTCGGCGATCTGGCTCCGCCAGGGATCGACCAGCGACACCCGCTGGCGACGTGGCGACGGCTGATCGACCGGCTCGCTCAGGGCACGGGCAATCGTCGTCTTGCCTACGGCCCAGTTCGGCCGCGATCGCGCGCAGGCTCTTGCCGCGCTTGCGCAGCAGGTGGATAGCACTGCGTTCCATGCGATCGGGTAGCGAACAGACGCGGTAGCCCTACGGCCCCGTTTCCTGTCCGCCCCCACCCCACCGGACATGGAGCTTTCCTCCATCCGGCGAGAGGCAAAGGTGCGTCGCCGTCAGCGGTGGTATTCCCGAAACGATCCCGAGCGGAAACAGAGTCCCTGTCACCCTAGCAACGTTCACGTCGGTTGGCCACCGCCTTCGCCCAGCACGTGAGGACTGATGGATATCGGCCTCTGTGTGCCGACCATCTCCTCCGCTTCTGAGCCACCTTCACCCAGAGGACCTTGGCTCTTCCAGGGTTCGTTACGCCTGGCGTCATCGCTTACTCCGTCCTCCGCTGCCAGTCTCGGCCCCTCCGCTCGACTTCCCTCGTCGGTTATACGAACGGGCTTTGCCATGCGGGACTCTCTTGGCTGGGACCGAGACCTTCCCTCTTTCACCGTTGCTCTGTCTCACCATGCCATCCTCCTTCGACCCCGGGGACGCCGACAGGTGCACGTACCCAGTTCTTCCCTGCCGATAGCAGCCTTTGCCTGTTACGAAAAGGCTCGGCCGTCCCAAAACCCACGATTCGCTCTGAGCACCCTTGCGGGCTCTTGGTGGGGAAAGGGTTTCGAGGCTCAATCGGTTCGCTATCCGCTATAGCCTGGTGAATCGCTAGCCTCCTGAACGAATCGACCTGGAATCGCTTCCGGCCGTCGAGACGTTTACACCTGAGCTTTCGCCCGACGAGTCACCTCCTTCGAGCGTCAGGTATGACTACGGCGCCGACTGGGTAATCGCGCCGGCGGGACTTTCACCCGCAAGAACAACGGCTTATTAGGCCGCACTCGTAACACCCTTTCTCCCAGCTCCTCGGCTGGGCCACGGTAGCGTCACGACCCTGACTCTTGCCCTGTACCAGTTTTATCTCGACGTCTGTCCCATTTTTAAGACGGCGCGCGCACCAGCGACACCTCAGTACGCCGTACGCCCATTCCTGGTCGGCCCAGGTGGGTCGAGGAGGATCGGCCGATTCAGCCTCACGGCCCGATCACCGAATACGTGTTCGAGACGATCACTAGGCCGCGGGCCGTTGTTCGGGTGCAGCCGAGATAAGCGTAGAAATAGGCCACAGCGTGTCCTGCGCGGGCGTCGACGCCGCGCACACCAGGTCGGTAGCTGGTTGATACTCAGCCAAGACTTGACACATTCGTGTCATACTGGCACACTTGTGCCACGATGGTTGCCGACCCGCCACAAGCACGCCTCCGCGATCGCCAGGCGGAACTCGTCCGCGCCCAGATTCTCGACGCGCTAGTTACGCGGCTCGAGTACGAAAGCCCGGACCAGCTGTCAATCGATGATCTCGCCACCGAGGCCGGCGTTTCGCGCCGGACGCTTTACCGCTACTTTCCGAATCGCGAGGTCCTGCTCGCGGCCGCAGAGGAGCGCTTGGTGGCCCGTCTTGGTCTGCCGTTGGAGTTCGACGGGCCGGACAGTATCGCCCCCAGTTTCCGCGACGCATCTCGCCGCCTCGAGTTGAATCCAGGCTTGACTCGCGCGCTGCGCCAGACAAGTATCAGTCGCCTGCGTCCTCCCCCTCTCCGAGTCCGACGCTTGCAGGGGCTGGCGCGTGCGCTCGAACCCGTGACCGGCGAGCTGCCTCCGGCTGACGCCGAACGTGCGCTGGCCATCATGGGCTACCTGTGCAGCGCCAACGCCTGGTTGTCCATCAGCGACGAAACTGGCCTGCCACCCGACGAGGTCCGCGCCGCCATTAGCTGGGCCATGGACACGTTGATTCGCAACCTGCGTGAACGGGCAGGCGCCCGCCGACGATCTTCACCCGACTGATTCTCAGAGGGAGGATGCTCATGCCCATGTACGACGCCATCGTGGTTGGAGCCCGTTGTGCTGGGTCTCCAACAGCCATGCTCCTGGCTCGTGCAGGCCATCGTGTGTTGCTGGTCGATCGCGCTCGTTTCCCGAGCGACACGTTCCGAGCGCATTTTGTCCGCGCTCCGGCGGTGCGGTATTTGCAAAACTGGGCTCTGCTCGATCGCGTGCTGGCGACCGGCTGCCCGCTCGTCCGCAAACGAACGAGCGATCTAGGCGACTTCCGCCTAGCGGGTTATCCGCCAGGGTTCGATGACGTGCCTGGCGACCTCGCACCTCGGCGGATTGTGCTGGACGCGATTCTGGTCGAGGCGGCCGTCGCGGCCGGGGCAGAGTTGCGGGAGGCGTTCGCCGTCGAGGATGTGATCTGGGACGGGGACCGCGTGGTGGGAGTACGCGGCCGAGCGGATGGCAGAGTCTTCGAGGAGCGCGCGCGGATCGTAATCGGGGCTGACGGTCAATATTCACTTGTGGCGCGCCGTGTTGGTGCCGCCGTGCGTTGTGCTACGCCACCGCTCACCTTTGCCTACTACAGCTATTGGGCGGAGATGCCCGTGGAGGGCATCGAAGTGGTGCACCGACCAGACGCTGGGTGCGCATTCATCACGTTTCCCACAAATGACGGACTTTCAGTCGTCGGGATGCAAGCACGTATGGCCCAATTTGCCGCATGGCGACGGGACGTGGAGGGTCGTTTCCAGGAGGCACTGGAACTCGTTCCAGAGTTGAACGATCGGGTCCGCGCCGGCCGTCGCGTCGCTGACTGGCGCGGAAGTGGCGATCTGCCCAATTTCATTCGTGCTGCCTGGGGTCCCGGATGGGCGCTGGTGGGTGATGCCGGGTATCACCGCGACCCGTTGCCAGCGCAGGGCATCTCCGATGCCTTTCGTGACGCATCCGCTCTTGCGGAGGCGGTCCATGCAGGTCTGGCAGGTATCAGATCGATAGAGTCGGCGATATCCGAGTTCGAAGCACGGCGCGATGCGGCGGCTCTGGCCGGCTACGAGGCGACGGTGCGCGCATGCGCGCTCAACGGACCATCACCCGAGCTCCTTCGACTGCGAGCGGCGCTGCGTGGCAACCAGGCTGACACAGACCGGTTTTATGGTGTCGACTACGGGACCGTGCCGCGGGACGAGTTCTACGCCCCGGCGAATATTGCGCGCATCCTGTGCGCCGACGTTGCGCAGTCGCGCTGAGGTCCGTGCATAGGGGCTTAGTAGAGGCTAAGTTAGCCTCCTGGTGTTGGGCGGCGTAATTAGCTGACGCTGAATTGAGCCGCTTTCGCGGCGTCGTCGGTGAGGACATGGTTGACGCCGTCCATGCCGTTGAGGGTGATTGTAACTTTGATCAATCATAGATCGATCAAAGTTACACCCATCGCGCCACAAGCAACGTGCGCGCACGTTGCCCTGCGCAACACCAGTCGCTCGCACCGTACGGATTAGGATCCGGAAGTCCGCGTCGGCGAGGAGCATCGAGCTCTCATACATCGGCCTGCCCGCGCTCAAAGCAGATCTGGCCTAACCACAGTGGTGGCAATGACGACTTCTCTGTTCAGCCCACGTGGATCGTACCGAGCATTCCACCCAGGACGTGCTGCCGGCAGAAGTACCGATACGTGCCTGGCTGTGTGAAGGTGATGCGCTTCGATCCGCCCGGAGCAATATCGCCTGTATCGAAGGTTCCCTCGAAGTCCGTCGCAGTATGTCGGTTGATACCCGCGTTGGTCCAGGTGACGGTGGCGCCGACGGGCACCGACATGTCGGCTGGCTCGAAGTGGTTGTCGGCGACGCGTATTGCGAATGCGGAGGCGTCAGATGGCGTCGACGGTTGTCTGTTTGCAGTCGTCGACTGAACCGGGAGTGGCGATGCACTTGGCGTCGCATTCGGCGCAGCCGCGCTGTGCGTTTCGGGCACGCTGAAGTCGTCGTAGACCAGCGTGGTCATCATGCCATTGTCCTGATGGTTGGGCATGTGGCAGTGGAACATCCACACGCCAGGATTGGTGCCGTCGATCTCCAGGTCGTACCGTTCGCCGGGGCCGATCAGCACGGTGTCCTTGAGCAGTTGTTGTGCCTGCGGCACCGGGTTCCCGTCAGTCGCCACAATCCGGAAGCTCTGGCCGTGCAGGTGCATGGCGTGCACGAGGTTGCCCGCGTTGATCAGTCGAACCCGGATCCGCTCGCCGGAGGCGATATGGAGTGGCACAATGGCATCGCCGGCTTTGCCGTTCATCAGAAACAGGTCGTACTGGAGCAGCCCGCCACGCCCGTTGCCAGCCTCCGACTTCTGCAAGCTCGTCCTGCCCAGAGCCACATCAGGCGTGAAATCGAGCGCTTTCTCATCCAGAATGTAGGTGAAGTCTCGGTCATAGGCGACCGGCTCCGCCTCGCGCGGCTCGATGATCAAGGCGCCATACAGGCCCAGTTCGAGTTGCGCGTTCGAATCCACGTGAGAGTGGTACCAGCGCGTGCCCGGGTTGGTCGCAACGAACTCGTAGGTGTACTCAGCGCCCGGCGAAACCGGTTCCTGGCTCAAACCAGGCACTCCATCCTGCGAAAACGGCACGTCGATCCCGTGCCAGTGAATGGTGGTCGGCACCGGCAGGTCGTTGTGCAGGTGCACGCGCACCAGGTCGCCTTCGCGAACCCGCAGCTCGGGACCTGGGACCGAGCCGTTGTACGCCCAGCTATCCACCACCAGGCCGGGCTGGATCTCCCACCGCACAGGCGCTGCGACGAGAGAGAACTCCCGCACCGCTGTCGGCTCGGTGACGTCCAGCTCCGCCTGCACCGACCCGCGTGGTCCAGCCGTCACTAGCACCGCCACGACGCTCACCAGGAAGACTCCCAACCAGATCGCCACTCGGCGAGCGGACGGTGCCTGGTGCATCAGGCTTCGCACGATTCGATCAGGACTCCACGACGATGGTGCCGCGCATGTTCTCGTGGAGCAGGCAAACGTATTCGTACGTCCCAGGCTGGTCGAAGCGCATGGTGAAGGTTGGCGACGGACCGCCTGGGGGTATCTGGGTCGGGTCAATGAATCCGGAGCTCAAGTACCCGCCATCAAAGGCAGTCGGATCACCGCTCGGAGCAAGCACGGCCGGGTTCAGCTCGAGACGTGGCGGACCGTCCGCCTGCGGGCGTGGGATCACCAGATCGGGCGGAGTGGCGCCGCCCAGGAACGTGACGGTGTGCGGTGTCATGGGGTCCTTCCAGATCCAGGTCACGGAGTCTCCGGCCTTGATCGTCACACGCTCCGGCAGAAAGCGCGGGATCATGATTGTGTCATCGCCCGCACCGGCCGCAATTCCGGGCGAGACACCCTCGGCGGGCAATTCGCCGCCGTTGCTCATCAGCAGCGGGATGCCGTGGGCAACCAGCGCCGCGTTGATTTCTGCCGAGCGACGCGCGTCGACCGCGGCCTGCGAATCGACCGTTTCGCCGGCCGACTTGACCACCAGCGTCCCTTGCATTCCGGGGTGCACCAGGCACACGTACTCGTAGGTGCCCGGCGTGGGAAAGGTAACGGTGTACGTCTGACCGTTGGTGAGCAGGCCCGAGCCCGTCATCCCGCTTCCGTCATAACTTGTGCCACCATTCGGGTTCACAGCTGCTAGATTGAAGAAGACGCCGTCGGGCCCGGGGGTGACGAAGGGCGGCGCGGGGTTGCCACCCAGAAAGCTGATCGTATGGAACTCGGTCGAATCGATGCGCCAGGTCACCGAATCTCCCGCGGTGATGGTGATCGTGTGGGGGGCGAATGCGTTGAGCTCGACGTCGCCACCAGGCGAGTCGGCGCCAGCGCTTACCGTCAGCGTCTGAGCTGCCTGGAGCGGCTTCGCGAACGGAACGCTGACGGCAAGCAGAGCGGCAGTGGCAGCAAGCCAGCCGCTGAGCCTGAGAAGTGTGCGGGTTGGCGCAGTGCGCATGAATCCTCCTGCGTGTTGGCGGCGGACCGCCGCGCCTTGGGGCAGGGTCGCTGGCGGTCCGCCGCCATCGAAGAGTAGCTTCGGCCTGGCGCCTTCACATGAAGCAGTGATGAGGACAACCTCGTAGATTCGTGAAGCGCTGCGGGCGTGGCTCTTCACCTGATTCTCATATGGGCCTCACGCGCCCCTCATGTTCGCGGCCGACACTGCACGTCACGTGCGGATCACCGCTTGAAATAAGTAGATCCAAACAGGTCCTGGTTCTGGACGAGGAGGCCAACTTGCTTCGAAAGCTCCGGTACAGGCTGGTTCCGGTTGGCGATTGTGAATAGCCGTCTCTGAGGTGCACGTCCCTGACCTCGACCGCGGCGCGAGACTTCGCGCACAAGCTCGCTGGATTCCGGCATGTGCGATGTCTACTTCGCCAAACGTTCGCCTTCGAGGAACTGGGGCGCGTGGATGGGCGCCCTCCTTTGCCATGCGTCAGACCAGCGAGCCGGAGCATCTCATGTGCTACGTTGATTTGGAGCTGGATCGGAAAACGCATGAGGCGCGAGGTCGGCGCTGTCCGGACCTGTCTTGTCTCGACAGCCGGGACGCGGAGCCGCGGCAAGTGTTGGCCGCACTATTCGAGGGACCGCCATGCCACGGGCACCCAGCTTCACGCTCCGCGCGACGGTGCGGCGGGCACCCGGTCTGATCGGCGCCATGACCGACGCCGGCGATCAGCGCGAGGCGCAGACTACCCCCACCTTCAATCAGCTGGCGTCCGACTATGATGCAGCTGGGGTGAGCTGCTTCGCCTGCTTCCACCGACACCTGGTGGAGGTGGCCACCGGTATCCTTCTGCCAGCCGCTGAGCGTGCCCGCCGGGACGGCCGCGTCGTGGGCATCGACCGGCCGTGGCCATCAGGCAGCGCATCAGATCGTCTACGCGGCGAACCCGAACGTCGGCATCCGCGCCTTGTACGTGACCGAGGCGCGAGCGTTCGGTGCGGTGCCGGCTGGTTTCAGGCGCGAACTGCCCCCCTTCCTCAGGATCGCCGGTGAAAGGGTCTCAATCCAACGAGGCTGGCCCGAGGCTGACTCGCCCCGACGGGCACACTGGGAGCCACACTTCCAGCCACACTCCGCTCGCCTGCGATGATCGCGCTCAGGCCCACAGGAGTCTGGTGGCGGAGCAGCCGACCACGTTCGCGGAGCTACTGCGGGAGCATCGGTTCGCCAGCGGCTTGACTCAGGTGGAGCTTGCGCAGCGCGCGGGCCTGAGCGAGCGGGCGATCAGTGATCTCGAACGCGGCCTGAAAGCGCCCCACCGCAGCACCGTGCGCGTGCTGGCACGGGCGCTGGCGCTGCCCGGCCAAGATGCTTCTACCTTCGAGGCCGCACACAGAAAGGGCGGCCAGAACGCACACCCACGCGGTGGTCAGGCGCCGGGCAGGGATGGCACCCTCCCGCGCCCGCTCACCAGCTTCGTCGGCCGTGAGCGGGAGCTCGGGCAACTCGAGCAGCTGCTGGCCGGGTCGCGGCTGCTGACCCTGACAGGCGCCGGCGGCAGCGGCAAGACCCGGCTCGCGCTGCACCTGGCGATGGCGGTCGCGGAGCGTTTCGAACATGGGGTCGTATTCGTGCCGCTTGCCTCGGTGTTCGACGCAGGCCTCGTGTTGCCGACGGTGGCGCAGGCGCTCGGCCTAGCTGAGATCGGCCCGCGAGAACCCCTGGCCGCGCTAGGCGACTATCTCCAGACCCGGCACCTGCTGCTGCTCCTGGACAACTTCGAGCACCTGCTGTCGGCGGGCCCGGCACTGATGGAACTGCTCGGCAACTGTCCGCGGCTGAAGTTGCTGGTCACCAGCCGATCTCCCCTGCGGCTGTCCGCCGAGCAAGAGTACGAGGTGCCGCCGCTGACGGTGCCCGATGCGCGATGGCTGGATACCACCGACGCGGACCCGGTTGCAGTGCTCCAATGCTCTGAGGCGGTGCGGCTATTTGTCGAGCGGGCACGGGCCATCAAGCCCGACTTCGCGGTCACCGCACACGAGGCGGACGCAATGGCGAACATCTGCCGCCACGTGGACGGTCTGCCGCTGGCCATCGAGCTCGCCGCCGCGCGTGTTCGATTCCTGCCGCTGGCCACGATCGCAGCCCGCTTCGCTGGGACACCCTGGCAGCGCCACGGGTCGCCCCTTCAGCTCCTGGCGGGCGGCGTGCGGGATCTACCTGCGCGCCAGCAGACGCTGCGCGCCACGATTGCATGGAGCTATGACTTGCTCACCACCTCCGAGCAGGCGCTGTTCCGCTGGCACTCGATCTTCTTCGGCGGCGCATCGCTCGAGGCGATCCATGCGTGCGCCGCGGCGGCCGGCATTGTCGATCGTGAGTGGACGGTCGCTACCGATGACGTGCTCACGGACGTTGAGGCGCTCGTAGCCAAGAGCCTCCTGGTCCGCCGCAGAGGGCCAGGCGGTGAACCGAGCTTCGACATGCTGGAGACGATCCGCGCGTTCGGTCTGGAGCGGCTGCGCGACGCAGGCGAGCTTGATAGCGCGCGGCGGTGGCATGCCGGTCACTATCTGATGCTGACCGAGCAGGCCGAGCCGCACCTGCGCGGCGCCGATCAGCGCGCCTGGCTGGATCGGCTCGAGGCCGAGCACGACAACCTGCGGGCGGCGTTGGAGTGGGCGCTGACCAACGAGGAGGGCGCGACGGGCCTCCGCCTGTCCGGGGCGCTGGCCTGGTTCTGGCTGGATCGTGGGTACACCTCGGAAGGGCGCCGGTGGCTCGATCGGACGCTGGCGGCGGCGGGTGGTACGCCCGCCGCGCGACTGAAGGCGCTGTGCGGAGCCGGCTGGCTGGCTCACGTCCAGCGCGACGCCCGCGCCGCACGCGCGCATCTCGATGCAGCCGTGGCGCTGGCTTGCGAGCTGGGCGATCGCTGGGCGCTGGCCTGGGCGCGCCACGTCCTCGGGCGAGTGGCCTATTTCAGTGGTGACGCAACGACGGCGCGAACGCTAGCCGAGCAGAGTCTGGTCGCTGGGCGCGAACTGGGCGACGAGTGGCTGGTCGCCTGGGCGCTGCACTTGCTTGGCCTGGCGGCCCACATCGCCGGGCGATACGCGGAGGCGCGCGCCCATTACCAGCAGGCGCTGAGCATCAGGCGCCGGATTGATCACGTCGAGGGCACCGGCATCTGCCTCGTCCTCCTCGCGATGGTCGCCTATCGTGAGGACTCGCTGGACGAGGCTCGCACACTCGCGCACGAGAGCCTCGTAACGCTGCGCGAACTCGAGGCGCGCTGGACGGTCCACAACCCGCTCGTCACGCTCGCGGTGATCGCCGGCGCGATGGGGAAGCCCGAGCAGGCCGTCCGGCTGGCGGCCGCGACGGAGGCGTTCAGCCAGGTAGTCGACGTGGCGCCTGTCCCCTTGGCCGAGACCATGCTGCGCGAAACGCTGGCACGGGCTCGGTCGCGGCTGGGCGAGGCGACCTACACGGCGGCCTGGGCGGCTGGGCGGGCGCTGTCGCTCGCGGAGGCCGTCGCCGAGGCGCTGGCGCTCTCGAGCGCACCGCAGCCGTCGCCTTCGGCGCGGGCTAGCCCAGCGAGTGCCCTCACCCCGCGGGAGGCGGAGGTGCTGAGGCTTATCGCCGGCGGCCAAGCCAGCAAGGAGATCGCTCTGGCGCTGGCCGTGAGTGTCACCACAGTCGAGCGCCACATTACGCACGTCTATGACAAGCTCGGCGTGCGGGGACGCGCGGAAGCAACCGCCTATGCCCTGCGTCACGGGCTGGCGTAGTCCCGCGTCGCGGGGCTGACGGATCTCCGTCACCCGCGGCGCCGACTCCGACGGGTTTCCAGGATTGGCGCGCGACGCCCGCCAGGCGATGCTGGTGCGGACCCAAGCACAGCGCTTGATGCCTTTCTCGTGAGAGCCGTTCCATGGCTCAAGTTGGCAGGACCTGTCGGGTGCTGAACGCGCGGGCAACATCGCTTCACAGGACGCGCGACGCTCGGCCGCGCTCCGGTGGGCTCAATCCGGGAGGTCTTGGATGACCGTTGAACAATGCGTCGATACCTTGGCGCAGAATGTGCGCGGCCACGTGCTCCGCGCCGGCGACGATGAGTTCGAAGCCGCTCGACACGTGTGGAACGGGATGATCGATCGGAGGCCGAAACTGATCGTCCGCTGCGCGGGCGCGGCCGACGTCGTTGCTGCCGTCAATGTCGCGCGCGAGCAGAAGCTCCCGCTCGCTGTCCGCGCAGGCGGGCACAGCGCCGCCGGCAACAGTGTCTGCGACGACGGGCTCATGATTGACCTGTCGTTGATGAAGAGCATCCGCCTGGACCCCGGTCAGCGGATCGCCCGCGCTGAGCCCGGCGCTACCTGGGCCGAGTTCGATCGCGAGACGCAGGCGTTCGGCCTGGCAACCACAGGCGGCGTCGTATCGACCACCGGCATTGCCGGCCTCACGCTGGGGGGCGGTATCGGCTGGCTCGGGCGCACGCACGGCCTCAGCTGCGACAACCTCCTCTCGGTCGACATCGTCACCGCCGATGGCCGGCTCCGCACCGCCAGCGCGCACGAGAACGCGGATCTCTTGTGGGCGGTGCGCGGGGGTGGCGGCAACTTCGGCGTGGTCACCTCGTTCGAATATCGTCTCCACCAGGTCGGGCCGACGGTGATGGCCGGTCTGCTGGTCTGGCCACGTCCGATGGCACGCGACGCACTGCGCGCCTTCCGCGAGTTCACGCAAGGCGCACCCGAGAACGCCAGCGCCTACGCCGGCCTGGGGACGTCGCCCGACGGCGTGCCGATCGTCATCGTGGTGGCGTTTCATCATGGCCCGACGGAGGAGGGCGAGGCCATCTTCGCGCCGCTGCGCAGATTCGGCCCACCGGTCGCGGACATGATCCAGCCAATGCCATATGTGGACGCTCAGCAGATGCTCGATGCGCTGAATCCACCCGGTAATCGCGTGTACTGGAAATCGTCCGTCCTGGAGGGCATCGAGGACGAAGTACTCGACACGATCATCGAGGGCGCGGCGAGTTGCCCGTCACCGCTCTCGGCGACGCTGATTGAGTTTTACGGCGGAGCGATCAACCGGGTCGGAGTGCAGGACACCGCGTATCCGCTGCGCAATGCGACCTACGCGCTGAACGCTGTCTCGGCGTGGACGGACCCCCACCACGACGCGACCAACATCGCCTGGGCTCGTCGCATGTGGCAGTCGGTGCAGGCGTTTTCACCCGGTAGCGTCTATGTCAACTTCCTCGGGGTGGGCGACCAAAGCGACGAGCGTGTCAAAGCCGCTTACGGACCCAACTACCTGCGGTTGAGGCAGATCAAAGCGACGTACGACCCGACGAACCTCTTTCGGTTGAACCACAACATCGCGCCGACAGTCTGAGTTGCCGCAGTCGAAGCGATACCGGCCAGCAGCAGCAAGTTCCCACGGCAGAGCATCGGTTGTGCCCGCCTCCGTCTTCGTCGCGAGCGCCGAGCCGAGCGTTCGCGGCGGCGTGGGGCGGCCAACCACCGGAGAACCTACACCTGATGAAGACTTCGACAGAAACTCCTGATTTTGGCGCGATCGAAGGCCGACAACGCGCAACACGGGCGTCCGGCGACTATCACGTCATTGCCGCAATCATTGTTCCGGTCGCCGAGCGCTGGTGCGATTCGGTCGCCGGCACCGTGTGGGACCTCGTTGCTGGGGCCACCATCCAGTTCGACGACTGGGAGGCCTCAGCCGGAACCTCCGGCGGGCTCGCCTTGTCGCGCCTCTTCCGAGCCGGACATGAGGGTCCTTCAGCAACCTCGACGAATGCCGCCGGCACAAGCGTCACCCAGGCAGCGCCGGAGCTGGCTGATCCGCTGACGGCGCGCGAGCGCCAAGTCGCGCTGCTGCTGGCCCGTAGTCTCACCAACCGCCAGATCGGCGACGAACTGGTCATCTCGGCCGCGACCGCCGAACGCCACGTGGTCAATGTCTTCAACAAGCTCGGCTTCCATTCGCGGAGTCAACTGGCGGCTTGGGTGCTCGAGCACGGACTCGCGCACCACCGAGCACCCCGAGCGAAAAATACACATCCTGTACAGGATCGGTAGGACGTCGGGCAGGCACCCGTAGGCGCATGGTGGTGGCATGTTCACGGCCACGTCCGCTT
>JAFAOS010000359.1 GCA_019247515.1 Chloroflexota bacterium | reverse complement strand
TCTGACTGGTGGAGTGGCGTCGGTGTTCAGCGCACTCACTCTGCGTCTCTCACCCACTAAGGTGCTCTACCTGTACGGAGAATATCCGGCATCAGGAGATCTCACTTGCTTCCGTCTGCGTTACCGGGCAACCGGTCGCGACGGCCGCACTGTGACCGATGTGATGCTTTTGCCGGACGCGGCGGTGATTAACTGAGCCGACCCAAGACCATCTCGGTCCTTGCGCGCTAGAGCCCCGGCCACCGTTCGCACACCCCCAATGGGTATCGGGGGCGGCTTATGGGGTATCGCCTCCTCGGATTGGGCGGAATTAGAGTCCGGCGGTTGCCGCGGCGTTGCGTTAGAACAATTGTCCGGGATGGATAAGTCCGCCTATACCCGTGCGGGGTCTGAAGCCCCGCGATCGCCGCGGCATTCTGCTTGAACAAGTCGGCCTCCTGATGTACTTGCGCACCATGTCGGTCGAGCGGCGGCCGGTCTGGACCATGATCACGCGCTCGGAGGCACCGCCGGCTGCCGCGCTGGTCGCCAGCCGTCGTGTGTACGACCATCTTCGATGGCTGATCGACATGCTCGGCGCCGACCTGCCCGTGCACGTCGTGCGCGCGATGCGGCCCGACGGCACGCCGGCCCACATCCGAGAGGACACGGCCCGTGAGTAGCAACCGCGCAGAAAACTACGCTAAGGCGTCTAGTTTTCTGGACGGAGCCAAGACTGTCTGGCACCCTGAGGGTGTGGAGACCCGTGATCAAGCGGCGACCGCCTCGAGCGAGAGCAGCGGATTCGCCAGCGTCTCCGTACCGCGGCGGAGCGGCTCAATACTGCTGAGTGGGATCGTGCCGTCGCTATTAGCGCGGCCCATCGGCAGGGTCTTTCCGTGCGACAGATCGCCGCAGCTGTCCACCTGAGTTCGGCGCGTGTCCACCAACTGCTGCACGCGCCAGCGTCGGCAACGAGCAAGCCGACAGCCACTCTCTTAGAAAGTGGACTGATCGCACCGCTCGATAAGTCGGTCGTCCCGCTCGCGACCATTGCGGCGCTTCTGCGTGAATGCACCGACTGGCTGGAACGCTTGGATCGCGGAGAGCTCGTGACTGTCAACTTACGGGACACCAACGATCTTGCCACGGAGTACGTCCCGGTTGACCGGGCCCAGGTTCGTCAGCTTATGCGGCGGTTGGCGCGTGATCTCGAAGACCTTGCAGTGGGAAACGGCACTCCGACAGAGGGTCCAACATTTGCGCGCAGGGAGCACCTGGCTGATCTTGTGCCGACGCCGCCTCGGCTCAGCCCGTATGAAGAGCGCTTGCAACTTCGCCGCCAACTCGGGCTCGACCCCTAAAATTGTCTAGAAAACTGGACGCCTTAGCGTAGTTTTCTGCGCGATTGCTACTCACGGGCCAAGCCGCGCGGCATGGCGCCCAGCGCGCGCACGATGGTGACGTACAGACCACGTGTGCCGACGGTCGGGTTCGCCAGGTAGACGATGTGGTGCGCGGCAGGATCCAACTGGCTGATGGCCGCGCGCACTGCGACGGTTTTGCCGACGCCCACCTCGCCAGTGATCACGCCCAGCAACGACTCAGCGATGCAGAAGCGGATGCGCGCCACGGCTTCTTGATGCGACGCTCGGTCCAGGAGATCTTTGGCCGAGACGGTCTTCGAGAATGGGAGTTTGGTGAAGCCAAAGTGTGTGGCCCAGGGTGCGCGCATCATGCGTGGTACTCCTCCTGCGGCTGGTGATCCTCGACGTCTGGAACGTCGGTCTGGGTCTGGTAGCTGTCGGCCTGGCGGTCATCGGTCCAGTGGTCCGCGAGTTGATCGTCCTCCGGTTGGTGGACGGGCAACTCGCGGAAGGCGAGCTGACTCAGCGTTTCGGCATCATGCGCCGCCAAGACTAGACCCAGGTAATCGATGCCGCTCGGCGTAGGCGAACTCGGTGGCTGGGCCTGAGGCACCTGGCGATGCACGTGGCGACCAAGAATGAACGGGATCGCCTGGCCGGCCGGATGACCTTCCCAGTACACCTCCAGGCGAGTCAGATCCTCCGGGTCGAAGCGCAGCTCGACGCGCCGACCAATCAGTGCCTCGTCCACGCTATACCGATTGCCAGCCAGCGAGATCGAGGCGGTGCTGGTGACTCGACGCATAACCGACCAGCGGAAGGCTTCGCGCAGCAAGGAGGGTTCGACGGCGTGGAGTGGACCCTGGCTCACAAACCGCTCGATCGGCTTCTGCCCGGTCTCGGCATGCACGCGGGTGTTGCAGACTTGCTCGGCCCAGGCGGTGAAGCGATCGTTGAGCGCTTGGAAGCTGGGGATGCCTTGGGCCTCGGCCTCGAGCAGGAATCGCTCGCGGATATACCTTCCTAATCTTTCCTGCTTACCGCGCCCTGCGCGATTAGCCGGTTAACGGGGGTCTGTACGGCCTAGTGTGGACAAGACGGATGCCCAGCACCGCACAGCTCCGCTCCAGCGCGGCGTTGCTATACGGCGCTCCGTTGTCCACATTATGCCGACGTCGGCATAACTTCGATTATGCCGACCTCCGGATTATGCCGATCTCCACTCGGATCCGAGATCAAGCAAGGCTGAAGGCGTCGGCATAATCGAGACGCCCCGCCCATCCTGTCTTTCTTGGGGAGAGAAGGAGGGGATGGGATGCGGGAGCCGAAGACGAAGGTTGCCAGGGTTCTGATCGCGGGGCCACTGGCCCCGTTCGTCGCCGCCTTTGAGTTGAAGCTGAAGAATGCTGGCTACTCGCCCCTGTCGGCGGTCATTCAAAAGAGGCTGCTTGCCCACCTCAGCCGTTGGCTCGAAGCCAAACGACTGAACGCCGCCGATCTCACGGACGCACGAATCCAGGAGTTCTTGGACTCGCGTCGCGCGACGGGTTGCACGTGGTTGATCACGCGCGAAGGGCTGATGCCGCTACTGGAGTTACTCACAGACCTGGAGGCACTGCCAGCGCCAGACGTACCGGTAGCAGGTTCGTCCATCGACGTCCTGCTCGCCCGGTTCCACCGCTACTTGCTGGAGGAACGCGGTTTGGCGGCCACGACCGCGGACGCTTACGTGAATCGAGCCCGTCGCTTCGTGGTTGGTTGTGCGCCGACCCGGCAAACTCGACGATGTGAGCACGGGCGACGTTACTCGCGCCATCCTGGCTGAGTCCACCTCTTTGTCGGTTGGGGCTGCCCAGTTCTTCGTGGCCGCTCTACGCTCGTTTCTCCGATTCTGCAGCATGGAAGGGCTGGTAGCCACGGATCTGTCCGCGGCGGCACTCGCCGTGACCGGACGGCGGCGTTCATTCTTGCCGAAGGGAATCAACTCGAGTGACGCCAAGGCCCTGCTGAGTTCGTGCGATCGCCGAACGGCCGTCGGTCGGCGCGATTATGCGGTGATCGTCATGCTGCTCCGGTTGGGGCTGCGCGCCAGCGCAAGCAGTAGCCGTCGCGACGGATAGTCGACCTGTCACCCTCGAACTCGCGGGTTTGGCGTCACCGGGGTCACGCGAGACAGAGCAACTGCGGGCCGCGGCCACAGTTGACCACCGGTCCGACGCGTCCGATGCGCGGAGTCCAGAGGAGCGGTGGGCCACTGATCGGGAGTTCCTGGTGAGCAAAGGTGTTCCCGAAGAGCGCCTTCGGCGACTGGAGTACGACATTCTGCGAGCCGGTCACTGCCAAGTGTGTCAGATGATGGCGTGTGAACAATCGGACGCCGCACATGTCGTCTCTGGAGCTGCAGTCGGCGCATGACCATAGGTTCGACCGGGTGCTCTGGAGCGGTGCACACCGCTTCGCGCTACTCGCTGGCTTGGAGCCGCCGCATCTGGAGGGCATCCGAAATGTCGGCAATGCTGGCTGGCGGCAAGAGAACCTCGCTGCCAGATTTTCAGGCGCGCGCGATGCCGCGGACAAAGGCGAGACCCTCTTTGGTGGGCGTATACACCAGGGCGAGCTCTTTGGCGCTCGGGCGGCGTTTGAACCGTGGGTAGGCCGTCCGTTCCAGGGCGGTCGTCGCATCACCCCGGGGCACCTGGAGAAGTTGGCGGCAGGAAGGCAGACACGATCCGTCGAGGGTAGGCGTCGCATTGGAGGGTCTCAATGGCGATGCCGGCGCTAATCTGACCGAACCTTACGTCACGACGTGCGGCATCACGCTGTGGCCGCTAGAACGCGCCCTTCAGAAGTAGCAGCGATCGAGGATGATGTCCAGCCGTAGGGCGCCCAGGAGGTGGATGGTGGCGTTCGCGATGCCACCGTCTCGGCGTGCTCATGGCCGACCAGCACCCAGCGAATCTTGACGATCGGCCGGCCGCGGCTGGCGTTGACGCGCTCGGCGAGGGTTGCCTTGCCGACCAGATCGGCGCCCTCAACGATCAGGATCATGGGCGCCGCGCCGCGTTTTTACGCCGCGACCGTGCCACTCGGCGGAACCGCCGACGGCGTACTCGCCTCGTCGCCGCCCACGAAGACGGCTGCGGGGAGGTTGAAGAATGCCGCCAGCCCGCGCACGTGGTCCAGCTGCAAGCGGCGTTTGCCGGCCAGGACCTCGGAGACGATCGACTCGGTGCCGAAGATCGGCACCAGGTCCTTCTGTCGCTGGCCACGCTCCTCGAGCAGGGCCTTGACGAGCTCGCGGGGCTCGAGCATCGGAATGCTGACGTGGGCATCCTCCCAGGCCCTGACCAGCGTCGTCAGCACAGATAGGTACGCCTCCTCGGCGGCGGTGCGTGGCTCGCGGTCGAGCAGCTGCCAAATCCAGCGCTCCGTCCGTTCGAGGTCGGCCCGGCTCTCGATCGGCCGCGGCGGCTGCCTCATCAATAGCCGCGTGTATTCAGCTTCGTCGAAACCAGGGGTCGTCCTTCCACTCCTGCCGGTCGTACTCGACAAGTTTCGGGACGCAGATTCTAGGATGCGTTTCGACACTACCCAGGAGCCTTGGGGCTGGTGCCGACGAGCGACCAGCAGCCGCGTGCCACAAAGGGACCTTTTCGGGAGCCCTGCTACCCGCCCTCCCTCAGCCCTGCCCCCGCTTTTTCATGCTCTCCGGGGCCGACGCGCGCGGGCGCGTGCGCCGGTCTGGGAGGTGGAGATCAGCCATCGTCCATGCCATGATCTCCTCCACCTGCTCGCCGAGATCGGCGTCCGCGTCGTACTGGACCGTCGGCTCGTACTGCCAGCCGCCGGGCTTCCGCAGCGCGTACCGGCTGAGATGGACGTTCTCGATGTCCTGACGCGCCTTCGTCTTGCCCCGCATGAATGTGCCGTTGTTCTCGACCCACAATCAGCGCTCCAGCGTCGTCGCGCGCCTCCGGTTCGCGTCCTGGTCGGCGATCGCCGCGGCTGCCAGCCGGAAAGCTCAAGCCGCATTTGCGCTCAGGGCCGCGGCCGCGCGGTCGACCTGCTCCGCCAGGCGCCGCATCCGGTCGCGCGCGGCCGCTTCGACGGCCGCAACGACCTCCGGCGCAGCGCTGGCCGGCGAGCCGGCCGAGAATGGTGGCGCGGGGTTGTACTCGATCGCGAGCTGGATCGCCTCGGCCAGCGCTGCGCCGCGCAGCTCCGCCACCACGCGCAATGCGAAATCGATGCCGGCTGTGACCCCACCGCCGGTGATCACCGGACCATCCACGACGACGCGCTCGTCGACGAGTTCGGCTCCGAACGCGGGCAGCAGCGGCCGCGACAGCCAGTGGGTCGTGGCCTGGCGGTCGGCCAGTAGCCCCGCCGCGCCGAGCGCCAGCGCGCCCGTGCACACCGAGGTCACGTAGCGCGCGCCAGCAGCCATGTGGCGCAGGAAGACCAGGTAGTCATGGTCGCTGAGCACCGCCTCGACCCCCAGGCCGCCGGGGACGCAGAGCAGCGCCAGCGGTGGACAGGTTTCCAGGGTCGTGGTCGGCAGCAGGCGAAGGCCGCTGTCGGCACGCACCGGCTCCAGCGACTTGGCGGCCAGATACACCTCCGCCTCGGGCACGCGACTGAACACCTCGTAGGGGCCGGTCACGTCCAACTGGTTGAGGTCGGGATAGAGCAAGAAACCGATGCGCACAGGCATGGTGAGCCTCCTCACGGGGCTTCGGATTGGGTGGCGTGCATTTCGTCTGGCCGACTGGTCCAGCGCGTCACGTCCGACGCAAAGGTGGGATCGTGGGCACGACCGCGAAGTGGGCCAGATCCGCCGGTGCCAGTTTGAACACCGTTGGGTAGCGATCCGGATTCGTGTTTTCCTCGGGCTCGGTCGAGCGCCAGGCGTAGAAGCAGGTCGTGCAGCCATAGACGGTCCACACGTGGGCAACGGGCGAGGTGGCGTGGACCACGACGGTGGTCGATCGGCACCGCGGGCACATGGAGTGGGGGCTGGCTGGGGTAGTCTGGCTCATCCGTGCAGCTCCTTGATCAGGGCGCCGAGCCGCTGGCGCCACTGATCGGTGTGTGTGGGAATGCCCAGCGGCTCGCCATAGTGGCCCCGTTGGTCGGGGGCGAGGGGCGTGGTCGCGTCGATGATCAGCTTGTGCGCCATGCCCGTCGGCTCACCCGCCGGGTCGAGCAGGTTCTCGGCCAGGTTGGGCAGGATCATGACGTCGCCGGCCGGGTTGACCTTGACCGACATCGACCACATGACCTGCTTGAGGTCGAACGGGTCCACGTCGGCGTCGACCACGATCACGATCTTGGCGTAGCCGAGCCCGTGGGTGGTGCTGAGCACGCGCAGGCCGACCGCCTTGGCGAAGCCGCCGAAGCGGCACCGGGTGGACACGATGACGACCAGCCCGTGCGTGTAGAGGGCGTTGACCGCGACCACCTCCGGGAAGGTCGCCTTGAGCTGCACGTAGATCGGCGCGCAGGTGGTCAGGGCCTGCACGTAGTCGATCTCGGTCCAGGGCTTGCCGAGATAGAGCGCCTCGTAAACAGGGTGCGCGCGGTACGAGACGCGGTCGATCTCGATCACCGGGTACTCGTGGCCGCCCGAGTAGAAGCCGGGGAACTCGCCGAACGGGCCTTCCGGCTCGCGCCGGCCGGCCAGGACGCGGCCCTCCAGCACGTACTCTGAGCCCCACGGCACGTCCAGCCCGGTCGCCGTCTTGACGACCCGATAGGGTCGGCCTTGCAGCACAGCCGCCATCTTGTACTCGAGCTGGTCGTACTGGATCGGCATGGCGCCGACCAGCGTGAG
>JAFAOS010000203.1 GCA_019247515.1 Chloroflexota bacterium | reverse complement strand
TGCTGACCATCGCCCAGGGCAAAATCGTGTACAGGAATGGATTGTGACCGAGGCGGCCCTGGCGCTGGAGGACGGTTCGGTCTTCATCGGCGAAGCCTTTGGCGCGCCGGTAGAAGTGGCCGCCGAGGTCGTCTTCAACACCGGGATCACCGGCTATCAGGAGGTGACCACCGACCCGTCCTATCGCGGGCAAATGGTGGTCATGACGCATCCGCAGATTGGCAACTACGGCATCTCTCGGGCTGGAGACGAATCGGTCCGTCCGTGGGTCTCGGCGCTGATCGTCCGCGAGCTGGCCGAGTACCCGCACCACTGGGCATCCGAGTCTCGCCTCGAAGACTTTCTGCATACGTGGGGCGTGCCGGGTTTGCAGGGCATCGATACGCGCGCGCTGGTCAGACGCCTGCGCGAGACGGGGACGCAGCGAGGCGTGCTGCGTCAGAGCGCCGGCGGATTTTCGCCCGCCGATCTCCAGGACCTCAGAGCCGCGGCCCGCCAGGCGCCCTCCGTATCGCAGCTGGACCTGGTCACGGGCGTCTCGAAAGTCCTGCCGCTGACGAGTTCAGAAGACGACATCGCCCTGATCGATTTGGGGGCCAAGTGGAACATCATTCGCTCTCTCGAGCATCGACACATCACGCCTCGAGTGTGGAAGTGGGACACGTCGGCCACCGAGATCCTGGAAAGACATCCACGTGGGATTCTCGTCTCGAACGGTCCGGGCGATCCCGCGAAGCTCGACACCGTCGTCGCCACGCTGAAAGAGCTGGTGGGTTCGGGCACGCCCCTGATCGGCATCTGCCTCGGCCATCAGCTTCTAGGGCTGGCCGCCGGCGCCGAGACGAATCGCCTGCTGTACGGCCACCACGGCGGCAACCACCCCGTCCGCGACCTGGCCACCGGACGGGTGACGATCACGACGCAGAACCACGAGTTTCAAGTGGTCGGCCCCTCGCTGCCCGCCGAGAGCGGCTTCGAGGTCTCGCACGTGAACCTGAACGACAACTCCGTGGAAGGCCTGCGCCACCGTGAGCTGCCGGTTTTTTCGGTGCAGTACCACCCCGAAGGCTGCCCTGGCCCCCAGGACTCGCAGCCATTATTCGATGACTTTCTCGATCTCACTCGTGTGGAACCCACTCCCCCTCCCCTCGGAGATCGAGGGGAGGGGGCTGGGGGGAGGGGAGCCGATCCCCTGTGAAAGTCATGGTTATCGGGTCTGGCCCGATCGTGATCGGCCAGGCCGCCGAGTTCGACTACGCCGGCACCCAGGCCTGCCGCGCCCTGCGCGAAGAAGGTCACACCACCGTCCTGGTCAACTCCAACCCGGCCACGATCATGACCGACCCGCACGTCGCCGATCGGACCTATGTCGAGCCGCTGACCGCGGATTTTCTCCAGCTGGTCATCCAGCGCGAACGCCCGGATGCCCTGCTGGCGGGTCTCGGCGGACAGACCGGCCTCAACCTGGCCGTGGAGCTGGCCGACAAAGGCGTGCTCGAAGACTACGACGTGACCGTTCTGGGCACGCCCATCGAGTCCATCCGCACCGCCGAAGATCGCGAGCTGTTCAAGAACTTGCTGCAGCACATCGGCGAGCCGGTCACGGACAGCGTCGTCGCCCACTCCGTTGCGGACGCCGAGGCCTTTGCGGACCAGATTGGCCTGCCGCTGATCATCCGTCCCGCGTTCACCCTCGGCGGCACCGGCGGCGGCACAGCGTTCACCCGCGAGCAGCTCCGCCAGGTGACGCAGTCCGGTCTGGATGCCAGCCCGGTGCACCAGGTCCTCGTCGAGCGCAGCCTGCTCGGCTGGAAAGAGATCGAGTACGAGGTCATGCGCGACGCGGCCGACACGTGCATCACCATCTGCAACATGGAGAACTTCGACCCGATGGGCGTCCACACTGGCGATTCCATCGTCGTCGCTCCATCGCAGACGCTCTCGGATCAGGAGTACCAGATGCTGCGCAGCGCCGCCCTGCGCATCATCCGCGCCCTGGGAGTGATCGGCGGCTGCAACGTGCAGTTTGCGCTCGATCCGCGCTCACGCCAGTACGCGGTGATCGAAGTCAACCCGCGCGTCAGTCGATCCTCAGCGCTGGCTTCGAAAGCCACGGGCTATCCCATCGCTCGGGTCACCGCCAAGATCGCCGTCGGCAAGCGGCTGCACGAGATTCCCAACGCGGTCACGCAGAAGACCACCGCGGCCTTCGAGCCCGCGCTGGACTACCTCGTGGTCAAGGTTCCGCGCTGGCCCTTCGACAAGTTTCCCGACGGCGACCGGCGCCTCGGCACCCAGATGAAGTCCACCGGCGAGGCGATGGCCATCGACCGCGGCTTCGAAGCCGCCCTGCAAAAGGCGGTGCGCTCGCTGGAGCTGCGCAACCGCGACCTGCTGTGGGAAGACCCGACGTGGTCGGCGGCCGATCTCGAGCGTTTGATTCGCGAGCCAAACGACCAGCGTTTGTGGGCCCTCATGGCCGCGCTGCGCCGTGGCCTGGAACCAGCCGTCCTTTCTGACTGGTCGGGTATCGACGAGTTCTTCCTGAGAAAGCTCCTGAACATCGTGTCCTGCGAGCGGGAGCTCCTGACCGCGAGTCAGCTGACACCGGCGCTGGCCAGACGCGCCAAGCGCCTCGGCTTCTCCGATCGGCAGATGGGCACCCTGCTGGACGAGATGCCCGACCGGATTCGGGATCGTCGTCGAGACTGGAACATTCGACCCACCTACAAGATGGTCGACACCTGCGCAGCCGAGTTCGAAGCAGTGACCCCGTACTTCTATGGCACCTTCGAATCAGAAAACGAGGCGCCTGCCCTGGATGGCTCCCGGGTCGTCGTCCTCGGTTCCGGCCCGATTCGCATCGGCCAGGGCATCGAATTCGACTATTGCTCGGTACGCGCCGCGATGTCGCTGCGCGACCACGACGTCAAGAGCATCATGATCAACTCGAATCCCGAGACGGTCAGCACGGACTTCGATGCCTCCAGCCGACTGTACTTCGAGCCGCTCGACGACGAGTCCGTCCGCGACGTCCTGGAGAACGAAACCACCTCGGACGGCCAGTCGCCAGCCATTCTGGCCCAGTTCGGCGGCCAGACCGCGATCAACCTGGCCGAGCCGCTGGTCCACGCCGGCTACGCGCTGCTCGGCTCTGACCTGCACGCCATCGATCTGGCCGAGGACCGCGACCTGTTCAGCGACCTGCTCGATCATCTCGGCATCCCGCAGCCACCCGGCGGCATCGTCGCCACGCCGGAAGAGGCCACCCGCCTGGCCGACCAGCTTGGCTACCCGGTGCTGGTGCGACCCTCGTTCGTCCTGGGCGGGCGGGCCATGGAGATCTGCCGCACCCCCGAGGAGCTCCGCCAGTTCGCGGCGGTCGCCAAGGAAGTTTCGGGGAAGAAACCGCTCCTGGTGGACAAGTACCTCGAAGGCGCCGAGATCGAGGTCGACGCCATCTGCGACGGGACCGACGCGCTCATTCCGGGGATCATGGAGCACGTCGAGCGCGCCGGCGTCCACTCGGGCGACAGCATCGCGCTCTACCCGGCCCAGTCGCTGAGCCCCGACCACATCGACACCCTCGTCCAGTACACCACCGACCTGGGACGGGCCATCGGCGTCCGCGGCCTCTTCAATATTCAATACGTCGTCTTCGAAGGCGCGGTGTACGTCATCGAAGTCAACCCGCGCGGCTCGCGGACCGTGCCCTTCCTGTCAAAGGTCACCGGCGTGCCGATGGTCGACCTGGCGGTGCGCGTCGGCCTGGGTGCGCGCCTCGCCGAGTGCGGCTTCGGTACGGGTCTCTGGCCGACGCAGCCGCTGGTGGCCGCCAAGGCGCCGGTCTTTTCCATGTCCAAGCTCAGCCAGGTCGACACCTACCTCGGGCCCGAGATGAAGTCCACCGGCGAGGTCATGGGGCTCGGGTCGAGCGTCAACGAAGCCCTGGGAAAAGCGCTGCTGGCGGCGGGCAGCGGACTGGCCAGACCGGGCTCGGCCGTGCTCCTGTCGCTCGCCGACCGCGACAAACGCGAAGCCATGCCGCTGCTCCAGCGCCTGTGCGAGCTGGGCTACGACTTGCTGGCCACCGAGGGCACCGCGCGCGCGATCCGCGATGCGCTGGGGCTGCCCGTCGACACGGTGACCAAGAAGCTCAGCGAGGGACACCCCAACGTCCTGGACGCAATCGCCTCCGGTCGCGTCAGCGCGGTGGTCAACACCGTCACCGGCGATCGCCGCCCGCTGCGCGACGGCTTTCTGATTCGCCGCGCCGCGGTTGAACGGCGAATTCCGTGCTTCACCAGCCTGGACACGCTACGCGCGGCGATCGACGGCCTGGCGCTCACGACCCAGCGCGCGGTGCAGACCGTCGACGAGTACCGCGGCGCCACCGAGAGTGCGCAAAGCGATCACTTACGGTCCGGGACACCCGTCCCGACGGGGCATATAGTGGGTGTTGGCCGCGATGAACTCCGCCCCGCCCGCGTCGCACCGCGTTCCGGCTTCCACTCGTGACGGCTGGCGAAGCTTCGAGCACCGCGTCCTGAAACGCCGGGCCGCCGGCTCGCGCGCCTTCCGCCGCAGGCGAGCCGTACCGGCCACCCCTGTTCGTGACGGGATTGAGACTCGTCTCAGCTGGCGTCGCATTTTCCATTTTCTCGTACGACTGACGACCGTCGGCCTGGCCGCGCTGGCCGCGGCCGATCTGTTTGACGACGCCCCCGGCCTGCGTCTGGCGGCGCTGATCGGCGCGGTGCTGATGGCCGGCGTGGCGTCACTGCTGGCGGTGGCCGCGGCCGAACCGGACGGCATCTATCCGGCCTACGCTCGCCGCTGGCATCTGCAGGCCGTCGCCAGCGCGGTGGTCATGTTCATGCTCATGGCCAACGCGACGGAGCGCGCGCCAGGCGACCTGTTGTGGTTCCTGATCGTGGTCGGCGCCGCTTCGACGCTGGTCGCCATGGCCACCAGCTATCGCGACGAGGGCGGCTCGAATGTCGGCGGGGTATGCCTGGCGTTCGATTCGGCGATCGTCGGGTTCACGACCGCGCTGATCACGATCGCGGTGGCCAGCACGACCGCGCCGAGCGGCAGTGCGGCGGTCCTGCTCGGCGCCTTCGCGGCCGCCGGCTACGCGGTGGCCGTCGCGACGCGTCCGGCGATTCGGCTGGAACCGCGCGGACCGGACGCGCTGTTCCTGGGCGGCGTGCTGGTGCTGTGCCTCAACGCCGCCGGCGAGGCGGCGCACGTGATCGGCCTCGGGGCGCCGGCGCTGCTCGCCGCGCCCGGTGTGGCTCTCTTCGGCACGCTCGGGCTGGCGCGCTCCGCCTGGCGGGCGCCGCGCCGCCCGCCCGACACCGAAGAACCGCCAATCTCGAACGAGACCCGGCTGAGTCTGGTGCCCGCCGTGGCGGCCGCCAGCGCGATCGTGATGCTGTCCTGGCTCGAGGTCGACGGCCGCGGCACGCGCGCGGCCTTCTTCGGCATCATCACGCTCTTCGGCCTGATCGTCGGCCGCTTGCTCCTGACCCTGGTTCAGAACCGACAGTTGCTGCAGCGTGTCGAGCAGTCCGGCCTCTTCGAGGAGAAGCTGCGCGACCTGGGCGGCGCCCTCGTTGCCGCGCTCGACCGCAAGAATACGCTGGAGCTCGTCTGCCGCACGGCACAGCTCGCCCTGGCGACCGATTCCGTGCTGCTGTGGATGCTCGATCCCAGCAGCGAGGAGCTCGAGGCGATCGAGGTGTTGGGCGCCAAACGCGACTCACTGCTGGGCCGCCGCCTTCCCCTCGACGAGCCCACCGCGCTTGCCGCGCGCGTCGCGCGCACCAGCGCCGCCGAGATCGTCGCCGGCGTGCCCTCGGCCAACGCCAGCAATGGCTTCCTCAACGTGGTCTTGCGTGCCCAGTCGCTGCTGGCGGTGCCCGTCGTGCATCGCGGGCGCGTGCAGGGCGTGCTCGTATGCGTGGACGCGCGCAACCCGGCCGCGTACGGTCCGCGTGAGCTGGCCAAAGCCGAGCTGCTGGCGTCGCAGGTCGCCGTCGCGCTCGACAACGCCTACCAGCACGCGCTGCAGCAGCGGCGGCTAGAGGAGCTGACCGCGCTGTATCAGTTCGCGCAATCGGCGCACACGGCGTTTTCGGCGCCCGAGATCATGCGCCAGCTCGTGCCGATCCTGCGCGAGCGGCTCGACTACGCCTGCTGCACGATGTGGCTGCGCGAAGAGGCGACCGGCACACTGCACATCGCCGCCAGCGACGGCCAGCCGACCACCTATCCGGGCCGCTGGCTGCGCCCGTCCTCACTGGCGATGCGCGCGTTTGTCACCGGCGAGCCGGCCGCGGCTGGCTTGAACTGGGACGAGGGCGGCTCCGAATCGGACGCCCAGCGCTCACAGCTGGCCGTGCCCATGGTCCTGAAGCGACGCGTCGTCGGCGTGGTCGACCTGGAGAGCGGCGACGCGTACGCGTGGTCGTCGACCGACGAGCGCCTGCTGGTGTCGCTGGCCAACCACGCCGCGCTGGCCGTCGACAACCTGCACCTGCTCGACGAGACGCGCAAGGTCGCCGCGCTGCGCGAGCTCGATCGCATGAAGACCGAGCTGCTTGGCACGGTCTCGCACGAGCTGCGCACGCCGCTGGGCTCCATCAAGGGTTACGCGACGACGCTGTTGACCCACGGCAGCAAGCTCAGAAAGGACGAGCAGCGCGAGTTTCTCGAGATCATCGACTCTGAAGCTGATCGTCTGCGCGAGCTGATCGAGAACCTGCTCGATCTGTCACGCCTCGAGGCGGGCGTGCTGCGCATCGATCGGCAGCCGACGCGCCTGGGCAGCTCGGTTCGCGAGGTCGTGCGCAAAGTCCAGCTCGCCAGCCCCTCGCACGAGTTTGTGCTGGACTGGCCGACGGACGACCCCATGGTGAACGCGGATCAGAAACGCATCTACCAGGTCATCCAGAATCTGATAACCAACGCGGTCAAGTACTCGCCTGATGGCGGCTGCATCACCGTCTCGGCCCGCGTCGAACGGCGTGAGCTGATCATCTCGGTCGCCGATCAGGGGCTTGGAATACCCGAGGCGGAGCTCGATAAAATTTTCGATCGCTTCCATCGGGTCCAGACTGGCGTGTCGCGCGGCATCGGCGGCACCGGCCTTGGACTGGCGATTTGCAAGGGCCTTGTTGAAGCGCATGGCGGCCACATCTCCGCCGAAAGCGCTGGTGAGGCGCAAGGGAGCACATTTTGCTTTACCCTGCCGCTCCTGGTCGACGCACTAGACGTGTCGTCTGTTCCTGCTACCCCGAGTCGTTCGAAAGGTGCACATGATCACCAAGAAGCAAACCGTCCTCGTCGCCGATGACGATCCGCGTCTGCTGAAGCTCATCCAGCGCAACCTGGAGATTGCCAATTATCGCGTCGTGACCGTCTCGGACGGCACCAGCGTGCTGAAGCAAGCAGAAGCTGAAGAACCGGACCTGTACGTCCTCGACATCATGATGCCGGGGTTGGACGGGCGCGAAGTCACGCGACGATTGCGCGAGTTCAGCATTGCCCCCGTGCTGATGCTCACGGCCAAGGACACCGAAGATGACAAGGTGGCGGGGCTGGAGGCCGGCGCGGACGACTACCTGACCAAGCCATTCGGCGCGCCCGAGCTGCTTGCCAGGGTCAAGGCACTGATGCGCCGCGCGAAGCAGTACACCAAGGAGGCCACGACGCCGTCGTTCACCACGGGTGATCTGACCGTCGACTTCTCACAGCACCAGGCGCTGCGGGAAGGCCAGGCCATCAACCTGACGCCCACCGAGTACCGCATCCTGGCCCACCTGGCGCGCAACGCCGGCCGCGTCGTGACCCAGGACGACCTGCTGACCAAGGTCTGGGGCCCCGCCTATCGGGACGAAGCCCACCTGCTGCGAGTGAACATCGCTCGCCTGCGCCAGAAGGTCGAGCCCGAGCCCTCGAGCCCGAAATACGTGATCACGAGGCCGGGCATCGGCTACAGCCTGATGCGCATCGAAACCAACGGCCACCGGTAAACCAGCGAATGTGATGGGCTCGTAGCGAAACCGGCGCCGGTCGCAACGCGGACGTAACGCGCGATCAAGGAAGATCGTCTGAGCCGACGCCTACCGTCGCTCGCACGCAATTTTCGCGGCGGAGCTCCAGCCCATGATCGCCGAACCCAATTCGTCCCCAACCTCTGAACCGAGCGACCCCAGCCCGGCCAGCACCTCGTTCCTCGAGGGCAGCCCGCTCTCCGCCGACGAGCTGTACCAGCTCACCTTGTACAAATGGCGCTATTCGCTCGAGGCGTACGGTTTCGATCGTGCCGAAGTCCGCAAGCTGATGTTCGTGAAGTGGCTGCACGCCAGCCACCGCATCCAGAGCTGAGAGGACTCCACCAGGAGCGCATTTGGCCGTCGTCACTTCGCGCTTGTCCTTGGCTCCGCAAGCCGACTACGCTGTGCTCGGGCAGGGAGACGCGTGGAAGAAGCACGGCTGGCCTACCGCGTCCGCACCGCCGAGGCGAGTGACGCGGCCGCGCTGCGCGATGCGATCACCGCGACACTGGCGCATCCCGATCAGCAGGGCCGCCGCGAGAGTTACCGCGGCGCCGCCGCCCGCGGCGACATCCTCATCCTCGAGCGCTTCGACCGCGCGCTGCACGAATGGCAGGTGGCGGGCTTCATCGAGTGTCACCTGCGCGTGGACGACAGTCTGTCGATCCGCGACATCGGCACGACGGGCGATGGCCCGCAGATCGGCGTCGTGCGCTACCTGCTCGACCAGGCGTTCAACTCGTTCCGACCCGTGGAGTCGCAGGTCAAGATCCGGCGCGACGCAACCGCGTGGCTCGAGATCTTTCGCGGCATCCCGGGTTTCCATCCCGACGGCGAGGAATACCGCCGACCGCACTACTGGACGATCTGGCGCTGGGACCGCGAGCAGGCCCGCGCCGACGAGCGCGCCGCCCAACAAGCACCGCGCCGCGAGCCGCAACCCGGCCCCCGTCCTCCTCGGCCCCCGGCTCCTGCCGCCTCGCCAGGCGCACGCCGCCCCAACGGCGCTGCTCCACCAGGCCCTCGCCCCGATCGTCGCCCGAACCCCAGTTTTCCGCGACCTCGCGGCTCTCGACCAGCCCGGCCAGGCGATCGTCCGTCGAATCGCCCCCCTCGTCCTGGCTAGCTTGCGGTTTCTACCTGGGTCCCCTCTGGGGGAAACGTCCCGACAAGGCGGTGGCTACCACACATGAACGAGCGTATCGACGCGTTCCTCGCCTATCTGGAAGGCGAGCGAAGTCTGTCGCCGAATACGATCTCGGCGTATCGCAACGACCTGTTGCAGTTCGCCGACTACCTGCGCGCTGAGGC
>JAFAOS010000079.1 GCA_019247515.1 Chloroflexota bacterium | reverse complement strand
CCACCTCGATGACACCAGGGTTGTGGCCGGACACACGGGCGAGGTGCGACCAGATTCTCGAGCAGAGCCTGTTCAGCTCATCCACGCCGACGTGCCATTGATTTCTAACCGTGTCGGATTCTACCGGTCAACTCGTCGGCGACACATCCCTTGTTCGTCCCGCCGTGTTGCTGCCGAGCGGCCTGTCTGCCCTCTGGTCGGAACCCATCCGGCGAGCAGCTCGACTCCTACGAACAGCGCGGCAACCCATACTGACAGCGGCAATCCAGGACAGCCGTGGAGTTTCACCTCGGCTCTGTACCTTTCGGTAGAGGTCAAGCAGCCTGTCGCCGAGCACACTGACGTTGTGTCCCCTCACGAGCAGGGCTCTGGCTGCCCGAATCCCGCCCCGGCGCCGATCGGCTGGCGCTACGAAATTCGCATCAAGGGTGAGCTCGACCCCACCTGGTCCACCTGGCTAGCTGGTCTCGAATTGCATTCATCGCGAACCGGTGAAACGCTGATCAGCGGCCCACTCGCTGACCAGGCGGCACTTCACGGACTGCTGGAGCGCATTCGTGACCTGGGCGTGGTGCTCTTGAGTGTCAAACGCCTGGAGGAATCCGCATGAAGATCATCACGCTGTCGGAGCCAGCGCTCCTTGTAGCCGCCTTGTTGGTGGTAGGCATTTTACTCGTGCTGCAAGTCCGCCGTCGGCGGCTCAACGTGCGCGTCATGTGGCTGGTCGTCGCGACGCTGGCGGGCGTCACCGCCGCGGTGGTCAGTCAGAATCCACCTGATGCATCAGGCTGGCCATGGCTTCTCCTGGCAGCCGTGGTGGGCGGGCTGGTCGGCGGGACGCGCGGGTTGTTCACCGATATCCGCGACGTGGACCCGGATGCCCGGACTCTCCTGGTGCGGACCACGTGGACAGGTCTTCTGCTCTGGTGCGCCGCATTTGTCGGCAGGGTGGCACTGCGCCAGATTGTTGGCAGGAGCAATCCCGACAACTCAACGATCAGCCTGACAACCGCGAGCCTGTTGGTGTTTGCCCTCACCAACTTGCTCGCCAACACGACCGTAATTGATCGAGCTCTCCGTCAGGTGCGTAATGATCCCCGCGTGACAGCAGATAACTTTACCCCTTGAGGAGCCAGACAGGCGTCCACCCGTCCTCGACGAGTCAGACCCGGACGCACCGAAAGCCGAGGTTCCCGGTGCTGCTGTCCGGCGTGTTCGAGCTGCGCGCTGCGCACCGGTAGCGACGACAGTAGGACTGGTGGCAGAGGTACGATCCACCCCGCATGACCTTGCGGTCACCGTCCGGTGGCCCGCTCGGATTGTCCCGACCGGAACGCAGGTGAAAGGTCGCGCTGAACCAGTCGGCGCACCACTCCCAGACGTTGCCGGTCATATTGAATAACCCGTAGCCATTGGGTGGATACGCGTCAACCGGGGCGGTCCCGACGTAGCCATCGTCGCCCGTGTTCAGAGTTGGAAACGTGCCTTGCCAGACGTTCATCCGATGCTGTCCGTCGGGCGTCAGGTCGTCGCCCCAGGGGAAGCGACGCTGATCCATGCCACCCCGCGCGGCGTACTCCCATTCAGCTTCAGTGGGCAGGCGCTTGCCTGCCCAGCGGCAATAGGCAGCCGCGTCGCGCCAGGAGACATGCACCACCGGGTGATTCCGGCGGTCGGCGACGTGCGACTGTGGCCCTTCGGGATGGCGCCAGTCGGCCCCGAACACCTGCCGCCACCAGGGCGCTGCCGCCGCCGCGCATGTCGTCGGAAAGTCGTCGGGCAGCAGTAGGTGGAACACGAATGACCAGCCCTCACGCTCCGCGTCAGTGACATACCCCGTCGTCTGCACGAATGTGAGAAAGCTGGCGTTCGACACTGCCGTAGCGTCAATCCAGAACGGGTCCAGGCGGACCGGGCGCACCGGACCTTCGCCGTCCGCGGGGTAGGTATCGGGATCGTCGCTGCCCATCAGGAATGTGCCACCCGGCAGGTGGACCATGCCGTCGGTTGAAGCCGACCGGCGCGGACTGGTAATGGACGGCATCGGGCTCGCCAGCGGGCGTGCCCGCTCGGCGGCGCAACAAGGGGACGCGTGGCCAGTCACGCTATCCAGGGTGCACCCTCTGCCGCTGGCGCGGATCTATCGAAGGATTGATTCCCGGGTGTACGCGCCGAGCCAGGCCGCGCCCGCCTCTATGGCGCGGCTGACAGACTCCAGGATGACCGGCGTGGCCGGCTCGACCACGATGCTCCCAGCGCCCGCCGCCGCCAGCGCGGGCTCGGCCTGCATCTGGGCCCCGACTCCGGCCAGGTACAAGCGCCCACCGGACGCCGCAAGCCGCTCGGCGTAGATCCCGAGCACCCGCCAGAATGTGGCGTCCAGGCGAGTGCGGCCGCGCAATCTGAGCACGAGGACGGAGCGTTCCCCCGGCTCCGGCAGCAGCCGCTCGAGGGTCCAGGCCGAGGCGGAGAACAGGCTGCCATAGATGTCGAGAACGGTCACCGCGCCGTCCGGCAGACGGACCGGCGCCGGCTGCTCACGGAAACGGCCGTCGGCTTGCGGACACAACTCGACTAACGTCACGTCGGTCGCGCCATGGACCAGCGTGAGCAACCCGGAGAGGACCGCTCCCAGTCCAACCGCCCACTGGATCGGCAGAACGAGGGTGGCCACAAATGTCACCAGCATCGCCACGCGTGAGGCGAGGTCCGCTCCGAGCACCGCGGCCGCGGCGTGAAGGGGCAATGACCTGGCGCCGGCCACAATCAGGATCGCCGCCAGAGCGGGCATGGCCAGACGGCCAACCAGCGGTCCGAGGACAACGGCAATGACGGCGACCCATACCCCGGTGAGAACCGCCGCCAGGCGGGTCTGCCCGCCGGCACTGACGTTCAGCGCGGATTGGCCAGTCGAACCACCGACCGGTAGCCCCTGGCACAGCCCGGCGGCGAGATTCGCGACTCCCTGTGCAAGTAAGTCGCGCGATGTGCTCCTGGGTCTGCCGTCGGGGTTGGGCAGCGCCTCGGCCACCGCGGCGCCCTGGACCAGCGTGATCAACGCCAGGGCCACGGCGGCGGCCACGAGGTCAGGCGACACGCTCGCGACACTCGGCAGGCCGGGTGCAAGGCGCGCCACCGCGGCGCCGGCCTGGTTGCTGGAGATCGTCTGCACACTGCTCCAGTCCAGGAGCCACACCAGGGCCGACGGGACTGCCAGGGCGAGCAGCATCCCGGTCGCTCCGAGGCGCGTGCGTGGTAGGCATACTGCCAGCACGAGCGCGAGGAGCCCGACCGCCAGGGACAGGAGGTCGATGGAGCGGAGGTTCAGCAGCAAGTCCAGGGTTTGAGTCAGCTTGTTGCTGCCATGCGCGTCGAAGCCGGCGAGCTGGCCGAGCTGGCTCAAGATAATGATCAGCGACAGCCCGGCCAGGAAGCCGGTCATCACCGCGTAAGAGACGAAGCGCGTGAGCCTGCCGCCGTGCAGCAGGCCAGCCGCTGCCTGGATCAGGCCTGTCAGGCAGACGAGGGCGAACAGCGCTTGATCGTGGTCCACGGCCGGAAAACCCGCCAGGGCCTGGCCAGCGGTCAGCGCCGTCGCATTCGTGACGGTGATGACCAGAAGTGGACTCGCGGTCAGCAAACCGCCGGCAATCGCTCCGACACTGGCCGCTGACAGCCCGTAGACGGGACTGACCCCGACGAGTGTGCCGCAGGCGATTGCCTGCGGCACACACGTGATTGCAACTGTGAGACCGGCCATGGCATCGCGGCCGATGCCCGCCCTCACGCGGCCGCTCATTGCTGAGACATGGCCATCTGGCGCTGGGCCGTCAGCAGCTTCCGCAGGTCGGCCGGTGCCATGCCTTGCAGCGGCGAGGGCTGGACCTCCAGGACGACATTGTTGATGCTGCCCGTGAACGGGAAAGGACCCGTCACGCTACTCGCCACCGCCAGCATGCCACCGCGGCCCGCGGTCAGGCCCTGGTTGGGGTCGAAGCTGACCAGCACCGTGTACGGGACGGTCAGCTCGCCCGCAGGCTGGTCATTGACGAAGAGCCTCACCTGGCCCGGCGTGCCGCGGCCCTGTGAAATGTCAGGCAGGCCGGAAACGGTGAACTCGAAGCGCAACGTAGCCGGTCCGCTGGGCAGCGGCGCCTCCGAGCGCAGGGTGAATTCCTCCAATCCGAGGTAGTTGTGCACGTAGGTCAGCTGACCGTCCTGGACGAAGAGCGCGTAGCCGCCGAACCGCGACCCGTACGACACCAGCACACCCTCCGCGCCGGAAGCCGGGATCTCGACGTTTGCCGTGATCGTGTGACTGGTATTGAGCACGCGCGGGGCGACCACACCTGGAACCGGCGCCGTATGCGGGTGCAGCACGATCCGCGTACGGCCGCGGCCGGTGAGTCCCATGCGCTCCTGAGCGCGGTCGTCCAGGGGCAACACGTTGTGCTTGCCGGCCTCGAGCCACCACAGCTGGATGAGCTCCTGGAGCTTGTCGGGATGCTTGTCGGCGAGATTACGTGTCTCGCCGGGGTCCACGTCGGTGTGGAACAACTCCCAGACGTCGCCGCTGAACTCCCCCGTTTCCGCCCCGGGCTGATGCGTCGTCACAGCCTTCCAACCACCAGCCCAGATCGCGCGCTCGCCAAGTGTCTCGTAGTACTGAACCTGCTTGCGCGTCGGGACGTCGGCGGCGCCCCAGCTGTACAGCATGCTCGTGCCTTCGATGGGCTTCTGGACCACGCCGTTCAACATGGTCGGTGGTTCGATGCCGACCGCCTCGAGGACCGTCGGAAGCACGTCGATGGCATGGTGGTACTGTGCGCGCAGTCCGCCGCCACCCGCGATGCGCTCCGGCCAGTGGACGATGCACGGATCGGCAATGCCGCCCGAATAGACGTAGCGCTTCCAGCGACGCATCGGCGTGTTGCCGGCCATCGCCCACTCGTAGGCGTAGTGTGGGTAGGTGCTCGGGCCGCCCCAGTCGTCGATGTGCGCCAGCGCGTCGTCCGACCGCTCGGGCACACGATTGAAGAACGTGAACTCGCTGACAGAGCCGATCCGGCCGCCCTCGCCGCTCGCGCCGTTGTCGGAAACGACGAACACGAGCGTGTTGTCGAGCTGACCGCTTTCGCGCAGGAAGTCGATCAACCGCCCGATCTGGTGGTCCGTATGGGACAGGAACCCGGCGTAAACCTCCATCTGGCGGGCGCACAGGCGCCGTTCCGCGTCGCTGAGCGATTCCCAGGCGACGGCCTGCTCGGACTCGCCCGCGCCGAGCGGATTGAGCGGACCATACTCCACATCCGGCGCGACGATGCCGAGCTCCTTCTGGCGTGCCAGGGTCTCGGCGCGGAGCTGGTCCCAGCCCTGGTCGAACTTGCCCTGGTAGCGATCCGCCCACTCCCTGGCAACGTGGTGGGGCGCATGGCCGGCACCCGGGCACCAGTAGAGGAAAAACGGCTTGTCGGGGTCGACCTGCTCCGCGTCGCGCAGGTATTCGATCGCCCGGTCTGCGAGGTCCTCCGTCAGGTGGTAGCCCTGTTCGGGGGTGCGCGGTGGATCGACCAGGTGGTTGTCGTGGACCAGGCTTGGATACCACTGGTTGGTCTCACCACCCAGGAAACCGTAGAAGCGCTCGAAGCCGCGCCCGAGCGGCCAGTGTTCCCGAGAGGCGGCCATATTGTCGACCTCGTCACGCGGCATCAGGTGCCACTTGCCGATTGCCAGCGTCGCGTATCCGTGGCCGCGCAGGATCTCCGAGAGCATGCCCGCGTTACGCGGGATGGACGCGTTGTAGCCAGGAAAGCCGGTCGCCAACTCGGGGACCACGCCCATGCCCACCGAGTGGTGGTTGCGGCCCGTGAGCAGGCAGGCACGGGTAGGGGCGCACAGGCAGGTGGTGTACCAGTTCGTATACCGCAGCCCCTCGGCCGCCAGCCGGTCGATATTTGGAGTCTCGATCGCCCCGCCGTAACAGCCGAGCTGGGCGAAGCCGACATCGTCCAGGACTATGAACAGCACATTCGGGGCGCCTTGCGGCGGCTTTAGCTTCTCGGGCCACGCCGGCTGGGACGTTTCGAGCGTCGCGCCGATCTGGCCGGCGAACCTCGGCTCCGTCGGTGACGGCATGACTGTTCCGCCTTGACCGGCCGAGATGTTGCTCGGCGCTGCGGGCGTCGAGGGTTGGGCTGGCGTCGTGGACGCGGCGACTGGGGGATGGGATCCGTTGACTGCTGGCGCCGTCCCGTTGACCGCCGACGCCACCGCGGGCGGCTGGCCGTCCAGACCGCGCACGAACTCGAGCAGTGCCGCATTGACCTCCGCGGGCCGCTCCTGCTGGGTCCAGTGTCCACAGCCAGGCAGCATCAGCTGCTGGGTCAGGTTTGGCACGAACTGCTTGAGCCTCGGCAACAGCATGTTCATGCCCGGGAAATGCGGCACGTGGTCGCGGTCGCCAGCCACGTACAGCGCCGGCGGCTGGATTTTGCCGCCCTGGTAGGCGGCCATCTGTTCCCAGCTCAGGTCGATGGTGCGCAGCCAATCGAGCCCACCCGTAAAGCCGGTCCGCTCGAATTCCGCCACGTAGTAGTCCAGGTCGGCCTCGGTCAGCCAGGCCAGCGGCCCAGGCGGTTCCTGCAGGGTGTCGACGAAGCTCATACCTGGCGGCACGACCGGCGGGGTCTGCCCGGCGCCTGGCGCGTCGCCC
The DNA here is from genome assembly GCA_019247515.1 of Chloroflexota bacterium. GTDB lineage: Bacteria > Chloroflexota > UBA6077 > UBA6077 > CF-72 > CF-72. The sequence continues at coordinate 4,210 of JAFAOS010000079.1, read as the reverse complement.
GAGACGGTGTACAGCAGGCGGCGCATGGTGGTGCGCACATCGCGCGCCATATCGGCATCGGCCACGCCCGGCTGTTGGAAATACACGATGTAAAAGCCGTCACCCAGAACGGCGCGCATCATGGTGAGCGGGTTCTGCGGGCCGCGCGGCATGTAGGGCACGCTGAGCCCGACCACGCCGCGCACACGCTCCGGGTGCATGAGCGCGGTGTTCCACGCCACGGGCGCACCCCAATCATGCCCTACGATCACGGCGCGTTCGGTGTCCAGCGCGTCGAGCAGCCCGAGTACGTCGGCCACCAGCACTTGCTGGGTGTAGGCTTCGATCGCATCGGGCCGGTCTGTCTGGCCGTAGCCGCGCTGGTCGGGCGCCACGACGTGGTAGCCGGCCTCGGCCAGCGCCGTCAGCTGGTGGCGCCACGAATACCAACATTCGGGAAAGCCGTGCAGGAGCAGCAGCAGCGGACCGCTGCCCTGCTCCGCGATGTGCATTCGGAGCCCGTTGGTGTCGATGAAGCGATGCGTGAGCTCGGCCATCGTCGTCTCCGCCTAGCCCTCGGGCTCGGGCTGGAACGAGTAGACCGTCTCACCCGTGAACTTCGCCTGAGCCGGGTCCCAGGGGTACATGATGACGATCCGCCAGCGGAAAAGCTGCCCGACTTTGCTGGCGTCGAAGCCGAAGATGGGCTGCGCCAGTCGACCGTGCAACGTGGTCACCACCAGCACGCCCTGTGGCCCAATGGCCAGGTCGTCGATGTCCCAGGTGTTGTCTGGGAAGGCACCCAGCAAGGCGCCATAGAACACTCGCGCGCCCGCGTGGCCCTGCCAGCGCTGACCCAGCTGCGGCAGGTAGTAGGTGCAGTCGGGCGTCATGGTGGTCAGGATGCCGTCGACATCGCCGGCTTGCTCGCGCTCGTAGTGGTGCAGGAACCGCTCGCGAATGGTCGCGTACTCACCTGGGGCCAGCTCGCGCTGAAGGCGCTCGTCGGATGTGATCGGCAGCTGTTCGGCCGTACCAGTCATGTGGGTCATCCTCCTTTCGGGTGACGCCTCACAGCGTGTGCCCACTACCCGTGCGAGGCATCTACCCAAGGGTGGAGCTCGAGGATTAATCCATCGACAGTGGCCGACGGCGGCGCGAGGCGCGAGAATAGCCGCGTAGGTAGATCTTGCTGGTGACCGAGACCCTAGCTTCCCGATCGTCTTCCACCACCGCGTCGACGTCGGGGGGCGAGGTTGCCGTCCTGGACGTTCTCCCAAGCAAGATCAACATGCCCGCGGTACGCCAACACCTGGTTGCTCGGCCCGGCCTGCTCGAACGCCTGGACACAGCGCTGTCGAGCAGGGTGTCACTGGTCGCTGCGCCGGCTGGCTTTGGTAAGACGACACTGCTGGTCGATTGGGCCGCCCGCTTCGATGGTCGCGAGCGTGTCGCCTGGCTATCGCTCGAAGAAGCCGACAACGACCCGACCCGCTTCTGGACCGGCCTCGTCTCGGCCTTGCAGGCACGCCAGATCGACGTCAGCCTCGCGGCGGCCTCACTGCGCGACGAACACTCGCAGGAGAGCGTCGTCCAGCAGCTGCTCGGGGAGATAGTGTCGCTACGCGAGCAGGTGGTGTTGGTCCTGGACGACTATCACGTAATTCAAACACCCACGATCCACGCCGGCATGCGCTATTTGATCGAGCACCTGCCGGCGCAGCTGCACGTGGTGATCAGCTCTCGGTCCGACCCGCCCCTGCCGCTGGCGCGCCTGCGAGCGAGCGGCCAGCTCACCGAGCTGCGCGCCGTGGACCTGCGCTTTTCGCTGGCGGAGTGTGAAGTTTTTCTCCAGCGTGTGATGGGTCTCGCCCTTTCGGGCGAACAGGTTGAGGCGCTGGACGCACGTACCGAGGGCTGGCCGGCTGGCTTGCAGCTTGCGGCGCTGTCGCTGCGGGAGCGCCCGGATGCATCGGCGGCCATCGCTGGCTTCACTGGCACCCACCGCTTCATCATCGACTACCTGGTCGAGGAGGTGCTGTCGCGCTTGCCGGCCGCGGTGCAGATCTTCCTGGCCCAGACCTCGATTTTGCGCCAGCTGAGCGGCCCACTGTGTGATGCCGTTACCGAGGGCGTCGATGGTGCGCACTTGCTCGAAGAGCTGGAGCGAGCGAGTTTGTTCGTGACCGCCATTGACGACGAGCGTCGCTGGTATCGGTACCACCAGTTGTTCGCCGATACGCTACGTCACCGTCTCGAGCGCCAGGACGCGGCAAGCGTCCCAGCGCTCCACCGGCGCGCTTGCCTCTGGTATGCACGCCAGGGCGTAACCGAGGAAGCCGTGGAGCATGCCCTGGCCGGCGCCGATTGGGAGACCGCGGCCGAGCTGATGGATCCGCTCTTTCGCTTGCTCCTGCATCGCGGCGAACAAGCGACGCTTCGCCGCTGGCTGGAAATGGTCCCCGTCGAGGTCCGTCAGACCCAACCGGCACTGAGCGGCCGTTACGCGCTCGCGTTGCTTCATGGTGGCGAGTTGAGCCAACTGGATCAATACCTACCGGCTGCCGAAGCGGCCGCCGAACGCAGCGACACCTTTCAAACCACCCTGGGCATCCTGTTCGGTGTGCACGCGCAGCTCGCCTGCTTGCGCGATGACCAGCAACTGGCGACCGATCGTGCTGAGCGTGCTCTGTCACTGCTGGTGCCGGGCGACAGGAATCGCTCGATGGCACTGCTGGCACTGGGCATCGTCGCCACGCGGCGGGGCGAGTTGGCCACGGCCGAGCGGGCGCTCGGCGAGGTCGTAGATATCACCCGCGCCACTTTTGCGCCGATGGCGACATTCCAGGTGCACACGCTGGTGGGCGACATGGAGGTCGCGGGCGGCCGCCTGCGTCGGGCTGCGGCCTCCTACACCAGGGCACTGGACGAGGTAGGCGAACGGTCCCTGGCGATGCGCGAGCAAGCACTACTGGGGCTGGCCGGCATCCTGCGCGAATGGAACCGCCTGGATGCGGCGGAGGCCCACCTGGACCGGGTCATGGAGAGCCGCCGCAAGCGTGGTCGGCGCCCGGAGAGCCCACCGGTCCGGATCTCACTCGAGCGGGCGCGCATCCTGATCGCGCGCGGCCATCTGGGGCCAGCAGGTGAGGCACTGCACCTTGCGGTGGAGGTCGCCGAGCAGGTCGGGAGTCGCCGGCTGCGTCGGATCGCCGAAGCATTCCAGGTGCGTCTGGCGCTGCGCACGGGTGAGCTTTCCGAGGCCGGACGCTGGGCGGATGAGTTACTCGCCGAGGGGTCCGACCTGTCCAACTTCGAGCGTGAGCCTGAAGCGCTGACGCTGGCCCGAGTCAGGCTGGCGCAGGCCACGCCGGACGTCGCACTGGCGTTGTTAGATGGCTTGCTGCCGGGCGCCGAGCAGCACCGCCGCGCCGGTAGCGTGCTGGAAATCCTGTGCTTGCGGGCGCTGGGGTTGAACCAGCTTGGCGAGGAGCGTGGCGCTGTCGCTTCTATTGAGCGAGCGTTAGAGCTGGGCGAGCCAGAGGGCCACATACGTGTTTTTGCCGATGAGCGCGACCCCATGGCTACAGTGCTCCGGCAAGCACTCAGCCGTGGCATTCGGCGGCGCTACGTGGGCGTGCTTCTCAGCGCTTGCGCCCCCGGCGGTGGCGCGCCCGGGGCCGGCGCAGCGGTGCTGACCGCTCGCGAGCGCGAGGTGCTGCACCTGCTCGGGCTAGGGCTGTCCAACAAGGAAATCGCCGAACGGCTCGTATTGAGCGAGGGTACGGCCAAATCGCACGTGCACAACCTCATCAGCAAGCTCGGCGTGGAGAGTCGCACTCAGGTCATAGCCCGAGCCCGCGAGATGGGCGTCCTGGCAGGCTAGGACCGCACACCGGAGAGCCACCCGCTGGCCATCATCCAGGATCGAGGATCACTACCGATGCTTCGTCGAAGTCCAGATGGCCAACATGACCAAGAGCGGTCGCAGCTTCCAGAAGGCTAACGAGTTCGAACACGGTGGCCTGGTCGTCAGCACTGTTCGCCGCAATTTCGTCCAGCATTGGTCCGACGAGTGCACGGGCCTCCGCCAGGCCTGCGCGAGTGCCAGGTCTGCATACACGCGTTCTGTGCTGTCGGGCGTGGCGTGCCTATGAGCCAGCTCCGCCCATCGGAGACGCTCGGGACGGTAGAGCGCGCCCTGCGCTTGTAGACAGTCCAGCGCCAGACG
>JAFAOS010000370.1 GCA_019247515.1 Chloroflexota bacterium | reverse complement strand
ATCGCAAATGCCCAGGCTGGATACGCATCGACCGCCAGGACATCCCGCCGTACGTGAACTGGGAGTGCTCCACTTGCAAGGACAGCGGCCTGATCCACAACTGGGAAGACTCGCCGTATGATCTCCGTCCACCGCGGCGCCTGGATGGCCAGGTCTGCTTCGCATCGAACTGACGGACGACGAGCATGCCGAACTGCGGCGACTGCAAGTGCTCGATCTGGACAGCGAACGCTTGGTGTGGAGTGCCTACCGCGCTGCTGGCCGTCTGCTCCTGGTCGGTACCGAGGACGATCTTGACAACCTGGTTGGGTTCATCGCATTCGAAGCCAATCATGCCGAGGATCGACGTCGGCAGCGCCGCCTGGATCAGGTGATCGGCAAGTTGGAAGGCGCCCTCCGGACGTTCGGCTAGCCCGATTCCGACGAACGATTGCCAGTAGCAGCTAGCCAGCAGGCGCGCAGCCACTGCAACTCAGCTTCTCCGAGTATGAGGTCGGGCGCCGCGCCGTCAATCACCGTGTACTTCGTCTCCCAGCCTGCATCGCCGACGTACAGGATCGCCTTCCGGGTGCCGCGGTTGAACACGAACAGTGCTTGCTCCCCAAAGCGATTCTCAAAGTAGCCGATGTACTGATTGGGATCGTCATCGATGATCCGCGGCGGCGTCCCGGCTGCTGACGCATGGTGATTACGAACTTCCAGCACCACGTCTCCGCTGCACCCCGGCTGCTTCACCCACCGACACTCAGGTTAGCGTCCGCTCCGTTCTCCAACCCCATGCCGGCCTCACGGGTGAATTCTTTGAACATGCCTGGGTGAATTACTTGACGCGTGACAACCAGGTGCGACAACAGATCTGACGCGTCGCAGCGAGGCACATCCACATTTGCGCAGATCGCCTCGAGCGCCTCGATCGTCCAGGTGTCGGTGAATACCGAGGCGCGGGCCAGCAGGCGACGTTCGGCATCACTGAGCAGCTGGTCACTCCAATCCAGCGTGGCGCGCATCGTACGGTGGCGCGCAGCCGCGGTACGTGGACCGCCTACCAGCAGGTGGAGCTCCTGGTCCAGGCGATCGGCGATCTGGCGCGAGTTGAAGGCGCGGACACGCGCAGCAGCGAGCTCGATGGCCAGCGGCAGACCGTCCAGCCGGCGGCAGATGTCGGCAATAGCGGCCGCGTTGTCCTCGTTCAGGCAGAAGTCCGGCCGAGCCGCGCGCGCACGATCCATAAACAGTTGCACGGCTTCGAAGCGCTGAATGCTCTGGGCGTCGGCGGCGACGCTCGAATCGGGAACCGTGAGTGGCGGAACCATCCAGGTCATCTCGCCCATGACGCCCAGCACGTGCCGACTCGTTGCCAGCACCTGTAGCGAGCGGGTTCGCTGCAACAGCTCAGCCGCCAGCTCCGCGCAGGCGTCCACGAGGTGCTCGCAATTGTCAAACACGAGCAGGGCCTTGCGGTCTCGGAGCGCGCGAGCGAGCGTCTCGACCAGATCGCTCACGGGCGGGTCGGGCAGCCCGACCGCGCGGGCGACGACGTACGGCACGACACGCGGGTCGCTGACGGGCGCAAGCTGCACCAGGGCCACGCCCCCTGGATAACGCAGTCGCACTCGGCGCGCAATCTCGGACGCGAGCCGGCTTTTGCCAACCCCACCCGGACCCAGCAGCGTGAGCACCCTGGTCGCGCGCAGCAGTCCTGCCAGTTCGGCGACGGCTCGCTGACGGCCGAAAAACCTGGTCGGGGTCTGCGGGAGATGATCTTCAGGCGGATTCTGGTCGACGCGGGCCGCAAGTCTGGCAGCTACCATCTGCAGGCGACCTGTACTGAGCTCGTCCGCGCGACCGATATACGCCTTGTACAGGCGGCCCGCGCGCTTGTGGTAGGCGTACTGTGAGAATGTGGGCTACCGGTAGCGGTGAGCATGACCCATAGTCCGTACTGGCTCTCGGCTTTGCCCAGAATGCCGTGTATCTGGATTTGTCTGGTCGCCGCCACCGGTACCCTCCGATCGCAACGGTGCTGGCCTGATAAGAAGCCTGTCCGCTCGAAACCGAGTGTGACCCATCACAGTCTTGCCGCGCAGCGGTCGTGTGGGTGCCGGGTCCGGCCATCTCCACTTGAGGAGCCAGCATGCCCACATTGGCCGAGAGGGTTGACTTTGTCCTGGGCGTCGATACGCACAAGCACACCCATACCGCCGCGGTCGTTACACCAGCCGGCGGACTGGTTGTCCATCTAAGCGTGTCCGCTGACGCCGACGGGTATAACCGCTTGCTGTCTTTTGCGCGTGAGCACGCCACCGGTCGTCGTATATGGGCCATCGAGGGCACCGGAAGTTTTGGGGCCGGGCTAACCACACATCTGCTTGAGCACGCCGAGTGGGTGGTGGAGATTGACCGACCCAAGCGTCCAGGGCGGCGGAATGGCGCCAAAACAGACGAGCTCGATGCCGTCCGAGCTGCCCGAGAAGCGCTGTCTCGTGAGCACCTGGCCCAACCCCGGCGGCGGGGTGACCGTGAGGCCTTGCGTGTTTTACTCGCCACTCGAAAGGAGGTCGTTCAGACGCGGACCCGGGCACTCAACCATCTCAAAGCACTCGTCGTCAACGCACCGGAAGCGATGCGCGCCGAGCTGCGTCCGTTCAAGACGGGTGCGCTGGTCGTTCACTGCGCCGCATTACAGACCTGTTCTGGGCCGTCGGCAGAACAGGCAGCGACATTGTTGACGTTGCGTCTGACCGCGCGGCGGATCCAGGCCTTGGAGACCGAAGCCGCGGAGCTCGAGGCCCAGCTTGAGCCACTCATTCAGGCACTGGCGCCCAAGCTGCGGGCCGAGTTCGGGGTAGGACCGATCAGCGCTGCCCAGATCGTGTGCGCCTGGTCCCATGCCGGACGCCTGCGAAGCGAAGCTGCGTTTGCGGGCTCTCGGTGGCGTGGCGCCGATCCCAGCCTCTTCCGGACAAGTGCAGCGCCACCGACTTAACCGCTCCGGTGATCGCCAGCTCAACTCCGCTCTGCACACCATCGTCATTTGCCGGCTTGCTCGTCACGCTGAGACGCAGGCCTACGCCGCGCGCAGGGCGACCGAGGGCAAGAGCATGCGGGAGATCACTCGCTGCTTGAAGCGTCACCTGGCCCGCCGCCTGTTCAAGCTACTGGAAGCTGGAGTCCGAGACAATTCATCAGATCTCGAGCTCGCCGCTTAGCCCTCCAGTACAGCTCGAATTCATTACATAAGACGGGTTCTACATTCACAAAGCACTGCCGGAAACACTGGTCAATCCGAGCTTGACAACCATAGAAGCATCCAGTAGTGACCGCCGCGGCGTGGTTCCCTTCGCGCGGTGAAGCGCACGTCGCCATGCTCGAAGTGAAAGGTCGTGCTGTCGACCTGGTCTCGAATGCTCGCGGCTATGCTGGCTCGCACAGGTGCTGTGGTGCTCGATCCGCGCGCTGTTGGGTACTGGCTTCTGATCAGAACGGGCGGGTTGGGTAACTGACCTCACAACGTGGGTTCGGGGTTCGCCCACGCGCCCAACCGCTGGGCCGACCGTGGCCACCTGCTCTTGGGTCAGGCGTTCGCAAGCGCCTCACGCTGTGTGCCAATGTGCGGACAGGAATCAAAGTTCAGTCGTCAATCCATCACTGGCGACCTCGAGCGGCACTTGATCGATGTGCTCGAGCATGCTGGGCCCCAGGTGCGTCACGATCATCCGTCGACAGTCGAGCTGTTCCTGATGGGCAAGCAGCGTCGCGAGATCGACGAAGGTGGGATCCCACGTGTCGAACGACCAGACTCCACAAATGAACAGGTCAGCGCCACGTGCGATCTCTACGAGCGCATCGCTCCATCCGGCGTCGCCCGAGTAGGCGATCGTCGCCCCTACAGTCGCGACGCGCAAGCCGGTCGGCGCAGTCGCGGGGTTGTGGACGACCTCGAAGGCTGTCACCTCACAGCCTGCAATCGGCACCGCCACTCCGGGTTCCAATGGAACGAAGATCGCCGCGTCGATGGGTGCCGAGGCCCAGCCGAAGATTGCCAGTGCTTGCTCGACTCGCTGCCGTGTGGCGGCTGGGCCGGCAATGGTGAGCGGCCGCGATCGAGGTCGAAGTGTCGTGTCCAGGAGCAAGAGCGGGAGTCCCCCGAAATGCTCACCGTGCAGGTGTGAGATGACGACCCCATCGATCTCTGCCGGGTCAATACCGATCTTGCCGAGCGAGGTCAGCGCCGTCATCCCACAGTCGAGCAGGAGTCTGTGACCGCGTGTCTCGACGAGGATGCACGACTGGTGCAGAGCACGCAGCCCGATGGGCGTCCCTGCACCCAGGAAGCGGACGAGCGCCCTGCCTCCACGCCTCGACACGACGACACGTTAGCTACCCGCAACCAACGGCGCCAGTGCCAGGCCTGAATGTCCCGTGAGTTCGGGTAGGTGCCTCCCACAAAGATATGGCGGCCCGGTATGTCATTTGGCGGATGCCAAGGCCGGCGGTCATCACCAACACTCACGTCTGAATGAGCGCAAACGTCCAGTGTCGGCGATCCAGACCGCTCGAAGCGGATCACGAACACGGCATCCATCTAGTACAGGTGGGCGGAATGGAGCCGGGACTCGTTCGAGAGCCGGGTAAGATCAAGCATCTCGATTTGACCGGAATGGACGATGGCCACGCCGAGACCTCCGCAAGTGGTGTTGAGTGAACGAGCATGCGCGGACTTGGAGCGCCTGGTGCGCGCATGTACGACTGGCCAACAGTTGGCGTTGAGAGCGCGCATTGTGCTGTTGGCCGGAGATGGGTGGAACAACCTGCAGATCGCTCGGGAGCTGGGCGTCGATGACGAGACGCCAGGTCATTGGCGACGGCGCTGGCTGCAATTTCAAGACGTGCCGCTGGAGGAGCTCAGCGTTGCTGAACGGCTGGCCGATGGACCACGACCAGGCGCACCGGCGAAGTTCACACCTGAGCAGGTTTGCCAGATCATCGCGTTGGCCTGCGAGAAACCAGCCGACTCCGGTCGACCGATCAGCCAATGGAGCCACCGCGAGTTGGCGGATGAAATCGTACGGCGAGGGATCGTCGGGTCGATCTCGCCGCGGCATGCGGGGAGGTTGCTCAAAAGAAGCCGATCTCAAACCGCACCTGATGCGATATTGGCTTACACCGGCCACCGACGAGGCGCCCGAAGAGCGCGAAGAGCGGATCGCTGACGTCTGTGCCACGTACCGCGAAGCGCTGCCGCGTGTCGCAGATGGCGAACGCGTGATCAGCACCGATGAGATGACTGGCGTCCAAGCCCTCGAGCGAGCGGCACCAGAGTTGCCGATGCGTCCAGGCAAAGTCGAGCGTCGCGAGTTCGAGTACATCCGCCATGGCACGTTGTCATTCATTATCAACTTCGACGTCGTCACGGGCGAAGTCATCTGCCCATCGATCGGACCAACGCGCAAGGAGGCGGATTTCCTGGCACACATACGTGCGACTGTTGAGTGTGAGCCGGGCGCGACTCGCTGGCACGTTATCGTCGACAACCTGAACACCCACTGTTCTGAGAGCCTGGTCTGCTACGTGGCTGGCGTGTCCGGGATTACCGACGATCTCGGCATCAAAGACAAGTGCGGCATCTTGAAACTATGGCGACGCGAGTCGCCTTCCTGGCCGATCCATCGCATAAGGTCGTCTTCCACTACACGCCCAAACACGCGTCCTGGTTGAACCAGGTCGAGCTTTGGCTGTACATCTTGGTCCGCAAGCTGCTCCGACGGGGCAACTTTACCTCCATCGACGACCTCCGTCGGCAGGTGCTGGAGTTCATCGCCTACTTCAATCGCACCATGGCCAAGCCGTTTAAGTGGACCTTTCTCGGCAAGCCGCTCCATGCCTGATTCCCCAGTCCGGCCTCATTTACGCCGGTGTGTACTAGCCGTGTCCAAACAGACCGGTTGGCCCCTTGATTTCTGGTGGGCCGAGCTGAGCCATTGTCACTGGGAGCTCACGGAGCAGGGACAGTACGCTGGCGGTAGATTCCTGGAGCGCGCCGCGCGATGCGAGTGGCAATTCCAGGGAAGATCTGGTTGGGCTCGGGGCGTCGATCGTCATCCGAACGCGCGCGGATGGTGGAAAACGTGCCAGGGATCACTAGTATGACGGTGGACGCTTCGATGCGCAGTTGCTCGTCGGCGGACGGGGGCCGACTAACACGCTTCGGTCCGCGCCTCCGGCGCCACGCAATTTGCGACGGCACGCTGATCACCGGCGAGCAGCAGTATTCGGGAGCGGCTGCCGCGCGACTCATCATCGAACCGCTCGGAACGTGACGCATTCTCACCACGTGCCAAAGGAGTCTTCTGATACGGATGACTGAGGGTCATGCCACCGGACGCATTGAGGTGCAGACATGGGAGCCGCAGCAGTATGACGACACCGATAGTGGACCGAACCTGGTCGAGGTCCATGTCACCGAGACATTCAGCGGTGATATTCAGGGCCAGGGTAAAGTGCGGTTCCTCCAGACCGTGCGTGCTGATGGCTCGGCCAGCTTCGTAGGCGTGGAGCGCGTGAGCGGCACGCTGGCAGACCGAACAGGTACGTTCGTCCTCCAGGATCAGGGCACTCTCGAAGGTAGCCACGTGAACGGGACATGGTTCGTCGTGCCCGGTTCCGGCACCGGCGACTTGACTGGCCTGCGCGGCGAAGGCAGATTCGAAGCTGAGCTTGGCCAGCATGCAGACATCACCCTGGACTGGCGCATCGACGCATGACCGGCAGCCTGGTTCGGAAGGCGGCCATCGTCACGGGCGCAGCAACCGGCATCGGGCACGGGATTGCCCGATTGCTGGCCGCCGAGGGGGCGCACGTGGTCGTCAACCACTTGCAACAAGCGGATGCGGCTCAAATGCTCGTCGCGGACATCCAGTCACTTTGTGGTCGCGCATGGCGATTGACACGGACGTCAGCAAACTCGTCGAGTTCTCCACAGTATTCGACCTGGCGCTAGCCCGCTTCGGTACATGGATATCCTGGTGAACAACGCAGCTACGGTCCTACATGAATCCTGGTCGGGCTCACAGGTCGAGATTCTCACCGCGCCTGGTCACGCCCCACAGTACGACGTTCCTGGACCTGGGGGCACTTCTGGTCTAGCGAGGCCGCAGGCACGCCGTCCGAAAGCATGCGCCGCCAGGTCACCAATCTTGATGTTCCCGACAATGCCCTTCAGCCGGGCTCTTCAGGCGCGCCTCGGCCAGTGACGATCAACGCCGCCCGTTGCGTGGCTATCGCCGGTGACTCGCGCTCACTCCATACCTTGCTCTAAGAACCGACGACCAGCTCGGGCCGTGACCATTGGCCCTGTACGGGTCCACGGGTTTCGTCCCGGCCTATGGGGAGTCAAGCTACCGTACGCAGCACGGTCTCGCGCAGCTCGACACGCAAGTTTGTGTTTTCCGACGGAAGGTGATGATGTTTTCTACAGCCAGTCATGGACCACAAGGAACGGGCGACGTGAGCAGCCACACGACAGCAGGTGGACCGTTCAATGAACCGCTCTGGTGGGCTTTGCGCCGCGGCGAACTGGCACGGGGCGCCTCACACATCGCATTTAGAAGCTGAGATATGGAGAAGGACGTTCTAACGAGCCGTCGTTCGCGGATTGGCACTGGCCTGATTGCCATTGTGGGTGTTCTGATGATCGGAACATCATTTGGAATCAATTCTGGACCGCCCGCGGGCGCGACCGAGGCCGAGTTGATCGGCTTCGCGCAACAACATTACCGCGAAGTAATGTGGGGCGCGTGCCTCCAAGCAGTCGGCCCAGTGCTCATCATCTGGCTTGCTTTTGTTCTGGTCCTTCTGGCAGACGCTGGGAACAAGCTGATGGGGATGACACTTCTCGGATCGGTGCTTCTCGTCACCGTGAGCCTGATCGAGGTGGTGTTCTATATATCCGCGCTCTTCGCCACTCCCGAAGCTATGGGTGCGCTGAGTGACGAGATGGCGCATGCCGTGCAGCATCTCTACTTCTTTGTGGCTGCACCAGCGCCGTTCCTCCCGTTGGGATCGGTGATTCTGTCTTCTTCGATTCTTCCACGTATTCTTTGGGTACCTGGCGATCATATTGGGAGGCGCATTCTTTGTTCTGGGCATAGTGTCAATCGGTAGCCCCGTACTGTCCTCCGCGGTGACGTCGCTGGCACCGATACAGGGACTGTGGTGGGTCGCCGTTGCGCTTTGCCTGATGTTCCGCTCAAAGCCGGCACAGTCCTCGCGCGGATAAGCGCGTCTTGAGGGCTCCAATCCGACCAGGATGAAGCGTATCCTCACCGCATCCTGGTCAACAGCGGTGAGGGCCGGCCGCATCTCCTTCGACCTGGTTGCAACCCCGCAAAACTTTGAGGCTGGCTTCGTGCCGTTGCTACTCAACGCCCATACTCAGGCTCAGCGAACCGAGCGACGCCTCGTCTGGCTCGCGCTCGGCGCGTTCGTCGTCGCCAGCGATGGCACGCTAGTCGTCGGCTAGCTGCCGCAGATCGCGGCCTCACTCGACGTGCCGCCGGCCGCCGCCGGGCAGGCCGCGACGGTCTTTGCCGGCGTGTATGCGGTGGGGGCCCCGCTGCTCCTGCGCGCGGCACGGCGAGCCCGCCCGGAGCGGCTGCTGCTCGGTGCGCTCAGTGTGTTCGCCATTGGCAATGCGGCCACCGCCACCGCGCCGTCGTTGATCGCCCTGTTCGGCGCTCGGCTGGTGGCGGCCGCCGGCGCCGGTGTGTTCACGGCCACGGCCGCCGCTGTGGCGGCGAGCGCCGTGGCGCCGCGGAGGCGCGGACGGGCGCTGTCCGTCGTCGTCAGTGGCGGCTCCGCTGCCGCCGCGCTGGGAGTCCCATTGGGCACCGTCGTCGGGGCCGTGTTCGACTGGCGAACGACGTTCTATGCCGTCGTGGTCTTGACGCTGCTCATCACGCTCGCAACGTGGGTGGATGCGCGACCGCGGCCGCCGCCTGCAGACGCTATCCGCCGGTCCGGCGCGCCGGTTCGTCGGAGCGAGGTGCTGTTGACCCTGGCAACGACCATGGTGTGGGCAAGCGGCAGTTTCACATTCTTCACTTACGTTGGCGTGGTCCTGCATGACGCCACCGGCGTCGGGGCGGTTGGCCTGGCGGCCTTTTTGCTCCTGTTCGGGCTCGCCGGTATCGGCGGTGCGACCGTCGCCGGCCGGCTGACAGATGCGCGCGGACCGCGCCCGACGCTCGTCGGCGGGCTTGCGCTCGTCGCGGTCGCCCTCGCCGGTGTCGCGCTGGGCACGACGGTCGCGAGCCGCACGGCGGCCATCGCCACGACCGTGGCTGCGATCGCGGCCTACGGGTTCGGCACGTGGTCGATCACACCGCCCCAACAATTCCGGCTGCTGGAGAGCGGCGGCGATCAGCGGCTGCTCGTCTCCCTGAACTCTAGCGTGCTCTACGCCGGGGTCGCGCTCGGAAGCGGGCTCGGCGGGGCGGTGCTCGCCAGCGGCGCCGGCACCACCGTCGTGTGCGTACTGGCCGCCGGTCTTGAAGTGGTGGCCTTGTCGCTCGTCGCACTCGGGTACCGCCCCGGCTAAGGCGGTGGCCACGCTCGTGTTCGACGCCGAGCCGCGTGGCGCAGCCAGTGCGCCGGCTGCCGCTCGGGCAGGGCCGGCCTCGGAGCCAGCGGCGTGGTGCCCAGCCCCACTGACCGGCGTCGCCGCGCTCGGACTAACTGGCGTTGTGGCCATGCCCCGGCTCGAGCCAGCCGCCTTCTCCCGCGAGTTCAGCGGCGACGTCGAGTGAGCGCTGGATGAGCGGTAGCTCGTCTTGAATCTAGGCCGCCTCGTACGTCAGCGGCGCGGTCGACTGTTCAAGCTCGACCAGCGCGACGCCTGGCGGCAGTTGCTCAGCAATCGACGCGTTGATCGACGCCACTCCACGACCACGCCAGATTGCCTCACACGAGATGGGCAGACTGAGCTACGCCAATACTCTGATCTTCGGCTGGCTCAATGATGTCCTCTGCAGCAAGCCGCTGCCGCCGAATGACGATCCTGCTGCGGGCACAAGGGTAATGGAGAGCTTCCGTCGCTATGGACGCGCGGAGGGTGGCCAAGACCGTGGCGATCCGACGTTTGTCCGGCATCCGCGCGATCGCTTGAGCTCGCGCGGCGGCAGTGTAGCGAGCCAGCACCTTCAGTCGGCCTGGGGGGAGGCCCGACAGATCCACATGACCGGCGCCGAGCGCGCGCACCTCATCGAGTCGGTGCAATGCATCCACCAGCGGCTGGCGCACTTGCCCGCACCGGCGCCGTCCGCAACCGATCCAGCGGAGTCTGGCGGCCACCAGCTGGGACCGCGAGCAGGCCATCCAGACGCTGCCGAACGTCGGCATTCGGCAAAGCGGCCAAGCGGCGCCCGAGCCGCTGCGCCGCGCGGTCGCGAACGCTGGCCACGAGTCTCGTCAGCGTGGTCACGCCCAGCAACGGGATCTTGCGCTCGACCAGCCGCGCCATGGCCAGGTCGAACAGGACGCTGGGCCGCTCCGCGCTGAGCCACGCTCGCGTGCACAGCCACTGCACAGCCGAAAGTGCTCAGGTTGCTCGTTGAAGTCGCGGTAGCCGAAACCCTGACGGATCTCGGCAGCCTGATCCCAGCGGGCGTCGCCGACGCGGTACGGCTCCAGATCAGTCGTGGTAGGCACGTCGAGCTGTGCAGCCACGTACGCAATGACGCCGGCAAGAACGTTGGTCGGATCGGGCAGAAACGCACCCAGGAATCTCGCGGTGACGATCTGCAGTGCCAGACCCAGGCGGTTGTAGTCGCCGCCGATCGCCAATCAACCGCTGGCGCCACGCAGCTCCAGTCCTGTTGAGCGTCAACGTGTCCGTCGCGAAGCCGAACGAGCCGGACCTATGGCCGATGTGATCGTCACCACCCTGCTGAACACCGGGCTGCGCGTAGACGAACTCTTCAGCCCTGACGTGGTCCGACCTGGTCCTGCAGCCTCGCTCTGGGAAAGCCTTCATAAAAGAGGTAAGGGCGACAAGGCGCGTGTCGTGCCGCTTGAACGCAGATGTGCGCGACGCCCTCAGCGCAATCCGGCCGGTCGTCGCCGAAGGACACGTTTTCCGCGGGAAGCGCGGGCCATACGGATCGCGGCGTTCGAAACCTGCTGGCAATGCTAGGTCGACGCGCCGATGTCGCGCATGTTCAACCGCATCGGTTCCGCCATGACGCTGCTCGGCGCCTGGTTGAGACGGTGGATCTGCCGACGTTGCCGCGCTGCTGGGCCACAGTCGACTCGAGACGATCCGCATCTACGCCCAACCGGATGAAGTCCGCGTTGGAACGAGCCGTCGCCGCGCTCGAGTCACGCTAACGGACAAGCCTGTGACGGAAACCATGGGTTATCCCGCCAGTGCGATGGGGACCGCACCGTACTTGTCTGGGCTGAGGATGCAGGCAATAACAGTGGACGTGCGGCGCGTGCGAGCGCTCAGTTGGGGGTGTCCGAGCCAGTCCCGTGGTGCTCCGCGTGCAATCCCGGGACTTCTCCACCGACAAAACGCTCAGACTGGGCGAAAGCTTCGGGCAGACCGACGGTATGCTCGTCGCGAAGCACTTCTGTAAGGAATCCGATCTGACGCACTGTCATCAGCGTCTGCCAGCCCTGTTCCTCGAACCTGATCTCGGTCTCCGTGTCGAAGCTCGACCCATCCGGTCGTGTCTCGGTGGTGGTCATCAGGAGGCGTCGTGGGCGATCGATCACGTTGAAGACGTGGCGATGGCGATAGACCTCGTCCTCTGAGGGACCGAACTCGACGCTCCAAACGCCGCCGACCCGCAGTTCGCATTCCGAGCGGACGATCCACGCAGCCTCGCCCTGCTGGTAGAAGGCCAGTTGTGCACCCTGTTCTGTGAACAGGTCGAACACGACTTCCCGTTTGGCGTTGATCAGGCGCTGGAAACGCAGCTCGTAGGTCATTGCTCTCTTGGTGTACGCGCTTCCACATACGCGCCGAAGCTTTCGAGCCGAGCTTCAAGCGTTTCGCGATAGGAGTCAATCCAGCGGGTGACTTCCTTCAGGTCAGCTCGGCCGAGTTGGCATTCGCGTGAACGTCCCACCTTCGTCGTACTGACAAGCTCCACCTCTTGGAGGATCGCGACATGTTTCTTGACGCCGTTGAGGGTCAAGCCGAAAGGCTCCGCAAGCTCCCCGATGGTGGCTGGGCCGCGAGCCAGCCGCTTCAGGATGCGCCGCCGGGTCGGATCCGATAGCGCAAAGAACGTTCGGTCGAGGGTGGAAGTGGACACTGCACCGATCGGTGCAGTATAGTCCGCGGAACACCAGATCCAACCACAGCGCCACCGACGTCACCAGCACCGGAGGTCGTGACATGGTCGGTTCGATGGCAGCAACGGACGCGCTCAAGGTCCTCCCGTTCAGCCGCGTACGCCAGGATGCGGTTGCCAGTCGTGCACTTTGGGGAAGGCTGGTGATGACCTGTCGGAAGGCGGAGTAGGCATGGGCACCACGTACTTGCACGCAGTAGCCTCATTGGACGGCTACATTGCCGATGAGCGCGACCAGGTAGGGCCGCTCCACGACTGGTATTTCAAAGGCGACCATCCCCTCGTCAACGAAGACCATGCCGACGTTCACGGAGCGCCATTCCGGGTCTCAGCGGCCTCGGCTGACTATGTGCGTGGCATGTGGTCGCGCCAGAAGGTCCTGGTGATCGGGCGGCACCAATTCGACCTGACCAATGGCTGGGAAGGCCATCCGCCGGCGGGCAACCACGTTGTGGTCGTGTCGCACCGACCGCGGCCGACGGACTGGCATCCGGAGGCGTCGTACCACTTCGCCACCTCGGTCGAGGAGGGAATCGCTCGAGCACAGGAGTTGGCTGGCGAGGGAGAGATCGGTGTGGGCGCGGGTGATGTCGGCGGGCAGGCACTGTCGCTGGGGCTTATCGACCCCGTGGCGATCGACGTCGTGCCGGTCGTCTTCGGTCGGGGGAAGCCATACTTCGGGACGGTCGGTAACGGCCACCTGATGCTCCAGGATCCCGAAGTGGTCATCCAGGGCGACGGAGTGCTCCATTTGCGTTATCCGGTGCGTCGGTGACGCCAAATGTCACCGCTGATGGTTTCATCGTCGGGACCGCATCTAGCCATTAACGCCGTGCTGCCTTAAGTCGGTCTGGATCCAGATCAGCGCTGAGGCGAGCCATACCACGACTCGGTAGTCCCGGGCGCTCTCATCGCTGCTGGTCGCGATTCCGCGCCGATTCTTGGGTCGGGTGAAGAATTGTTCGACGCGTCGCGCTGGCGTGCAGTCCGGTGTCAAGCGCCGTGTGGTCGCGCGCCGAGCCGCGCTCCGTCGAGGCCCAGAGCGCGTGGTCCGCTGCCACATCTCGTTGGGTCGGCCTCGCGACGGTGCAGCAGGTCGAACCGATCCGCGTAGACCTTCGGACCTTCGTGGGCGAGCGTCACCAGCGCCGTGGGCAACTCGCGCACGATCTGATACGCAGATCAGCGGGTTGATCACTCAGCCGATGTGATCCACGACCATGTGGCGGTCGATCGTGAGCGAATGCGGGAGACATCTTGGAAGGTCGCGTGCACCTGGCGCCCCAGATGTAGGGCATTTACTGTTCAACTTGCTGAAACCTACGCCGAACCAATCCAAGTACCACTGCAAATCAGGCGCCGTGCTGAGCATGGGTGGTTGCCCCGGCAACTGAGCATCGCTGAGGGACTGAGCATCGTGCGCCTGGAGGCTTGATCGCCTTCGAAAGTGACGACCGGGAGGAAGTCTGCGCGATTCGCCACACGGAAGTAGGATGCCTGGGCAACGCCATATTCGCTGCCACCAGCCGCGCCGAAGCCAGAGCTCGCACCTGGTGTTGGTGTGCACGACCCTCAGTTCAACCAGGCCGAGGCGTAAGTTAATTGCGGTCTCGCGTCGTAGGCCAGGCCGCGAACGGTGGCAAGGGCAAGGGAGCCGGTCGGGTACAGCGACACAGTCATGAAGGCAGAGTCATCCAGGATCA
>JAFAOS010000365.1 GCA_019247515.1 Chloroflexota bacterium | reverse complement strand
TGCTGGATGAGCTCCAGGAGTCCGGGCTCTTGAATCGGCAGATCGCGCGCGCGCAGCCGGTTTATCAGCGCCGGATCTGGATCGAAGCCGATCGTCGACTGCCCGTACGAGCTCCAGGCCGCCGCATAGTTGATGCCGAGGTGCGACATGCCCAGGAACGCGGTCGTCGTCATGCGCCCGCTGACTCCATCAGGGTGCGGGAGATCCAGACGTCGTTGCCAGCCGACGAGCTCCAATCCGGCGCCGCGCACAGAGCCTCGAAGTACTCGAGATCGCGCTGCCAGGTCGGGTCGACCCCGCCTGGCGCCTGCTCGTGGGTTTCGATGGGTACCCCGCTCGGCAGGACGCGCTCGCGGAGGACCAGCTCACTCGGACCCCACTTCTGCAGCCCGCTCACGTGGAGGGAGCCACGCGAGCCGAACGCGTCGATGCTGAAGGTGTTCTTCCAGGCCAGATATGACATCTCCAGCACGATGCGACCGTCGGCCGAAGCCAGAATACAATGGTCGAGGCTGGCCGCCTCGTGGTGCTCCAGCGACCAGGCTTGGAAATGTTGTCCGCCGCAACCGAACAGGTCGGCCGCGAGATCGAGCAGGTGCGAACCAAGGTCCTCCAGAACACCCAGTCCCTGATCCCGCCACGTGCCAACCACGTTGCCGACCGTACCGTTCCCGTAAAACAGCCGCGCGTGGTACAGCTCGCCAATGCTGCCCGAACGCAGGTGATTCCGCGCCGAGCCGATCAACGTTTCGAAGCGGTGGTTGTACGACGTGTACCACACCGCACGCGTGGATTTCGCCGCGTCGCTGAGACGTTGGGCCAGGGCGTTGTCGGTCAACAGCAGCGGCTTTTCGACGAGAACGTGCTTGCCGCGTTCCACGCAGAACGCGAGCAGGTCCAGTTTCGACTGATTGGGCGTGGCGAGGACAACGGCATCGTACGCGTCGACCGGACAATCCTCAGCCGCCGCGTACTGCGCGTCGGCGTTGAATGGATCGGCCGTCGCCACGCAGCGGTCACCCAGGAGTGCCTGCCGCTTGCGGCCGATATTCCCCAGCCCGACCAGGAGATATCTCACGCGTAGACGGCTGGCCTGCCTACCTCGTAGTGGACGTGCTGCTCGAGTGTGTCGATTTTGTCCTGGAGTTTTGCCGCCGACACCGGCGAGTTGCCCTGCAGCTCGCAGGCGACCGCCGCGCCGAGCGAGCCCAGAACCGACGCGATGACGATGTGATCGGTGGCCACCAGCGCCAGGGCCGCGTACGAGAGCAGCGCGTCGCCGGCGCCAATCGGGTCGACGAGGCGGTCCACGAAGCTGTCAACGGTGAAGAACTCACGCGGCATCGGGCCCGGGCTGCGATAGCCAATCAGCCCGCGTTCGCCAAGCTTCAAGATCAGATACCGGCAGCGCGCCTGACGGAACAGCTCTGAGGCCAGCGGTCGAACCACCGAATCCTGGTCGCCAAGCGCGAACCGCGCCTCCCGCTCATTTGGGGTCAGCAAGTCGAAATCCGTGAACTCGAGGATGTTGCCCCAACGATTGGATACCTGACTGTCGGCCACCTTGATCGCGCCGGACGGTATCGCCTCCTTCAGGCTGCCGATGGTCTGGCGGTTGAAGATGCCGTGCCGGAAGTCGCTGAATACGACAATGTCAGTCCGCGTAGCCTGAATCGCGTTCTTCAGGAACTCCTGTGCGCGTTCGGAGATAGTGCGGTTGTCGACGCGGTCGACCTGGAGCAGCTTGTAACCGTCGGCAATAAACCGCTCCTTGTGCGTGGTGGGACGCGTCCGGTCCAGAAACGGGATGCACTGGATCTCCGCCTCCTCCAGATCGTCGATCACGTACCGACCGAGATCGTCGTCGCCGAGCACGGTCGAAAAGGTCACGTCGGCGCCGACGGCCTTCATGTGCTTGGCCACAACCGCGGCGCCACCCGCGTAACGCTCGGTGACATCGTGCTTGACGCTGAACGTCGGCGATTTCGCGGTCGCACCCAGCAGCGAGCAGTGCGAGTAGCTGTCGACAATGGTGTCGCCAACGATGTGCACGCGAATGCCGGACAGACGCATCAGCGTTCGCCGCAGGTCGTCGAAGTCGAACCCCTCGGAGTCCATCAGGGCGAGCAGCTTCTCGACTCCGAGGTTCGGCGGCTGAGCGTCGATCAGAGCGGACGACGAATACACGACGTCGCCCGGTGTGAAGACCATCTCGCCACCGTAGCTCGCGAGGGTGTCCATCTCCTCCCGGGTGCGCGGCGGAACTCCGTTGGCGAAATATTCGTACCCCTTCGCGAAATAGTCCGGCTGTAGCACACGCATGTGCTGGATGGGCGTGGGATTGGGGTCGACGATCACGAAGTCGACGAACTCCAGGGCGGCCAGATTCGCGGCGCGCAGCTCCTGGGGGACATACGGGCGGAAATTGGCCTTCATGATGTGCTCGTCGGCGGTCACGCTCGCAATCAGGAGGTCGGCCTTCTCCTTCGCGTACGCCAGGTGGCGCAAGTGGCCGGGGTGCACGATATCGAAGGTTCCATGACACATGATGACCTTCTGCTGTCGCGGTCGCGGACCAATCGCGCGGGCCAGCTCGTCCAGCGTCTTTATTTTTTCGCGATAATCGCGCTTCATCATCGGGCCATGAACTCAAACCATGTTTTGGTGGCGGCAGCAATGGATGTGGGGTCCCACACTGGAGCGTCCTCCCATCGATGGATATCGCGCAACATGGCCGCTACGCCTTGATCGAAGTCGACACGCGGCTCCCACGCCAGGCGCTCACGAATCTTGCGAGTGTCCGCCCAGGTGCAGTCAGGTTCGCCCGGTCGCTTGGGGATGTAGGTCACCTCGCCGCCAATAAGCTCAACGAGACGGTTGATGGGTTGTGGGTTGTCCGCCCCGAGATTGAAAATCTCACCGGACTCCGGCGACTCGGCCGCCGCCAGGAACGCACGCGCGACGTCGGTAACGTACACGAAATCGCGTTTCTGAGTGCCGTCGCCGACAACCGTGAGCGGTCTGCCTTTCAACTTCTGCGCCAGGAAGACACCAAAGACCGCGCCGTAGACCCCGGTCGTGCGGACTCGGGGACCGTAAGCGTTGAAAATGCGGATCGACACGCAGGGCAGCCGATATACCTCAGCCCAGTGCAACACGGCGGCCTCACCCAGATATTTGCTGAGAGCATACGGATATTCCGGCTTGATGGGCGCGGACTCCGACGTCGGCACGGGTGGCGCGGCGCCATAACAGGACGACGAGGCGGCGTAGACCAGCTTCTCGACTTGCGCGTGGCGCGCGGCTTCCAGCACGGCCAGCGTGCCATCCACGTTGGCATGCATGTACTCCAGCGGATGCTCGATCGAGGGCACGATGTCGCCCAGACCCGCGAAGTGAAACACGTATCGGGCCCCGCGAAAGAGCTCGGAAACCGCTGAGACGCTCGTGGCATCAATCTGGTGGACTTCACAACGCGGGTCACCGCGATGGCCAGCCAGGTTGTCAAGGCGCCCTCGACTGAGATTGTCGATCACCGTCACGTGGAAACCGCGCTCCATCAGGAGGTCCACCATGTGGCTGCCGATGAATCCGGCGCCGCCGGTGACCACCGCGCGTGCCGCAGAAGCCATCCCTCAGCCCAACTCGGACAACTGCACGGTTTTGACGTTGAAGTACTTCGAATCGGTTAGCGAATCCGCGAGCTTGCCCGCTTTGAACGCGTTGCACAGGTCGACGATGGCGTCTTCCACGCTACGTTTGGGAGCCCAGCCCAACTCGCGCTGAATCTTGGCCGACGACACGTGATAGGAGCGCAGGTCGTTGCTCGGCGTCGTCTCCATGGTGATCTCACCCACCTCGGGCATGGTTTCGGACACCACCTTGCGGACCATCTCACCCAGTTCCGCGACGGTGTGATTCTGGAAGGCCGCGTTGAACGTCTTGCCGGCGATCTGCTCGGCGGGGCGCTCCAGGAGGTCCACATACAGATCGGCAATGTCGTCGACATGGATATTCGGACGCTTTTGCGACCCGCCAAAGATCGTGATCTTTCGCGTATTGACGGCGAGATTGGTCAGGATGTTCACCGTCAGGTCCAGCCGCTGGCGGGGCGAGTAGCCGCACACCGTTGCCGGGCGGATGATGACGGTGGTGAAGTCCGGGCTCTGATATTTCAACAGGATTGGCTCGCACAGGCCCTTGTATTTGTTGTAGTCCGTCAACGGGACCAGCGGATGGTCCTCTGTGACATCCGGAGCATCGCTCACGCCATACACGCTCGAGCTGGACGCGTAGATGAATCGGCCGACACCTGAATGCTTCGAGATCGAGACCAGCGGCTCGAAGGCGTCGTAATTGATCGTCTTGCTCAGGCTGGGGTTCAGCTCGAAGCTGGGGTCATTCGAGATGCAGGCCAGGTGGATGACGGCGTCGGCACCAGGCAGCACGTCGCCCAGCAAGCCTTCATCGCGAATGTCGCCCTGAATGCACTCGAGGCCAGGATGCTCGGGCAGCACGTCGTGACCAAAAAGAAAGAGGTCCAACACCCGGACCTCGTAGCCCTTTGCCAGCAGTTTTGGCACCAGTACCGCGCCAACATAGCCAGCGCCACCCGTTACAAAGACCTTCGTCACAGATTGGCACCCTCCAGAGCACCACTTGGTTCAGACGCAACGGCGCGCGGGACATTACTGCGTCGCCGGATCCGAATGTCCCACCAGAGCCTCAGGATCGTGAACTGCGCATTGGCAATGTTCGACCACGCCACCGCCTTCGACCGGCCATAGGTTCGCTCCTGATGCGTCAGACCGATCTCGACCCACGAATACCCGGCTGCCAGCGCGTGGACCAGCATCTCGGTTGCAAAGTAGAACCCGCGCACCGTGCGCGGAAGCACGCGCGCCAGCTGCGTGGGATAGACCGCGGGGCCCTGGTAGTACTTCAGGTGCCAACCGAACAGGAGGTTCACCTGTGTGGTTGCCACCCACGTCAGGCCGCGTCGGAACAGCGGCCGTTTCCAGGGCGTGCCGTGGTACGGCACGACCAGATCAGCGCGCCCGACCTGGTCAAAGATCGCGCTGACCGATTCCGGCGCGACCTCGTGATCGCCGGGCACGAAGGTGAAATAGCTCATGCGCGCCGCGGCCAGCGCGGTGCCGTAGGCCGCCCCGAAGCCGCGGTTCGTTGGATGGTGGATCACCCGCACGTGGTCCAGCGTGGCCGCCAGCTGATCGGCGACCGCGCCAGTGGAGTCGAGGCTCCCGTCGTTGACGATCAGAATCTCGTAATCATCGAAATCACGACATGCGGCCAGCGCATCGTGGACGGCGCCCGCCAGGTTGCGCGACTCGTTGTAGGCTGGAACAAAGACGGAGATGGTGCGACGGCGCGCTGAGTACACAGCTCAGTACGGTCCGAAGAACTTGGCCTGCACGTCGGTAACCGCGCCGTTCAACGCACCATCGCTGCGCAGCACGTCCAGACACGCCTGTGCAATGGACACCGGGTTCGGATGGAACACATCCTCCAGCGGCTTGGACACTGGAGCGGGGCAATCGGCCGGCGTCACTCGTCGAACTGGAGCATTGAGAGACGCCCACCCCTTTTCGGCAGCCACGGCCGCGACTTC
Organism: Chloroflexota bacterium; assembly: GCA_019247515.1. Lineage (GTDB taxonomy): Bacteria > Chloroflexota > UBA6077 > UBA6077 > CF-72 > CF-72. The sequence continues at coordinate 34,744 of JAFAOS010000365.1, read as the reverse complement.
CGCCGCGACGCCGTAACGCGCCCAGCTCGTATCCGCGACCACCAGGTGATGCGTCTTTTCGATCGAGCTCAGGATGATGTCTTCGTCGAGTGGCCGAATGGAGCGGAGGTCCACCACCTCCGCGCTGATGTCGTGCTCGGCGAGCATCGCCGCCGCGCGGGTCGCCTCGTGGACCATCAGCGAGGCCGCCACAATCGTGATGTCGGTGCCTTCGACCGCGACGCGGCCTTTGCCAAATGGAATGGGAGTCGCCGCCTCGGCCACCTCGTCCTCGAGCTCGTAGAGCGCCCGGTTTTCGAGCATGATGACGGGTCCGCTGCCAGTCAACGCGCTGATCAACAGGCCTTTGGCGTCCGCCGGCGACGCTGGCGTGACCACCACAAGACCTGGGAAATGCCCGAACGTCGCGTGCAGGCTCTGGGAGTGCGTCGCGCCCTGGCCCCAACCTCGACCGACGATGGCTCGGGTCACCACCGGTACGCCACCCTGATCGCCATACATGTAGCGCCACTTGGCGGCCAGGTTGATCAACTGGTCCATGGCCAGGAACATGAAGTCGTTGCGCGGGTGAACGACCAGTGGTCGCTTGCCAACGGCGGCGGCCCCGATCGTGATCCCCGCGAAAGCGTTTTCACAGTTGGGAATATCGAACACGCGCGAAGCACCAAATCGCTCGAAGGCCTCGCGGGTCGTGCCGAAAATGCCTTTGAAATCGTCGACGCCGATGCCGGCCACGAAGATCGACGGATCAGCCTCCATGCACTGAACCGTGCCTTCGCTGATCGCCTGCCAGTACTTCAGCCGTCGCATGGGAGCTGCCACCTAATACGTGCCGTCGAGCAGGTGCTCAACTGATGGGAATGGAGCCGCTTTCGCCGCGACAACCGCCTCGTCCACCTCGCGCTGGATGTCCAGTCGCCAGCGTTCGACCTGAGCCTCGGTGCACACACCGGCCGCGAGCATTCTGGCTGTTGCGGCCTTGATGGGACATCGCTCGATCCAGGCATCAACCTCGGCTTTCGTGCGGTAACCGGCCTCGTAGTCCCAGTTGGGTCCGACGTGTTCGCGCCAGCGGTACGTGCTGAACTCCAGGAAATATGGGCCGCGACCGGAGCGAGCCCAATCAATCGCCTCCTCGGCCGCGTGTCGGACCGCGAACACGTCGTTACCATCGGCAAACTTCGATGCCATCTGGTAACAACGGGCACGTTCCCAGATTGTGACGCCTTTGGGCTGCCGCACGTCCAGCGGCGTATGCGTCGAGTAACCGTTGTTCTCGCACACAAACACTACGGGCAGTCGTTTTATCGACGCGAAATTGAGAGTCTCGTGGAAAATGCCTTCTTCGATGGCGCCATCGCCAAAGAAACACGCCGCGACACGCCGCGATCCGTCCATCGTAAATGCCCACGCGGACCCGGTCGCCACCGCCATCGTCTGACCCAGAATTGCCGACGATGCGATAAAGCCGACCTCCGGAGCGCTGAGGTGAACGGACCCACCGCGCCCGTGCGCCGTTCCCGTCTGTTTGCCGTACAACTCGGCGACCATCGGCGCCAGCGGGCCGCCCTTGGCCAGGTAATGGGCGTGACAACGATGACCGCTGTACGCGACATCGTCCAGGCCGAGCGCCGAGCAAATCCCGACGGCAACGGCTTCCTGACCAATCGAGAAATGCGTCGGGGTGCGCATCTCCTGTTCCTTGTAGAGGTCGGCCAGGGTTTCTTCGGCGATGCGGATCCGCATCATCTCGCGCAGCATCCGGGCCGCATCTTCATGCACTAGTTTTTGACGGAGTTCGACATGCGTGTCAGATAGTTCGACAGTCACTGCGGCTCCCTGGGATGCAGGAGATTTGGCAGCCCACCCTATGCAGATGTGGCCTGCTGCGGCACGCGTGGGCATTCTAGAAGGGGGTTGAGTTTCGGTCAATCGACCGTAATCCTCGGTGGCCGCGCGCTTTACACTCAGGCGGTAGCCAGGGAAAGGCCCGCATTGAGCGAATCAGGGCGCCGCGCCTTCATCACAGGCATCTCCGGACAGGATGGCTCCTATCTGGCCGAGCTGCTGCTGGCCAGGGGCTACGAGGTCCACGGACTCATCCGCCGAGCGTCCACGTTCAACACGCGACGCCTGGATTCGATCTATCGCGACCCACATGAGAACGCGCCGCTCATCTTGCACTACGGCGACCTTTCGGACGGTGTTTCGCTGACGAATCTGATTCGCGACCTGCAGCCGCACGAAATCTATCACCTGGGCGCTCAGAGTCACGTTCGAGTCTCATTTGACATTCCCGACTACACGGCGCAAACGACCGGCCTCGGCACGCTGAGAATTCTCGAAGCAATCCGCGCTTCGGGTGTTCAGACGCGCTTCTATCAGGCATCGTCATCGGAAATGTTTGGCGCCGCGCCGCCACCACAGAACGAGCGCACGCCCTTTCACCCGCGTAGCCCGTACGGCGCCGCCAAAGTCTTCGCCTACTGGATCACCGTCAATTTTCGCGAAGCCTATGGTGTATTCGCGGTGAACGGCCTGTTGTTCAATCATGAGTCACCACGGAGAGGCGAGACCTTTGTTACCCGCAAGATTAGCCGAGCCGTGGCGCGTATTCAAGCAGGATTACAGGATAAGTTATATCTCGGCAATCTCGATGCGCTGCGTGATTGGGGTTACGCGCCGGATTTCGTGCTTGCCATGTGGATGATGTTGCAACAGCCGAAAGCGGATGACTTCGTCATAGCGACCGGTGAATCGCACACGATTCGCGAGTTTCTCGACCTCGCATTTGGACGCGTGGGCCTGGATTGGCACGACTACGTGGAGGTCGACCCACGCTATTACCGGCCGTCAGAAGTGGATCACTTGCGCGGTGATGCGTCCAAGGCGCAGCGGGTCCTTGGCTGGCAACCCTCGGTACGATTTCCCGAGCTCGTGGCGCTCATGGTCGACGCGGACATCCAGCTGCTCGAAGACGAGCTCGCGGGCCGCCTGGTGGGCGTCGATCGCGAGAGCTGACGCGCCGCGTCCAGAAACACTGAACGCGTGTGGCCAGATCGGCCACGCCCACGCCCGTCACTATGAGGAGCAGCGGCTCGACTGCCAGCCTGTGGCGACCTTCGACGTAAAAGATTGCTTGTGTCAATGAGACGAGCACCAGGGTCGCGACAATCAGCCAGACGACCCCGCGCTGTTCGCCAACGGCGCGGGTGCTCCACATGCCCAGACCCGCGCAGAGCAGGATGGCCGCGTACCAGACCTGGTAGGCGATCACCCAGGTTGGCGGATACAGCAGCCCGGTTTCCTGTGACCCCCACCAGAAGGTCAGCAGCTTTGTCACGTACAGGCGCGACGCGGACGCAGGATTCGCGCGGATGAACTCGAAGGCCGCCGCCTGGTAGACGCGCACGCGTTGCGCTTCGCTGGCTGCTTCGATCTCGGCACGAAAGGCGGGCGGCGCCACCGCGAGCATGCGCTCGCCGTCTGGCGTCAGACTGCCGCCGTTGGCGTTGGGATTGTTGCCGCGCCACAGCCACTCCGTCGTCTCGGACGAACCGAGCGTGAGCTGGCCCAGCAGCAGCGAGTTACGCACCGGCCACGCCGCGTACACCAGCAGCATCGCCAGGACGGCGACGGCCGCGCCGATCGACATCAGCCGCGCGCCGCGATGGAGGCGTAGCCACACCAGGTGCACGGGCAACAGCAACAGCGCCGTGGCGCGTGTGAGCCCGGCCAGCCCGAAGACCGCGCCGAGGCCCGCCAATCGCGCCCTGCCCGGTCGCGCCGGCAGCGCCAGCGTGGCACACACGAGGCCCACGTTCGCGAGCGCATCCAGGCTCAATGAGTGCAGCTCCGCCGCGTAGACGACCAGGCCAGGATCAATTGCCACCAGCCCACCCGCGACCATACCCGCCGAGCGGGAAAACGCCCGTCGGCCAGCCCAGGCGACCAGCACCGCGGTCAAGCCGCCAAGCGCAGCCTGCAGCAGCAGCATCGCCGGCTGGCTGTGGCCCGTGACCAGGTACACGCCCGCGGTGAGCAGAATGTAAAGCGGGCTGGATTGGCTGGCCACGTAGGTCCCACCATCCGGTGAGGCGTAGGTGTAGCCGCGCCCGTTGATAAGGTTGGTGGCGATCTCCTCGTATTCGAAGAGCCGCGGGTGGGCGTACGCGCCAAGCGCCACCTGGCCACTGATGCGCGCCAGCACGGCCAACGCAAAGATCAACCACAGCCAGCGCACACGCGATTATGGTCCCTGCGCCACGGGCGACGGCGACTCCAGGCGCTCGATCTACACTCGTGGCGTGCCGAGTGCGCTGCCGCGGCTCTTCGCTCGAATGGACGCGGCTCGATGCTGATCGCGCTGCCATTGGCGGTGGGCATTGTGGCGGCTGTCGCGTGGCGTCACGCGGAAGGGCCCGGTGGCGCGCGCCTGGTGCTCGTGCTGGCGGGTCTGGCGCTTGCGGCTCGATTCCTGGCGACGCTCGTCGTCTCGTTCATTGCCCAACAGGTCCACATCACCGCGGTCTGGCTCAACGACGAGGCGAGCTTTTTCCTGGCCACGCAGTCGCTGTTGCCCGATCCGCTCGACAGCGCTCTGCCCCAGGGACTCGAGCACCTGGGCGGCGACGGCTACCTCGGCCTGATCACGGTCCTCTCCATCTTCGGCGGAGGCATCGCCGACGCCAACACCTTCCGCGTGATCAACTCCGCCTTCGGCGCCATCGTGGTCGTCCTCGGGGCGCTGATGGCGCGTCGGCTGTTTGGACCGCCCGCGGGGCTGGTGACGGGCCTGGTGCTCGCGATCTGGCCGACGCTGGTGCTGTGGTCGGCGACAATGCTGCGCGACACCGCGGGCGGGTTGGCGGTGGTGGTCGTGTGGTGGGCACTCGGCCGCGCGCACGTGGACGGGTGGGTGCGCGCGCTTTCGACCATTGGACTGGCCCTGGTGGTCGCCCTGAGCCTGCGGCCGTACCTGGGCGGCGCCATCGCCGTCGGCGTGCTGGCCTGGGCCGTGTACCCCTACTTGCGTCGGCTGCGACTGCCGGGCCTGGCCGCGCTCGGCGCAGGCGCCATCATCACCGTGGCCATGCTGGTCGTGGTGCTCGGTCGTCGGATCGACTACGCCAGCCATGAGCTGCTGTATCGACAGACTATGACGCGCATGGAGACGCTCGGTCGCCTGTACACCGATCAGCCGCCGGCGACAACCGACCTGCCGATGAAGCCAGGCGCGGCGGTCGGCCTGGCGGACCCGAGCAGCGGGTGGATTCTCGGCGGCGTCGTGCAGGCCTTCCCCACCAGCGACGTCGCGCGCGTTGCCTTCACCGACGAGTCGATACGCGAAATCCCGGTGCGCGAGCTGGTGCCACTGCAGTCGACGCAGATTCCACCCCTCGAGCTCGTGGCATGGGTCGTCCCCAACCTGACCAGCTACCTGCTCGGTACCAGCATGACGACCGAACCCAACAGCCCGGTGTGGATCGCGCTGGCGCTCGTCTGGGATGTGCTACTGGTCCTGGCCGCGGTCGGCGTGATCCGTCGGCGGCTGCCCGCGCGGGAGTGGCTGTTCCCGGCGTGCATCGTCGGCGGCACGGTGCTGGCGCTGATCGCCGTGCCCGGCGCACCGGGCAACGCCGACCGCCACCGCGCAACTCAAACGGTGCCGTTGCTCCTGGTGCTGGCCAGTGGACTCGTCGCCGACTGGGAGTTCGCAAGGCGCGCCTCGGGCCTGGCGGTCGCGACGATGAGGATGAGCCCCGCCAGCGACGCGGCGCCCGCCAGCTCGCGAATTCGGTCGGCGCGATGATCGAGGTCGTCCGCGCGCGCCTTCAGCGCCTGTATGTCGGTGGGCGCTAGGTCCGCGGTCGTGCGATCTCCGAGCCAGATGCCCCACGGCGTGCGCTCAGTACCCGAGGCCTGGTTCGACGCGATGTTCATCCGCGCCCGCGCATCATCGGCGGCGGCATTCATCAGCAACGAGGCGCCCACGGCGAGCCCGATCACGAGCACGAGGATCACCGTCAGCCAGGTGCCCGCATGTTCGAGATCGGGTCGGCGTCTGAGCATCGGGACCTCGCGCATGCTAACACCGGGCCAGCGCCCGAGCCGACGCGCCTTCTTGCAAGGCTTCGCTCTCGCGCTGGCGGCGAGTGCCTGCGCGCCCTACTCGGAACCGCGAGCGGCGCCGTCGGCAACGGCGAGCACGCCGCAACTCGACGGCTGGAACGCCGAAGCGCGCGCCTTGCTGCTCGATGGCTTGCAGACGCTGCGGACCTTCGACGTCTTCGCCGCGTACCGAGTTTCGTCCACGGCTTCGTCTGGACTGCGCTCCGCCGCGGAGCTGGTCTGGGACCCACCCACGGGCACTGCCTGGGACGCCGCGACGCACGTCGCTCGCGGCCTGCACGGTCGCGCCGATCAGCTCTTTCAAGCTGTCACAACGACGCAAATCGACCAGAGCCTCTGGCGCGAGCAGCGGGCCATTGCCGACGTCGCCGCCGACATCCGCGGTCTCGGCGACGCTCTGGCGGCGTACCGCGATCGCATAGACGGCCTGGCGCCCGGCGACTCGTCTGGTGCGCTGAGTCTGCTCGATCGCGCCTGGACGCAATGGGAGGCCGCCGCGGCGCCGATGGGCCTCGCCCGCGCCGAGCAGATTACCTGCCGGGGCTAGCTTTCCGGGACGGCCACCCAGTCGCGCAGCTCGTAGGGGGCCGGGTGCGTGACAGCGCGCTTGTCAACAGCGCGCTTTTCAAGGGGTCGCGTGCGGCGGAGGGCAAGTTGGGCGCTGGCGTAGCGCATGCTCGGGTCGCCGACGAGGTAGCGCAGCGTGCGCCATGGGCGTTCGCGCAGGTGCTGACGCCAGCGCGGCTGGCTCGGCGCCAGGAGCTGGAGGATGCGTTCGTGAGGCGCGGCGTCGAGGTCGGCGGTGGAGCGCACCTGGAACTGGGCGCCGTAGCCGATGCTGATCAGGTCCTTGCCAAACGGTGACCGGAGTGTGCTGCGGACCAGGTCGGAGCGTGTTTCCATCACGACTTGCGGGTCCTGCGCGTCCAGGGCGGCGCGTTCGAGGGCTTCCACGCGCGCGCCGGTGGTCGATCCCGAGACGTGAATCACCCGACGCTCGAAGTCCGACAAGACGATGATCGCGTCGAAGCTCGTCGGAGTCGGGCGCGCGCCAACACGCTCGCGGATGGATGCGACGAGGTCGTCGAATGCGGCCTCGTCAATTGCCGGGCGCGCGGGCGGCTGCGAGTAGTGGGCCAGCACCTCGGCACGAATGCTGTCCAGGTCACGAACGGGTCGCCCTGAGGCGTGCACCACACCATCCTGGACAAAATCACCCGGCTGCAGGTCATAAAACAGGCCTTCGGGGGCCAGCGAACGCAACGTTGTCGACGGCGCTTCCATCCGTAGTCGCGTCTCGCTGATCCACCAGTTGCGCTCGTCGGGCAGCACAAAATGCGCGGCAAACGGGAAGGCCAACCCCGGCTGCAAGAGCTGCGCAATCAGCCCGAAGTTCTGCAGAAACCATCGCTCTCTGGCACGCGCGACCGCCACGTCATCCTTGCCGCTGACGTGCACGCAATTGGGAAAGTAACTTGCGCCTCCAAAACCGCAAAACAGATAGTCAATTCTGGGAAAACGACCGCGCAAGACACGGCAATACTCGGCGATGATCTCCCGCCGCGACGAGTGCAGCGCATCGTTCAGATTCAGCAGGACTTCACCACCCGCTTCGACCGCGAGAAGACTGTCGTCGACGTGCGTCAGCAGCGACAGCCGCATGGACGTTCCGCCCTTGCGCACGACGCACGGCATGCCGCTGGCAACTTCTCGGATGCGCCGAAAGCCGATGCGCCGCAGGTAGTCGCGCATCTGGGTCTCGGGCCGCAGCGGGATGATCGCCTCCGCGTCCGGCGCGGCCTTCAAGAGCTCGCGCAGCGTCGGCGCATGCAGGTGGTCCTCGTGGCTGTGCGAGATGTACACCGCGTCGACTGCGCCCAGGTCATAACGCTCGGGCACGGGGATCGGATACGGGTACCACTGGTCGCGATACGCGGGTCCGCTCCACCAGGGGTCGCTCAGCAGCGCCAGGCCCACGTGGCGAATCAGGAGCGTGGCGTGGCCGACGAAATCGATTCGCATGTCGCGATCCTGCCACTGCCGACGAAAGACTCGGCTCGCTCGCGCTGCCACAGCTCCAGCATCAGCAGCGCCCACACGTGCGCGCCGCGGTCGGCGCGTCGGCTGAGGTGCTCGTCGACCAGGGCCCGCACCGCCTCGCGGCGGAAATACCCGCGTTGCAGAGCGGTCGGCGAGAACAGCGTGTCCTCGAGCAGCGGCCGCAGGTCACCGCGCAGCCACTCGCCGACGGGCACGCCGAAGCCCATCTTGGGCCGCGTCAGAATGTCCGCCGGCAGTCGATCGCGCATGAGCGTCCGCAGCAGCCACTTCGAAGTGCGCCCGCGCAGCTTGAAGCTCGACGGGAGGCGCGCACAGAACTCGACCAGGCGGTGATCGAGGAACGGCGAGCGCGCTTCGAGTGAGTTGGCCATGCTGGCGATGTCGACTTTGGCCAGCAGGTCCTCGGGCAGGTACAGCAAGGTGTCCGCGCGCAGCACCGCGTCGACCGGATCGAGCCGCGGCTCGGGGGCCAGCGCCGCGCGCAACCAGCCCCCCGAGTCATTGCCCTGCAGTTCGGCGACGAACTCGGGTGTATACAGCGCGGCCTTCTGCGCGGGCGTATAGGCGCCCACCCAGTGCAGATAGCGATCGAAGACTGGCAGGTGGGCGGCGGCCATGAAGCGCTTGGCGCGGCGCAAGAACGCCCGGCGTTGCCGCGGCTCGGGCAACAGCGGAATCAACGGTCTGATCAGCCCATGCCGAACGAAGCGCGGGACGGTGTCGTAGCGCGCGGCGATGCGGGCCGCCCAGTGCCGCTCGTAGCCGGCGAGCAGCTCGTCGCCACCGTCGCCATTGAGCGCGACCGTCACGTGCTGGCGGGTCATCTGCGCGACGTAGTAGGTGGGAATCGCGGATGAGTCGCCGTATGGCTCGCCGTAATGTCGCACCAGGGTCGGCAACACCTCGAGTGCCCGCGGCTCGACGATCAGCTCGTGATGCTCCGTGCTGAATCGCCTGGCGACCTGGCGCGCATAGCGCAGCTCGTCGAAATCGCGTTCGCCGAAGCCGATCGAGAAGGTTTTGACGGGCCTGGAGCTCAGCGCGGCCATCTCGGCCACAACGGAGCTGGAATCCATGCCGCCGCTGAGAAAGGCGCCCAGCGGCACGTCGGCGATCAGCCGCCTGCGCACTGCATCGCGCAAGAGCGCCCCAAACTCCTCGACCGCCTGCGCTTCGGTAAGGGAGCGCTTGTCCCCGAAACGAACCTCCCAGTACGGCTCGACCGAGACGCGGCCGGCCTGCCACACGAGGCGGTGGCCGGGGGGCAGCTTGCGAATGTCGCGGTACGCGGTCGACGGTGCGGGTACGTAGAGGTACGTCAGGTAATCGTCGATCGCGGACGGGTCCACCTCGCGCGGTACGTCGGGATGGGCCAGCAGCGCTTGCAGCTCCGACGCGAACGCCAGGCCGCCAGAGACCGGATCGGCGTAGTAGACCAGCGGCTTTTTGCCCAATCGATCGCGAGCCAGCAGCAGCAAGCGTCGACGGCTGTCCCACACCGCCAGCGCAAACATGCCCCACAAACGCTCGACACACTCCGGACCGAACTCCTCGTAGGCGTGGACGATTACCTCGGTGTCGCCATGGGTCGCGAAGCGATGTCCGCGACCCTCGAGCTCGGAGCGCAGCTCGACGAAGTTGTAAATCTCGCCGTTGTAGACGACGCACACCTCGCGGTCCTCGTTGAAGATTGGCTGGTCGCCGGTGTCCAGGTCGATGATCGCCAGGCGGCGCATCGCCAGACCCACATCGTCCGACCAGAACGTGCCTTCTCCGTCGGGTCCGCGGTGACGGAGCTGATCCGTCATGCGCTGCAAAGTCGCCGGCTCCGTTCGCAGCGACCCGGCGACGCCGGTTATTCCGCACATGCGCGGGCCTTTACTTTCGTGCCGATCTGAGAAACGCTGGGGGCGAGCACTTCGATCGACTCGAAGCCATTTTCTTTGAACCAGCCAAAGACTTCGTGGTGCGTGTGCCACGACTGAAAACGCGGCGAATACCAGTCGAACGTGTCGAGCACGCGCCACCGCCAGTCGCGCTCGAGACTGATGAACGCCATGCTGCGGAAGACCCAGCCCAGTCGGGGCAACGTCCACAAGGAGTACAGCGGTACCGCGGCGAAGCTCAAGACGTGCAACACGCGGCGTGGCAGTCGGGTCGTGTACCTGCGCCAGAAACGAGAATTGGCGACGTAGACCTTGTTGCCCGCGTCATACACGGTGATTGTCAACTGTCCACCTTCTTTGACAACGTGCGACAGGCTCTGAAATGCCGCCCGCGGGTCTGGAGTGTGGTGCAGGACGCCCAGCGCCATCGCCAGGTCGAAGGCGCCGTCAGCAAACGGCGGATCGAAAATGTCGGCCTGGACGAAATGCACGCCCGGCAAGTGGCCTGCATTCCGATACGCGGCATCCACCGCGTAGCTATAGTCCATGCCCACGTACGTGGCCCCGAAGCGCTGCACGACCTCCGCGAAACGGCCCATGCCGCAGCCGGCGTCGAGCACGAGCTTGTCCTGCAACTGCTCGAGTGGAAAGTTGAGGCTCGCCTGAAGTCGGTCGCGCGTGTCGCTTCGCCCGGTCCAGCTGTCGAGTTGAGTTTTTCGAAAGTGGTCCCACTCGTAAGAGAAGCTGCTGGTATATGCGTCCTGGGAAACGAAACGCGGAATGCCACGCAGCACCGGAAACGCGTGACCTTGCGTACACGTGAGGCGCCCCGTCTGGATCTCGTCGAGCTCGGAATTGACGCTGAGCCGCGACCGGCACACCGGGCAGCGCAGCCACGCCAGGAGCGAGCGCTTCAAGTCGACGCGTCCGTGGGCGCGGACATCGCGACGTAGGATAGTTGAGAGGAACAGGCGTATGCAGAAGACGTTGCTCGCGATAGCGGTGGCACTGGCTCTGGTCGGCTCTGCGCCGACAGCGCCGGTCAGTGCAGCCGACGACGATTGGCCGACCTATCACCACTCGGCGGACCGCGCGGGCGTCGCCGCCGCCGGCAGCACCTTTGACAACGTGCAGCCCACGTGGACGACCGCGGGCCTCGACGCCGCCGTGTATGCCGAACCGCTGTACGTGGGCGGACACGTCTTCGTCGCGACCGAAAACAACACGCTGTATTCGATCGACGCCGCCAGCGGCGCGCCGCTGTGGCAAACGCACCTGGCCGAACCGACGCAGGCCAGCGCCCTGCCGTGCGGCAACATCCGCCCCATCGTCGGAATCACCGGTACGCCGACCATCGACACCAGCAGCGGGCTGCTCTATGCGGCGGCGATGGTCAACCCGACGAATTACGAGCTGTACGCGGTCGACATCAACTCCGGCAGCGTCGCGTGGCACCGACCACTCAATCAGCCAGGACTGGACTCCCCTGCCGCAGGCCAACGCGGAGCGCTGGCGCTGGACCAGGGCCAGGTTTACATTCCGTTCGGCGGCCGGTTTGGTGACTGCGGCAACTATCACGGGCAGGTTGTCGCCGCCTCAGCGTCCGATCCGACAGCCGACCTGACGACGTACACTACACCCGCCCGTCGGGCCGGGATGTGGGCGCCGGGTGGAGTGGCTATCGGTACTGATGGCAACCTGTACGCGGCGACCGGCAATGGTGATGCGAGCGGCCCTGAAGGCCGAACCGAGGCCGTCCTGGCTTTGTCGCCGGCGGCCCAGGAGGTGGACTCGTGGCAGCCCTCGGACTGGCTGGCACTCGATCGATCTGACCAGGACGTCGGGTCGGTACCGCCAGCGCTGCTACCCGACTTGGGGCTGGTCTTTCAGTCGGGCAAGAACGGGCAGGGCTATCTGCTGAAGATGGGCAGCCTGGGCGGAGTCGGCGGAGAGGCCTACTCTGGCTCTATTCCGGCAGGCTGCGGTGGTGTCTTTGGCGCGACCGCGTACTCCTCGGGAATGCTGTACCTGCCGTGCGGCGGCAAGGTGGTGGCACTCCAGGTCAACAACAACCCGCTGGGCTTCGCGCTGGCGTGGCAGGGTCCGGGTGAACAGGGCCAGCCGACGGTGGGCGCACCGATCGTCGCCGCCGGCGCGGTCTGGGACGTCGACCTCAGCGGCCGCGTGCTTGCGCTGGACGCGGCCACGGGCAACCAGCGTTTCGCCGGGCAGCTGCCGGGCCAGCCGAACAAGTTCGCGGGCCTGGCGTTCGGCGGCGGCCAGGTGTACGTCGCCACTCCCGACGGGGTGGCCGCCTTCCAACTGATGGGCCTGACCTCTCCGAGCTAACAGTAGAATGCGCCGCGTGTCGGAGGTGGCGCTCGCGCAGCGCATCGAGCCACGGATAGACCGTCCTCCGATCCGCGTGCTCCAGCTCATCACCTCGCTCGAGCGCGGCGGCGCCGAAAACCACGTCCTGGCCCTCCTCACGCACGCCGACCGGTCGGCATTCGAGTTCGAGGTGGCCGTCCTGCGTGGCGAGGGCGAGCTCGTAGCTGTCTTCCGTCAAGCTGGCATCCCGGTCCACCTGCTCAGGGCGCGCACCCGCCTCGATGCCTTCGCCCTGCAACGGCTCACCTCGCTGCTGCGCGACGGTCACTTCGACATCCTCCACTCGCACCTGTTCCGCGCTGATATCTTCGGCGCACTCGCCGTCGGCCGCCTCGGCGACCGGGCGCCCTTGCTCGTCTCGACCCGTCACAACGACGACCGGTTTTTCCTCAATCCCTTCGTCGGCCTGGTCCACTACGCGGTCTCCGCACGACAGGACCTGATTATTGCGATCTCTGATCACATCGCGCGCTTTACCGTCTCACGCGGGGTGCGTCACCCGTCTCGGGTGCGGCGCGTCTATCACGGCATCGAGCCGCCGGTGACCCGCTCGCTGGAACGTGAGGGCCGCCAGATCCGGGCGGACGTCGGCGTCGGACCCGACGATTTTCTGGTCGGCAACGTCGGTCGACTGGCTCTGCAGAAGGGGCAACGACATCTGATCGCCGCGATGCCGCTGCTGCTCGAACGCGTTCCCAACGCGCACGCGGTCATCGCCGGGAGCGGCGACCTTGAAGACTACCTGCGCGATCTGGCGTTGGAGGCCGGAGTCGCGGACCGCGTCCACGTGCTCGGACCGCGCCGCGACGTACCGGCGCTGATGCACGCCATGGACGTCTTCGCGATGCCTTCCATCTGGGAAGGGTTCGGCCTGGTTCTGCTGGAATCCATGGCCGCCGGCCGACCGGTCGTCGCCTCGCGTGTTGCCACCATTCCCGAAGTGGTGCTCGACGGCGAAACGGGGCTGCTGGTTCCGGCCGGCGATCCGGTCGCGCTGGCCGAAGCGCTGGCTCAGCTCGCGCACGCACCCGAGACTGCCAGAGCCCTGGGGGAAGCCGGCCGGCAGCGTGTACGTCAGCGGTTTTCGATTGAAAAGATGGTTGGCGACACCGAGCTGCTGTACCGCGAGCTGCTGGAAGAACCGCATCGATTAGCTCCCGCCGGCGCGCACATCCCACCCCGCGCCGAGGCAAGCAAGCCGCTACGCGAGCGCGTGTGAGTCCGCGTCCGAAAAGACTTCTAACTGGTAAGCCGTGTGGGCCGGTTTGTGCTCGCGAATCAAGCGCTCGATCATGTCACGATCCAGATTGCTTTCCGACGGAATCGTGACCCGAATGTGCAGCACCGCCGGATTCGACGGCGCTTCGGCGATCACCGGCCGCAGACCGGTGCACACTTCGATCAGTCGCGTCAGTCCGTAGCGTGTCCCGCGCCACCGATACAGCTCGACAGCTTCGCCAAGCAAGCCGCGTAGTCGACCTTCTTCCATGACCTGGCCGACGCTGACACTCAGCCAATCGGCAAGCCAGGTTAGAAACGACGGCGGACACGTTCGCGCGTCGAAGTACATGTCCATGTGGTCCTGTCGGTATTCCAGTGGTTCCCAGACGGACTGAAAGATCATCAGAAAGCGACCCAGGAAATCGCCGTCGTGAAAGATGACAGGCAGAAAGTCGAGATAACTACTGACGGCCTCGCTCGGCAGCGGCATCCGATAGGTCGGTCGCGGATCGGGCGCCGGCTCGAACACGGCCGGCGGGATCGTCACCAGGACCGGCGTCGGCTCAGGCGGAGCGGCGCGTTCCTCGACCTGTTCCGGGCCGTTCGCGCTCTCGACCGCTGCCGCGGTCGTCGCGTAGCGGATGACGAACGGCCCGATGCGAATGACGCTGCCGTGTACCAGCTGGATCGGTTGCTCGGGCGCGAGCCGCACGTCGTTGACAAACGTCCCGTTGGCGCTGTTGCGGTCGGTGAGAATGACCGCTTCCGGTGACACGCGCAGGTCGGCGTGTGCGCGCGACACCGACGGATCCGGCAGTGGCAGCACGTTCGCAGGCGTGCGGCCCATGGTCACCAGCGGAACATTCAGGGCAAAGGTCCGGACCAGGCTGCCCTCCAGATAGACCTGCAGCTCGCCTTCGTCAACTGCAACCTCCGCGGGTCGCTGCGGACCTCCGCTGGCCTCCCTGGACAGCGTCACGTCGCCAGGTGGCGTGGCGTGGCTCACTGCACCAGGACCTTGTGCTGACCCGAGCGCAGCACGGCGTCCGACGTCAAGCCCAGCCGCGGGGAGACCGTCTGGACTCCATCCGGCGAGTTCGGATCCGGAATTGTGACGCGCACCTCGTCGACGTACTCAACGCCCGAGACGCGCTGCAGCCGCGCGTAGATTTCGGAAACGTGCAGGTCGCGCCCGATCGGCCAACCTTTGCCGTCCGGTCCGCCGGTATACGGACTCAAATAGGTGTACAGCGCCCGCTCGGCGGCGCGCCGCACGTTCTCGATCACGTACTGCTCGGTGCGCGTCGAGACGCGCAGCGTCACCTCAACCGACACGTCGATAGCCCGCGGCGCGCGCACGTCCAGGCGGGCGCCGACGACGCGTCGCTCGTCCAGGTGGGCGCGCACCGCGCGCAGCAGGTCCGGACGTTCTAGCGAGGAATTCGCGCCCGCGTGCCCATCCGAATCCGGCAGTTGTGGCAGCACCAGCACCACCACTTCGCCAGGCTCCAGGTCACCAGGCGCCGCCGGTACCGCGCCAGGCGCCAGGCAGTGTGCGCGTGCCACGCCCGGCACCTGCAGTGCCAGGTACTCGTAGTCTTCGGCAGTCACCGCGCGCGTGCGGGTGCGCAACATCTGTGGTGCGCGCAATTTCGCGTCGTCGAGCGACTGTGCGTCCCGACCGCCCATCGCCGGCTGGCGATTGGTCACCTGAGTGACGTACGGAATCGACGTCTTCATCACATTCAACGTGCCGCGCGGCACGTTGCCAACCACCCCGCCGCCGTGCTGGTACCGGCTGAACCTCAGCCAGCTGCGCTTGAGCGGTGTGGCACCAAATCGATACACCGTGCCGTCCGGTTGCAGCAGGGTTGGTCCGAGCGTCAGCGTCCCATCCGTACTGTCGAGAGTGAAGTGGCGGTCGTTCGGGCCCGAGTCGGCGAAATCCTCAACCTCCTCCCACTGCTCCAGCTCACTGCCGGGCGAGTCGACGATCAGGTACTCCTGATGCTTGTCGCGCGCCAGCAACGGGGCGTGCTGAAGCGAGAACGTCTGGCCGGGTGTGCCGTCGCTCTGACCCAGAATCTCGTCACGGACCGACGTGGCGTGGCGGGCGCCGACGGTGCCGCCCCGCGCCTCCACCCGCAGCCGGTCAACCCACGGCGAGGCGTAGTACGTCCGCTGTCCGGGTCGAGTCTCGGTCAGCCGGCAACGCAGCCACCGTCCACGCGTGCCGGCAAACTCCGCCTCTTGCATGACCGGCGTGTGAAGGATCACCTCGCCCGGAGTATTGAAGCCGCCTGTTCCGTCGTACTCGACTTCGCACGCGACCCAGCCGGTCGAGTCCCCTTGCCACACCTCCCACGCCAGGGGCGGATCGAGCGGATCGATGCCCGCACCACCCGCCAGCTCGCAGGTCATAATCACGGCCAGTACGTGCTGCGAATGATCGCGCTCGAAGGGCAGGTACATCGCATCGCCCGGCTGCGGCTGCGTCGCGAAGACTTGCAACCGGTGGCCGGTCATGCCCAACCTGGCCACGTCGACGCGCGACCAGGCGTCGGCCGCATCAGCGGCGCCGGCGCGACGGGTGAACGCGTCGATGAGTGTCGGGGTGCGAATGGTCAGCTCCGCTTCCGTCGTGAAAACGATGGCCGGGCTCGTCTCGGTGCGGATGGTGGCGACCTCGGTGCCCTCGGGAATGCTCACATCCGTCGGCTGCGCAGCGGACAGATAAAAGGTCACCGGCGCCCGCGCCGCGCGCGGCGGCTCCAGGCGAACCCCGATCAGCTCGAGGAACTTGACATACATCCGATCCGGCACCTGGTTGACACGGTACAGGAGCAGATCAGTCATCCAGGCGAAGAGCTCGATCAACGCGACGCCCGGATCACTGACGTTGTGGTCAGTCCACTCGGGACAGTAACGCGGGATGCGGCTTTTCGCTTCGTCGACGATGTCCTGGAAGCGACGATCGTCCAGCCGGGGTGTTACCAGAGGCATGTCAGTAGTTGGCTCCTCCACGTAAGGTGCGTGTGTTCATCTTGCTCAGTCGGCCAGAGTTATCTCACCCGGAATACGGTAGAAGGGGTAGACCAGCGACCGTTCATCGTGCGTCGCCTTGATTTCGTATCGGATGTGGACCAGCAGTCGCGCCTGGTTCTCGGGGTCCGGCTGCACGCGCACGTCGTGCACCTGAATGCGCGGCTCCCACATGCCAAGCGCATCCTCCACGTAGTAGGTCGCTAGGCCCATGGTCGTAGCGTCGTTCGGGGCGAAGATCAGGTCGTGAATCCGGCAGCCAAACTCCGGCCGCATGACGCGCTGGCCAACCGGTGTCAGCAGGATCATGTAGATCGCTTCTTCGACGTCCCGTTCCTGACGCGCCAGCGCAATGCGACCGCGCGCGTCGACAGTCGGCGGGAAGGCCCAGCCCGATCCAAGAACATCTACACGCCCTGCAGGTGGCACTGGCTACTTCTCCTCCTGTTAGCCAACCTGGATGATTCCGCCCGAGACCTGTGTCATCGCGCTGCCGCTGAGCGTAAGCTTCGCGTCGGCGGTGACGTCGGTCGCAACGCTTTTGAGTTTGGCGCTCACCGAGCCGCTCAGCTCGGTGTTGAGCCCAGAGACCTTCATGTCGGTCCCTGCCTTTACATTAACGCTCGTATCCGCCTCTGTGTCGACAGACATACCTTTAACTTTCAACGCGTCAGTGGCTTCGACATTGATAGTCTTGCCCTTGATCGACACGTCGCCCTGCGGCGCCTCGAACAGCATGTCGCCCTCGAGATGCACGGTCAGCTTGTTCTTCATCGAGTCGAGGAACACCTTGTTCTTGCCCGTGTTGTCGACGATGGTGATGCTCGCCTCATTGTCGGAATCGTCAAGTGTAATGATGTGCCCCGTGCGCGACCGGATCACCCGCTTGTTGACTTTGCCTCCGGAGATGACTTCGCCGCTTTTGCTGGGAGGGGCGTTCTTGCCGTTCCACAACCCGCCTAGCACATAGGGAAAGTTGATGTCGCCCTGCTCGAATCCGACGAGCACTTCGTCGTTGACTTCCGGCAGGAACTGCATGCCGCGCTGCGTTCCGCCACCGGGTATGACGACGCGCGCCCAGTCGCTGGCGTGATCTTGCGAAAGCCATGGGTACAGGACCTTGACTCGACCGAGCCCGTCCGGATCGTTGTTGTCCGTCACCACGCCGACGACCAGCCCGATGCGCGGCGAAGCCAGGCCATCACGCTCTGGAGCGAGCAGCGAGAGCAAGCTGGACGGTTGAAAACCCGAAACCGTGAACTGCGTCACGTACCCATGTTCAGATGAATATTTGTGCGTGCTGGAGGTCACGAAGTACTTGCCCGAAAAGCGCTGCCCGAGGCCTTGCAGGTCCACGGATGCGGCCGCGATTAGCTGTGGATTCCCCCGAGTCGTGCCTTCCGCTTCGATGAAGCGTCCGGCGCGTCGATCCAGCGAAGCCTGCGCCAACCTGTCCGCCATCGCTTGCGTGCGGATGGGTCGATCCGCCACCTGAATGCTGGCGTTGATATTGAACGCCTTCTGAGCGACCGTGCCGCCCTGAGTACCTTCGCCGACAGTCGGTGCGCCCTGGGCTTCACTTGCGCGGCCGACAATCGCCTGCGCCTGCTTCGGATCCCAGCCAGTAGCCGTCGCGGTGCTGACCTGGTCGACCGTGGTCAGTCGCGGATGAAACTCGCGCAGGTCCTCGCCGTAATGAATGGTGAGCGCGTTGGTCTGCGATCCGTACGGCTCGCAGTGCAGTGTCTTCTCGTGAACGAACAGGAGATAGCCGAGCAGTCCCGCGCGGCCGCGCAGGAATTCCAGATCGGTGACGTTGTCCTGAAGAACGTACGGGTGCACGGTCTGGGTCGGACCCACTTTGGCGGTCAGGCCAACTTCACTGGCGATCTTCTGGATGATGTCGCCGTCATTCATGTTCACGAAGGAACGCACCTGGCGTCCGCGCGCCAGACGGTGGAGTCGGTCAAATGCGCGGACCATGAGGCGCCGCTCGCCAGGAAAGAAGTCGGACTCCAGCTCGACGATCTCACCATCGAACAACTCGTGGGTCGTTTCGCCGACCTTGGCGGTGATCGTGAGGGCCTTACCAGGCGAAACGTTGCTGTCGTCCACCCACTTACCGTCTGGATCGTGGAAGGTGAGGGTGGCAACATCCGGCAGGTGCAAGCTGTTTTCCACGGTCGCTTCCACCAGGTTCAGCATCATAGGTTCGCTGGCTTCGGTGCCGGCGAACTTGATGTAGAACTGGCTGAGCAGCAGCGTGGTATCAGCCAAGGCTGGGGATCTCCAGTACCATGCCTGGTCGCAAGCGGCGGACCTGGGTGAGGTGGTTCGCGTCGGCGATCCTGCGCCAGTTGTTGGAGTCGCCGTATTCCGCGTACGCGATGCCGGTGAGGGTGTCGTCCTCTTTGACGGTGACCTGGCGTCCACCGCCGACGCCGCCCGAAGTCGGATTCTGCTTGGGGTAGAAGAGCTCGTCTTTGATCTGCTGGAAGCTCACGTCCAGCGTCGCACGGACGGGTACGCCGTTTTCGCGGAACAGCACGAATTTCTGGGTGATGCTGGTGATCACCGCGATAAACCCGAACGCCTTGCCCCACTGGAACTGGACGCGCGGCGGGCGGCCCTTCTTGCCGGACGAGTGATCGGTCAGCTTGGGATCGACCCACATCAGCTTCCAGACTTTGTCGGTATAGACCTGCCGAACGTCGTCGCCGGTTTCGTAGGTGTCGAACAGCAGCTGGAGCGTCATTTTGGCCGGATCGCCGCCGCCGAACTCGTACTCACCGAGGTTTTTGCCCTTGGACGGTGGCACCGACCATTTGTTGCTCTTGGCAATCGAATATTCCTTGGGGTTGAACAGGCATTTGATCTCGGTCTTTTCGCCCTCGATGGTGCGGATGAGGGCTTTTGAGTGTGTGTCAGACATACGCGCGCAGCATCTCCTTGTCGTCAGCCGAGGCGACGCCGCTCGGAAGCGAGACGGCGTTTGAGGATGGTGTAGACCTGGTGGGCGAGGGCGTCGAGGTCCGGCTCGACGGGGGCGGCTGGGGCACTCGGAGCGGCGCTTGGCTGGGCGGCGGGCACCTCGACGGCGCGACTGATTTCGGCGAAGTGGGCGCCGCCTCCACCGCCTTGCCCGCCTTGACCCCCACCGCCTCCACCTGCGCCAGCTCCACCTCCGCCACCGCCTGCTCCGCCGGGAGCACCGGGTGTTCCGCCGGTGCTCGAACCAGCTCCGCCACCTCCGCCGATTGATCCAACGCCGGCGGGGCTGGCGTCTCCGCCGCCGGCGCCCGGCTGGTGACCGTTGGCGTTGTTGAGGCCCGCGGTGTCGACGGTGGTGACAAAGGCGCTGGGACTGGAAAGCCAGGCGGGCAGCGGCTCCCAGGGCGCGGGCAGGCCACCCCAGGGATCGGAGGGCTCAGCCGCACCGTCGGTGGCCGGCTGCAGGTCCCAGGGCGGCGCTTGACCGGTCGAGTTCGTGGTCGTCTGAGCGAGCGGGTCGGTCGGCGCCGCGCCGATCGAGCGGGTTTGCACGGCGTCCTGCCGCGCGGCAGCCGCGTGCGCGGAGGCGGCGAAGCTCGCGGCGGAGGCGTTGTCGGCGGCAGGTCCAGGGAATGGCCGGTCCGCGCCACCAGGCGCGGAGTCGGCGAAGGGTCCGGCGGCGGCCTCGGCGGAGGCGATGACGAGCCCCTCAACTCGCCGCGCAGCGCCCTCGTCGGCGACGGCCTGGTGTGGCGCATGAGCTGCATCCGGCGCGGTCGATTGTGAATCGGACCCCTGGCTGAGAATCGTTGATTGAGGCGCGGCTCGCAGGGCTTGTGCGGACTCGGTGTGCACTCCCGGCATGCGCTCGGCTTGCGCCGCGAGCCGAGTAGTGGCCGACTGCGCACCGGTCGGCCGCAGGTTCGCGGCACCGGTCGGCGCTGGGACTGAGCCGCTTGCCGGCGGCGACACTGGCGCGCCGGTCGGGAATGAGCCTGAGGTGCTTGCAGGGGCCGGCAGTGGCGCGCCGGTGGGCGCTATGCCTGAGCCGCTGGCCGGCGGCGACACTGGCGCGCCGGTCGGCGCTGAGCCTGAGATGCTTGTCGGGGCCGGCAATGGCGCGCCGGTGGGCGCTGCGCCTGAGCCGCTGGCCGGCGGCGACACTGGCGCGCCGGTCGGTCGCGCGGCTGGCGCGCTGCGGTCGCCGGCGACGTGCGTCAGCTCGTGCGCCAGCAAGCCGAGCGCTCGGGGCGACTCGCCCACCTGGCCAGCCGCCAGCACGATGTCGTCGCCAATTGTGACCGCGTCCGCACCCTGCGTTACCGACGCCCCGTGCGGCGCCTGGTGGATGCGGACCGACGCCGGATCAACACCGACGACGGGCTCGAGGAAGCGCCGCGCAGACGCCGACAGGCGGACTTCGACGGATCCCGACGGCACCGTCGCCGCCTCGACGGCGGACGCCGCGGCGGCACTGCCAGGAAGGTCGGCGCCGGTCGCGATGGCTGCAGGAGCGTCGCCTTCGTCTGAGCCGGAGCCAGCGGTGGGATGCTGGGGGAAGGCGCCATGCGATCGTGAGGCGGCCGCACCCGAGCCAGCCGCTCCGAGCGCGGTGTCGGCAATTGGCGCATCGTCGCTGCCCCATCCGCGTGTCGGCGCAAGATCGGCCCCGGCTCCCGAGACGCTGTGATCCGCCCCCGTGACGCCCGCCTGCGGCGACGAGACGGTCTCCAGTCGAGCCGAGACGCTCTCGAGCGACGCTGTGACGCTTTCTCTATCGGGCGTGAGGCTTTTTCCTTCCTGCGTGACGCTTTCTGCTGCGGGCGTGACGCTTTTTGGGTGCGACGGCGGGCTTCCAGCTTGCGACGCGCCGCTTTCCGGATACGCCGTAACGCCAGGTGCTTCCGGCGTGAGAGGTTCCGTATGGGCGGTGACGACTCCCTGGTAGTGCGCGAGGCCGCCAGAGTCCGCCACGACGCTCTGAGCGTTGAGCCTGCCCGTCTCAGCCTGCGCCGTGACGCTTTCAGACTCGTGTGTGACGCTTTCAAGCTCTGGCGTGACGCTTTGCGAGTCGCGCGTGACGCTCTCCGAGCCATCGGTGCTCTCCAGCCGCACTGCGCCACTGCCCAGGGCTGCTTCTCGGACTTCCGCGGCGGCTGCACTGGTTTGCTGTGCCGCAGAACTCGTTTCTTGCGCAGACGCGTGGCTTTGGGTTGCGAGTGCGCCGCTTTGCGTTGCCGTTGTGCTGCCTTGCGTCGCGGTTGTGCTGCCTTGCGCCGGTGTGTTGCCTTCGCTCGGCGTGCTGCCGCCGGTCGTCTCCGTGCCGCCGTTTTCTTGGACTAACGTGCTGCCTTGCGTCGCCGCGGTGGCGGTGCTGCTCGTCTGGGCGAGCGCGGTGCCGCGGTCCGTCGCGGCAGTGCCCTGTGTCGCAGTGGCGGGTAGCGTCGAAGCGGCGCCCTGCGTCGGCGTACTGCCGCCGGTCGCATCGGTGCCGCCGTTTTCTCGCGCCAACGCAGTGCTGCTGCTGCCTTGGGTCACCGCCGTGGCGGTGCTGCGCGCCTGGGCGAGCGCGCTGCCGCCGTCCGTCGCCGCAGTGCCGGGCGTCGAACCGTCCCGCGGCGTCGGAGCGGCGCGGTGCGTCGGGGTACTGGGATCGGTCGCGGCGCCGCCGTTTTCTTGCGCCAAATCGCTGCTGCCTTGCTTCACCGCGATGGCCGTGCTGCCCACCTGGGCGGAGACCGCGCCACCTTCCGTCGCCCCAGCGCCGTGCGTCGAAGCGGCGCTCTGGGTCAAAGCGCCGCCCTCGGTCAAAGCGCCGCCCTCGGTCAAAGCGGCGCCCTCGGTCAAAGCGCCGCCCTCGGTCAAAGCGCCGCCCTCGGTCAAAGCGCCGCCCTCGGTCAAAGCGCCGCCTTCGGTCAAAGCGCCGCCTTCGGTCAAAGCGCCGCCTTCGGTCAAAGCGGCGCCTTCGGTCAAAGCGGCACCTTCGGTCAAAGCGGCGCCTTCGGTCAAAGCGGCGCCTTCGGTTGGCGTGGTGCCGCCGGTCGTGGCTGCAGGTGCGGCGAGCTCCAGCGCTTCCGCTGCCCTGCCTGGAGTTCCCTGCGAAGCGTCACCTGGCGCAGTTTTGACACTCGCCGCGGAGGGCGCCGCACCTGGAAGTTGCGCGGCCAGGCTTTCGGGCGTCGGGGCGGCACTGGGCGTCCGCGCCGATCCGCCTGTCGAGTCCGCCGGTCCGCCTGCGGTGACGCTTGCAAGCGGCGGCGTGACGGCTTCTGCTGTTGGCGTGACGCTTTCATCTGTTGGCGTGACGGTTTCTGCCGATGAAGTGACGGTTTCTGCCGATGAAGTGACGGTGTGTACCGCGGGTACGCCACGTTCAGCCGGCGGCGCGACGATAGCGGAGAATTCCCCGCGGGGTGTCGCGTTTTCAACCTCCGGCGAGAGGCCCGCGCCCTGCCGAGTGACGCCTCCAGTGTCCGACGTGCTGGCTCCAGCCGGCGACGTGACGTCTGCCACCGGCGGCACGCCGCTTCCAGCTTGCCGGGTGACAATTCCAGCCTGCCGCGTGACGCTTTCAGCTTGCCCCAGGAGCGTTTCAGCTTGCCCCGTGACGGTCCACGCGTGCCCTGTGACGGTTTCGGCTCGCCCCGTGACGCTTTCACGGGCTGGCATGACGGTTTCGGCCTCCAGTTGAACAGCTGATGCGGACGACGGCGCGGCAGCCGAACTGGACGAGGACGAGGACGGGGACGAGGACGAGGCGGGGGAAGCAGGTTGAGCTGCCTCCGCGGCTGCGTCGGACAACGAACTGGGACTCACCGCCGTGACGGGCACGTCGGCGGCTTCTGGGGGCGCCGACGTCGCCGGCACGCCAGCGGATTCCGACGATGCAGGCGTCACAGCCATTATTGGCGTTGTTGGCGTTATCGGCCTCATCGGCGCTGGCGTCACGCGCTCTGGAGGCGCCGGCATGCCGGCCGCCGCCGCGGGCGCAGGCGGCACGTCGCTCGAAGGCAAGGACGTCATCGACGTCATTGGCAGCGGCGTTTCGGTCGTGAGCGGACTTGATGGCGTCACGCCGGACGTCTGTTCCGTCACGCCCGACGCCGAAGCCGCCGACTCCGGAATGAAGTCCGCAGTCGCCTGTGGTGAATCAGGCTGGAGTGACGTGGTCGATTGAGATGTTGCCCCTGGCGGCCGTCGCGCCGCCGCTTGCGTGGAGGGCTGGCGCGGCGCACTCGCTTGCGCGGCGGCGGCTGGCTCCAACGGCAGCGGCGAGTTAGCCGACCCGAGCGGAGCCATACCCATTGCTCGCGCCAGGGCCACCAGCCGGCCGGCATCGTCGTTGGGCAGCGGGGCGGCAGCCGAGGCGCTGGCTCCGGCGGCCGGCGCTCGCGCGTCAGACGGCGACGACGTGCTCTCTGGAGCTGGCGGGGTCACACCCGCGCGTTCGAACGCGGCGTCCGCCATCCACGTTGGAAGCACCGCCAGCTCCTCGGCGGTGGGCGGCGCTGGAGGCGGTGGCGCGGGCCGCGGTCGAGGCGCGCGGCGGGCGGCGACGCGGACCTCGGCCGGCCGCGGCTGGCCAGGCACCGCAACGTCGGCCAGCGTCGAGGCAACAGCCGCGAGCTCGCGCACGTCGGAGCCGTGAGTGGCGACCTCGGGCACATCCAACGCGGGAGCAGCGACCTCGGGCACGCCCGTCGTCGGTTCCGCCGCGGGACTGGGACTTGCAACTGAAGACGCTGCGTCGACCGGACCGCCGCCGGGCAGCTGCGACGCCGAATCGACGGCATCCGCCGACGACGACGACGCATCGAGCGCACCGCGCGCATCGAGCGGCTCGAGCGCATCAAGGGGATCGAGCGCATCGAGCGGATCGAGCGCATCAAGCGGATCGAGCGCATCGGCCGCGGGCGGACCAGCGTGGTCGGTCCATCGCGGCTGTCGGCGACGGTCAGCTGGATCGGACGGATCCCACGCATCGAGGCGATCGGCCGCATCGGATGGATCGAGCCGATCGACGGCATCGGACGCATCGACCGCATCGAGCGCATCGGACGGAGCGAACGCATCGCGTGGATCGGACGCATGGCGCGGATCGGACGCATCGACCGCGTCCACTCCACCTACCTCCAGTGGTCGTGCGACCACTGGGGCCACCACGCGCGCTGACGCGCCACCACCCGCCGCGCTTGCCTCCAGGCCTACGGATGCAGCCACCTCCGGTTGAACCACCGGCAGGAACCGGCGCGGCAGGAACCGGCGTGATGCCGCCTCGGCCGCGCCCGGTCTTTCATACAGCAGTACCTGCGGCTGTAGCGGCTGCTGCCCGCCTGGGGCATGCTGCGGCGCACCCTGGACCGGCGCGTAGCGTCG
This sequence comes from Chloroflexota bacterium, assembly GCA_019247515.1. Classification (GTDB taxonomy): domain Bacteria; phylum Chloroflexota; class UBA6077; order UBA6077; family CF-72; genus CF-72. The sequence continues at coordinate 9,644 of JAFAOS010000365.1, read as the reverse complement.
CTCGATCCAGGCGCTCAGGCGGCCAATTTGCCGCGCCCGCGGCGTGAGTCGATAGGGTTGCATGCCAACAGAGCTGAGGTCCTCAGGCCGGGTCGACGGTCAGTCCCTCGTGTGTGAATTCGACGCTTTCGATCGCCATCGCGGTGCTGTCCGCGGTGAACTGCGGACCCGTCCACTTCACCGGATAGGCGTTGTTGAAGTGCCAGCGTATCACCGGCTGCCCCGCAACGTCGTACAGCACCACCGTGACATTTTGCCGCTGCCAGCTGCCGATGTTCGTCTTCATGCACCACTTCAAAAATGCATTCGACACCGTCATCCCGTGCTTGAGCGTGACGTTGCCAACCTTCATCCGCCCCGGCAGCCGGTGGACGTAATTGTTGATGCCACCTTCTTCGTAGTCGGTGACCTGCATCTCCACCTGGAGTCCGCTCACCTCGGTGAATACCGCCTGGAGGGCGGCGGTCTGCTCGCCCACCTGGACGTAGAAGCGGCACGCCGCGTGCGCCGTCAGGCTGCTCGTCAGGTCGCCGCCGCCACCGCCATTTGCAGTTGGTGAGGACGACACCCCCTCCGTGATCATGACCATGGTTTCAGCCTTCCCCGAGTCGCTGCGCAATCAATGGCGAGTCTCCGCGCGCTCGACCCAATCGCGCATCCGCGAGCAGGAGAGCGTAGACCTTGTCGGCCAGCTGCTGCACGTTGACGCCCGGCTGCAGCTGGCCGCCGGGCGCCTGGCCCGCGTCGTTGCCACTCGTCGTGGCTGGTGTGTGCGGGGTTTCGGTCATGCAACGCCACCGATGTCGACAGTGAATTGAGCTCCGCACTCCGGACACCGGGTGTCGGCTAGCGTGGCGCTGGGCTCGTTGAGTCGCACGTACAGGTCCTGCAGGTACGCGAAGTCCGCCGAGAAAAGACCCTCTACGACCCTAGGCGATACTGGACTGATCGAGCCGAGCCGGACCACCACCCGGCTCAGGAGCAAGATGGCGATATACGCCTGATTGGCCAGCACACGCGGATCCTGCAGCGGTTGGATTTCGTCGGCGGCGGTCGCCAGGCGCATGACGCCCTGACGATGCAGCGTACCGGCGGAGTCCACATAGCCGAGCGGAAGCGTGAATTCCACTTCCGTCCGCAACAGGTGCGGTGATTGAGCCACAGCCATCGTCATCTCTCAGTGCTGTCCGGGGAGGCTTGCCTTATTGAACCCGCTCGTAGCCCTCGTGCGTCAGCACCAGCTCCTGGACCGCAACCTCGTTGCCGTCGGCTTTACCCGCCGGACCAGACAATTTCGAGGGCCAGCAGTTGGTCAGGTTCCAACGCGCGATAGGCGAGCCCGACGTGTCGTACATGACGATGGAGCCGTTGGCGCGCGCGTCCTGGACTTTGCCTTCCTCGACCATCTTGCGCCACTTCCACATGTCCATGTTGTCGGTCATGCCCTGCTTCAGGGTGATGTCGTTCCACTTGAGCGTGCCCGGAATTTTCTTGATGATGTACTTGCCGTCCGGACCGCGCGACTTGTCTTCGACGATGGCGTTCTCACTGCCCAGGTTGGTCACTTCGCGGAAGGCGCCAACCAGTTTGCCTGTGATCTCCAGGCTGAAAAATGAAGAAATTAGCCCGTCTTTGGCCTCGGCCATTTGTGCTTACCTTTCGTGGTTATGAGTCAGACACCAGAATGCGAAAACCAGAAATCAGAAGTCAGATCTGAGACCTGACTTCTGAAGTCTGAGTTCTCGTTTGCTACGCTCCGCCGCCCGAGAACTGGCTCAGCCGGAAGATCACGAACTCGGCGGGCTTGACAGGTGCCAGGCCGACGTCGATAAACAATTGGCCGCGGTCGCGCACGTCCGCCGGGTTCAGCTCTTCGTCACATTTGACGTAGAACGCCTCGGTGGGCGTCTGGCCGAAGAGCATGCCTTCGCGCCACAGACCGGTCAGGAACGCGCCCACATCGCGACGAATGCGCGCCCACAGGTCCGGATTGTTCGGCTCGAAGACCACCCACTGGGTGCCAAGCTCGATCGATTTCTCGACGAAGTTGAACAGGCGACGCACGTTCACGTAGCGCCAGGCCGGATCGCTGCTCAACGTGCGGGCGCCCCACACGCGGACACCGCGTCCCGCGAACGAGCGGATGCAGTTGACGCCGATCGGATTCAGCGTGTCCTGTTCGCCTTTGGTGATGGGCGTGGCCGCGGCGAGTGCGCCACGCACGATTTCGTTGGCGGGCGCCTTGTGGACACCCCGCTCGTTGTCATTGCGGGCGTAAATCCCGGCCATGTGGCCGGAAGGCGGAATGGCCATCGGTCGACCATCGGGTCCACCGATGGTGAGCCACGGGTAGTACAGCGCCGCGTACTTGGAGTCGAAGTTAGTCTCGGACTGGCGCCAGGTGCGGACCTCTTGCGGCGACAGATCGGGCAGCGGATCGATAATGGCCATGCGATCGCCCATCTGCTCGCAGTGGTTGATCATGGCCAACTGAACGGTCTTGACCCCGTCGCGGTCGATCGCGCCAGCCTGGTAGGCGCTCATGAGGTCGGGGCAGCAGACCATGGTGACGTCTTCGGCGATCTGCAGGCCTTCGAAACCGCTGCGCTCGTCGACGTTGCCCGAAAAGTCGCCGGGCAGGAGCTTCGGCTGGATCGCCGTCTGAGCGGCTTTGATCAGGTAGCTGCCGACCTCCGGCACGCGCTCCGCGATCGGGCCAGCGCCGGCTTCCTCGACGACGGTGACCAGCTTGCTGGTCTGCGCGACGGTCTCAGCGACGTTCTTGGTCCCGCGACGGCCGAGATTGACGTTGTCGAACGTCTCTTCGGCGGTGCCCATCTTGATCTTGAGGGTGAAGCTGCCCTCGGGCGGCGACTCACCGGATGGCGGCTGAACTTCGACTTCGATGTCCTGGTTCGGGTCACCCACGGCGCGGATCGTCAGCGACGGAACGGCCTTCGACTTGGCACTCGGCAACTGGACCGACGCGGGTGCGCTGACCTTGCCATCCCGCGAGCCATTGGCACGTCCGTCGGGAGCGACGCGGGTGACGTAGCAGCGACCGCCGCCATTGAGGAAATAGCCGTGCACGGCATGCGACAGGAAACCGCCCGGCAGGTGCGGATTGCGCCGCCCGCCGTCTTCCAGTGCGCCGAAGGTTTCGACGTATTGCGACCAGTTGGTCACCAGGACTGGCGCGTTGGTGGGACCAGCCGGCGCCAGGCCGACGAAGGCGGCGCACGCGGTGCCAACCCCCTCGATTGGTCGCGGGCCACTATCGACTTCCTGGATATAGACCCCTGGCGACAGATACTCAGGCATCCTCTAACACTCCTTGGATGGGAGACTGATAAACAAACGACCTCTCCACGTGGGCTCGGCTCCCCCCGGGACGGCTGCGGACAGTGAAACAGTTGCGTCACACCGGAACGTCACAAGAATCACCACGACAAATTGGCCGCCCTGAACAGGTCGTTTCAGGTTGTCGCGAGCCCGCGGGCTTACGGAAACGAAAAAGGCGCGTCGGAGGGCAAACCCTGTTCAGAGGGGCTCGATCTGGAGGATCGCGATGCGCACGATGATGACCGAGACGTTGTCGGGCGCGCCGCGCTGGAGGGACAGGTTGACCAGCGTTTCGGCGGCGGGCTGGGGCTCTGAAACGAGCGCGCGGGCTATCTCTGATTCCTCGACCGTGCGGTACAGGCCGTCCGAGCACAGCACCAACACGTCTTCGTCGTGGAGGTCCTCGTCGAAGATGTCGACTTGCACCGTGTCACGCGTGCCCAGAGCGCGGGTGATGACATTGCGGTTGGGATGGTGGGCCGCCTGCTCGGGCGTCAAGCCGCCGTTGCGGACCAGCTCGTCGACCAGCGAATGGTCGTGGGTGATCTGCCGCAGGCGACTATTGCGGATCAGGTAGCCGCGACTGTCGCCAACCTGCGCGACCGTCAGGTGCGCGCCTTCGATGACGGCCGCGGTGATCGTACTGGCCATCTCGGCGGTCGTCGCCGACTCTTCGCCCGTGCGACGAATCACCTCATTGGCACGCTCGACGGCCGAACGAAGGCGGTCGCCAGGACTACGTCCCGGCGAGCGCTGGTAGAAGACCTCCCGCGTGGTCTGGACCGCGAGCTGACTCGCCAGGTCGCCGCGCCGATGGCCACCCAGGCCGTCGGCCACAATGCCCAACCAGCCGCGCGACCTGGCCTCCGACGAGTCCAGCGGCTCTACGTGGATCGAGTCTTCGTTTCGATCGCGGACGGCGCCAACGTCAGTGCAACTACCGACGCTGAGCCGAGTCACCGTGGTAGTTGCCATCTCGCTCACACCTGCAGATCGTATTCAACCGCTGGAACGTCGATTACTCGCGAGACGTGCTTGCCGTCCGGGGTGACCACGCTCAGATGCGACTTGCCGGCCCGGACCTGAAACGCGAAGCGCCCATCGGCATCGGTCGCGACACTGGCTCCGGATTCCTGCAGGGTGACCGTCGCGTTGGCGACGGCCTTGTCTTTGTTCTTGCCGGCATGCACGCGGCCGCTGATCTGAATGCCCTCAGCCGCCGGCGTCTGACGGTCTTCACCGAATATCCGCGTGCGCCGGGTGAAGACGATGCCGTCAGTGAAGCTGATCTCCGGATCGAGCGGAACGGTCACGGTGTACGTGAGCGCCGGGCGAATGCGGTTGTCGATGGACTGCCACAGCTCGGCGGGATTGGCGCGCGCCTGATTGGGCTGAATGACTTTTGTCGGCGTTGGATACAGCTGGTTCTTGAGGCTGCCCTGCAGGATGTCCTCGGGCAGGATGGGATTGCGGAACAGCACCACAAGCGTCCGCCACAGCAGCTGATGCTCGTCCTCAGGCGCGCGGGCCCAGATCGTGATCTGATAGGTGGCGTCGATGCGGGCAGGGAAACGCTTGGTGGTCGTCGTGCCTTTACCGTTGTTGCGCATCTGCTCGAAATCCGTCGCGCGCATGTCGAGGTTTTCGCGCACGTCATAGAGGAAGCAGTTGATGGTCGGGCGGCTGAGGCGGCCCGACCACTCGCGATCGGGCGCGTCGAAGCTGACGTCCACTTCGCTGAGATCGAGCGGGATGCCTTTGATCAGGACCTGTCTGATCGTTTCGTCGAGGTCTGCAAACACGGGATTCGCTAAGCCTCGGAGAAGCGCAAGGAGAAGTCGTGCTCGACGTCGACGCGAATGGCGTCGGCGTCGGCAAATCCGGCAGGCAAGCGAGACTTGATCATGCGAGCTACCTCGATTTCGTCGGGAGTGGGTGGCTGGTCGATATCGGTGGGATACGCCAGAAGCTCCATCATTTTGTTGACGACGGCTCCAGGACTGTTTTCGATATGGGAACGCATAAAATCCAGCGCCTGGCGTTCGTCCGACTCGAAGAGCACGCGCAACGCAGTGGCCTTGAGGAACGCATCGTCGTCGGGCTCATTCAGGATATGAATGGCAAGCTCCAGAGCCCGGCCGCTGCCGCGGCGATGCAGCTCGCGGAGGGCAGACTGACCGACGTACACGTCGCTGCCAGAACCGAGCTGATACAGCTGAGTCTCGGGGAGGAGCGAATAGTCGATCTGGTCGTCGGTCATCAGCTCCACGTTTTCCCACTCCTGGGCTTGGCTCTGGTCGTTCACGCGCTCGCCTCAGCTCGCACTGTAGATGACCGTGCCCAGATAGATGATGGGCGGGGTGCCGTCTTTGACCTGCCAGTCGGACATCACTTTCATCGTGTCGGATGGTCCTGCCACACGACTACCGTGTTTGATCTTGGCGCCCACCGTCAGGGGAACCTTCAGCGCTTCGATCTCCTTGAAGAGATGCTCCATGATTTTGAACGCATCTTCGAGTGAGTCTGGATTCATGCCCGTCTTGAGTAGCGACTTCAGATTGTTTTGCGAGCGGTCGTAGTTGTGCTCGAGGTCCTCCAGCTTGTCGAGACGGTCCTTCTTCGTTGAGTCCTTGGCAAATGCGCGCTGCGCGTCTCGACCGCGCTTGCCGCTGCGCTCTTCTCGGAGTTGTTCGAGCTCGTTGCGCAGCGCTTCGGGAAAGACGACTTTGCCCGTACCGTAGATCTCGATGCGGCCGGTAGGGATCAGAATCGAGCCCTTCTTGACACATTCGATTGGCTTGCTGCCGAATTTGGGCGGGGTCGTGACGGTGACCATCTCGGCGCCGATTTGCCTGGCGAGCGTGTCCTTCTCGGGATTGATCCTGGCGTGGACGTGGTACTTGCCGGCCGCCTCGTGGACGAGCGTCAACGACTCCAGGCCGTAACGAGTCTTGATGGCCGGCAAACGCGATCGCACCTTCTGGGGCGTCGTGTCCGGCTCGTCCAGCAGCTGACTGGCTTCGTTCGTCGCCAGATCGACCGCGGCTTGCTTCTGCTCGAGCGTGCGCTGGTCCGTCTTCGGGCGCGGTCCGAACACACCCTTAACCTTGTCCAAGGCACGCTTGCCAAGCGCCTTGCCCTTGTCGACAACGCCCTTGACGAACCCAGCCCCCTTTTCATACAGCTTCTTCAGGGGCCTGACCAGTGGGCCGATCACCGCGGTGATCAGTTTCGTGATCGGCGCGCGAATCTTTTCGACGATCTCCTTGATCTTTTCGGCAATGCCACCCACACCCAACAGGCTCGCCAGGAACGAGATCGCCAGCGGCAGAATCTTCGCCAGTGAGCTTTCGACCATATTGGCGGCGGCACCAATGGAACCTGAAACGATCGCGCCAATACTGTCCAGAATGGAGTTGACGAACTCCATGATCTGGCTGCCGCGCTCGACGAAGAACATGATCACGTCGTAGATCATCTTGCAGGCCTTGATAAACGCGGCGGCCGGGTTCAACAACCCGATCAGCCACGTCACGCCAGCCATGATGATCTTGGTGATGACAAAGTCTTTGATCGCACCGATCACCAGGTCTTCTATGTTGAGATCGGCGACCTTGTCCTTGATCCATTCCCACAGGCCGGCCGGGCCTTCCTTTGCCAGCGTCATGAAGAACTTGACCGAGCCTTCGACCGCGCCGATCACTTTTTCACCGGCGATCTTCACCGCGATCCCGCGCACGTTTTCGTAAGTCAACCCCAGGACCTGCAGGACGAGGCTAAGGATGCCCTTCACATCGAAGCTGTCGGGCAACTGAATGCCGGAGTCCCCAAGCGTGCCAAAGAGCCAGCCCATTAGCCCCTTCTCCAGGTGGGCGCCAATGTTCGAGACGAACTGGTTCAGGCCCTGTTTGATGGCGCCGACCAGGTTGCCCAGGAATTTGACCGGCGCGCGGATAATGTCGCCGATAACGTTTGCGGCTTTCTGAAGGACATTCAACAGCATGTCCTTCAGATGCATGATGGTCTGAATGACGCCGCCGATCGCGTCTTTGACGGCGTCGACCAGGCCTTTGTTCTCGGCCTTCAATTCGTCGATGCGCTGATCGAGCGCGTCACGCGCGGCGACGTACCTGTCGGCGAGCGACTGAACCAGCGAGTCTTGCTTGCTGTTGACCTCACCATCGAGCTGGTCGAATTTGCCGGCGATCTGTTGCTCGGCATCGCGCGCCACTTGCTGCAGTTGTTTCGGCTGGCTGGCGACGTACTTCTTGACCTGCTCGCGGCCCTGGGCGATGCGCGCTCTGGCGCGGCCGAGCTCAGCCCCAACGATGTCGGCCACGTTGCCGATGACGGTCTGCATCTGGGCGAGGTAGCGAGCGCGGCCGTCTTGATAGAAGGCGTTGACTTCGCTCGGCATGCCCATCAGCTTGTCCTTTACCCAGCGACCCTTGCCGATCAGTCCGCTGTAGCGGTCGTCCTTGTACGCCGACATGCGCTGGTCGACGTAGGTCTCGAACTGGTCGCGCGCGGCTTTTTCGCCGATATCGAACGCGGTGGTGACCTTGGTCTCGAGCCCGTCCAGGATCGCGCTGACGTCGGTGCGCGTCTGGTTGAAGATCGTCTCGACGCTGGCCGCGACTTCGGCGCGTTTGGCCTCGTCCTGCACCCTGGCGCCGCCCTTGTGCGCGGTAACTCCGGCGAGCGCGCCGATACGCCCGGCGTGCATGCCCTGCAGCGCCGAGCCGGCATCGACTTTTGCGTCCCCACCCGCTCTGGCGATGACCTGGTTTTCCGTGGCGCGATACGCCTCGGGCGCGGTCTGCGAGTGCGCTTCGGCCGTCTTCTTGGCGGCCAGCGCGTCCGTGAACTGTGGCTCGTTGGATTGGCTGAGCTGCTCCTCGCTGACGTCGGCCTGCGCCATCTGCTGGTTGACTTCGGCAGGGCCAGTTGCCATCGACGTCTCGGACGCTGGCTTGGGCGAGGGCACGGCCTGCGCGGCGCCCACGTCGTTGGGGGCGGTGCCCGGCTTCTCGTCGGGCATTGGCGTGACCGTTTTGGGTCTGGCGCCGGTGGTATCCGGCGCCTCGGTATTGGCGTGTTTGATGCCGCCTTCCGCCTGTTGCTTCCCTTTGCCCACCAGGCCGGCGACTTCGCTCTTGACCTGGCCGGCCTTGTCCGACGACTTGAAGTCGTCAACCTCCGACAGGTTCTTCGGCGCCGCGGCGTCGATGGCCTTTCTGACCGCTTCGATGAACGTCTTCTTGTCGAAGTCGCCCGGTTTTTGCCGCGCCATCCGGTCCATCTCGGTGGCGGCAGCCTGGCTGGCGACATCGCCGGGCGGCCCATGCGCGGCGGCCTGGGCCTCGGCGGCCTTGCTGCGCGCGGAAGGATGCTTTTTCTGGCGGTCGGCGGTCTGGTGGAGTCGGTATTCGACGCCCAGGAACTTCGGGTCCTGGTGTGGGTCTAGCTTCTGGGCAGGGTCGGGCGCGGGTGGCGCGTCGGCGGCTGCCGCGCGCTGGATCAGGCGGGCAATCTCCGCGTTGCCGTAGTGGTTCTGGAGCCGCTGCAACAATCGTGCACGCTGGGCAGGGTTCTGCGACCGCAAACGCTGGTCCGACAGCAACTGGACTGCCTCGCGGTCGACGATGCTTTCTTCGGGGGCGTCGACGGGCGCGGCGGCCTGCCGAAGTGGAGGCGCGAGCGAGCGGGCTCGACTGGGGGTGCGCGGTTTGTGCGCGCGGCGGGGTTGGGGCATTCAGGGAGTTAGTTGTTGGTTGTGCTAATTAGCAAGTTGGATCTCAGCGGACAACTCGGGTCGTGTCGACGAGTAGGGGAAACCCCTACGACCCCCACCAGTGGGTGACGGTTTCTGGTCGATGGGTTGGTTGTTTGTTGATGAGTAGGGGAACCCTAGGGCCCGCCACCAGTGGGTGACCGTTTCTAGTCGATTGATAGTTGTCTGTCGATGAGTAGGTGAACCTCTACGGGCCGCCAGTGAGTGACGGTTTATGGTCGACGGGTTGCTCCTTCGTCGATGAATCGGGGAACTCCTACGACCCCACCAGTGGGTGATTGTTTCTGGTGGACGGGTTGGTTGTTAGCTGGGTTGATCGTCGTCTTCGGATTCCCGCTGGAGCGACGCGTCGTGGAGGGCATGGACCTCGTCCTCCTCCGCCGTTTCGCGCTGTGCCGCCGCCGGGGCGGCGGCTGACGGAGCGGCGCCACCGCTCAGCACCGCGCTCGCGGTTGCGTCCGCCTCCTGCTCGTGCGAGTCACCCGCCGCGCCGACCGACATCGCGCCG
>JAFAOS010000243.1 GCA_019247515.1 Chloroflexota bacterium | reverse complement strand
GTGCGCTGCTTCTACAACACCTGCACCCACCGCGGCGCGCTGGTGTGCCGCCAGGACAGCGGCAACGCCCAGCAGTTCCAGTGCTTCTACCACGCCTGGACCTTCAACGCGCGCGGCGAGCTGATCGGCGTGCCGGGGCGCGAGGGCTACTCGGAGGCGTTCGATCCGGCGGCGCTGGGACTGGGCGTGCCGCCGGGCTTCGCGAGCTACCACGGCCTGTACTTCGTCTGCTACGATCCCGCGGCCGAAGACCTGCCGTCGTACCTGGGCGACGCGCGCGAGATCCTGGACCTGTCGCTCGACGCGGGCGACCTCCTGGGCGGCTGGACGGTGCTGCCGGGCTCGTCGCGCTTCTCGATCCGCGCCAACTGGAAGCTGCTCGTCGAGAACAGCCTCGACAGCTACCACGTCGCGCCGCTGCACCAGACCTACCTCGAGTACCAGGCGCAGCTTCGCACGGAGGCGGGCGTGTACGACGCGCCGCGCTCGGAGCTGCTGCCACGCGCGCGCGGGCTGGCGCTCGACGGCCGCCACGGCGCGACCTTCTTCCCCACGCTCGGCCGCACCATCGCCAACCCCTCGCGACTCTGGGACGAGGAGTCGTACCAGGCCACGCTGCGCCTGCGCGAGCGCCTGTACGCCGAGTTCGGCCTGGCGCGCGGCGAGCTGATGGCCAACACATCGCGCTTCCTGCTCGTCTTCCCGAACCTGTCGGTCCAGGACACGGCCTCGGGCTTCCGCCTGCGGGTGATCCAGCCGGTCGCGCCCGACCAGGTCGACGTCATCCAGTGGGAGATGGCGCCGCGCGACGAGCTGGAGAGCTTGCGGCGCTACCGCGCCGACGGCGTGCTGGAGTTCCAGGGGCCCGGCGGCTTCGCCACGCCCGACGACATGGAGGCGCTGGAGTCCTGCCAGCTTGGCTTCCAGGCAGCCGGCGTCGAGTGGTCCGACGTGTCGCGCGGCATGAAGCGGACGCCGCGCGACGACGACGAGCTGGGGATGCGGACGTGGTGGCGCCAGTGGCACGCGATGCTGCTGGGGCAGCGGCGTGCGGCTGAGGTCGCGGAGTACGCCGCGGCCGAGCCGTCGCCGCTGAGCCTGGTATGAGCACTGGCGCCGACGGGGGCCAGCCGCAGCCGGCGGGCCAGGGTGGGGCCGAGCCGCTACCGATAGGCGCCGACGGGAGCGGGTCGCCGCCAGCGCCCGCGCTGCCGCCGCTGGACGACGCGCTGCGGTGGCGGCTCGTGGTCGAGGAGTTCCTGTACCGCGAGGCGCTGCTGCTGGACGCCTGGCGGCTGGAGGAGTGGCTGGCGCTGTTCACGCCGGACGCGCGCTACGTCGTGCCTACCACCGACCTGCCGGAGGGCGACCCGGCCACCGATCACGTCTTCATCGACGACGGCTACCGCCGGTTACAGGGCCGCGTGGCCCGCCTGCTCAGCCGCCACGCCCACCGCGAGTACCCCACCTCCCGGACGCGCCGCCTGATCACCAACGTCCTGGTGCTGGCCGTGCGCGACGACGAGATCGAGGCGACGGCGTCGTTCGCCGTCTACCGCTTCCGCGCCGGCCACGGCGCCACCTACGTCGGCCGCTACGACTACGTGCTCGCCCGCACCCCCGACGGCCTACGTATCCGCTACCGCCGCGCCACCCTCGACCAGGAGACGCTGCGCGACCACGGCGCCGTCAGCATCATCCTCTAGCACCGGCACTAGGCTGTTGGCCCCGGTTACGCGCGGTACCCAGTGGTTGGTGCCCACGGGACAACACTAGCACCGGCACTAGGCTGTTGGCCCCGGTTACGCGGCAACTCCGGTTGCCGCCGAGATGAAGTTTGACAAATCAAGCGAGTACAGCCGCCGGCCTGAAGGCCGGACCCCGACCACTATCCCTGGTCCGGCCCTCAGGCCGGCGGCTGTACCAGGCTAATTTCTTAAAGTTCATCAGGCCGGCGGCGGGGCGGGCACTACCAAGCTAACTGTCAACTCTCATCGCGGTGGGCGAGAGTAGCATCGATAGAATCCCCGGGCGTGGTGTAAAAGTCGGGCCTTGACGACGAAGGCCACCGTGTGCTTTCCCAAGGGTTGATGAGACGACCTTAAGGAAAGGAGCACACGATGGCCGAGGAGAGGATGGCGTTTCCGGACGGGCTGCGCAAGGGCGAGGAGCCGGCCGAGGACCCGCTCCGCCAGATCGTGCGGTGGGCGGTGCAGGAACTGATGGAAGCCGAAGTGACGGCGCAGATCGGAGCGGAGCGTTACGAGCGGACGGACGAGCGGAGCACGCAGCGCAACGGGTACCGCCCCCGCACCTGGGACACGCGGGTGGGCTCGCTGGAGCTGCAGATTCCGAAGCTGCGGCAGGGCAGCTACCTGCCCGGCTGGCTGGAGCCGCGGCGGCGGGCGGAGCAAGCGTTGGTGGCGGTGATCGCGGAAGCGTACGTGCAGGGGGTGAGCACCCGGAAGGTGGAAGCGGTGGTCCAAGCGCTGGGCATCGCCGGGATCTCCAAGAGTGAAGTGAGCCGCCTGGCGGCGAGCCTCGACGCGCAAGTGGAGGCGTTCCGGACACGGCGTCTGGATGCCGGCTATCCGTATCTCTGGGTCGACGCGCGCTACGAGCACGTGCGGGACGACGGGCGCGTGGTGTCGATGGGCGTGATCGTGGCCTACGGCGTCCGCGCCGACGGGGTGCGCGAAGTGCTGGGGCTGGAGGTGGGCCTGAGCGAAGATGTCGCGTTGTGGCGGGCGTTCTTCCAGCGCCTGGTCGGGCGGGGCCTCCAGGGCGTGCAGCTCGTGATCTCCGACGCGCACCCCGGCCTCAAGCAGGCGATCCGGGAAGTGTTCGTGGGGGCGGCCTGGCAGCGGTGCCGCGTCCACTTCATGCGAAACCTGCTCGCGCGAGTGCCCAAGACCGCTCAGGCGATGGTGGCGCCGACCGTGCGGACGATCTTCCAGCAACCGGACCGGGCCAGCGCCCAGCGCCAGTTGCGCGAGGTCTGCCAGACGCTCCGGGCGCGCTTCCCCCAGGCGGTGGCGCTCTTGGAGGAGGCCGAAGAGGAGATCTGCACCTTCTACGACTTCCCAGCGGAGCATCGGCGCCAGATCTACAGCACCAACCCGCTGGAGCGGCTGAATAAGGAGTTGAAGCGGCGCAGCGCGGTAGTCGGGATCTTCCCGAACCGCGCCGCCGTGATCCGCCTGCTGGGTGCCTTGCTCGCCGAGCAGAACGACGAGTGGCTGGTCGGGCGGCACTACTTCAGCGAGACCTCGATGCACAAGCTGCTCCACCCACCCCCGGGCACGCCGCTGCCGATGGCACTGGAGGAGACGGCGAGCTAACAAACAACACCGGACACCCAACAGCCGGGCAAGCCACGGTCGCTATTTACACCACTTTCCCATGACCGACACGGTCGCCAACGCGGGATGAAAACCGGAGCGCCATGCTACGGTGCAGGTATGCGGCCGGGTGCGTCGGGGTCGAGTCAAGATTGGTGCTTCGAGCCCGCCACCACTTTGGCCTGGATGCCCTGCCAGCACCACCGCCTGTTGCTCCCTGCGGGGAAGCACGTACAGCACAATTGGGTTCTCGGGGCGTCCCCCCCGGTCGCATGGCGACGAGGAGGAGGCCCGATGGAAGTGACCTATCCCCGCTGTTGCGGGTTGGACATTCACAAACGGCGCGTGGTGGCTTGCGTGCTCGTGTCGAGAACCGAGGGCGCTCCCCAGAAGGAGATCCGCACCTTCGGCACGATGACCGAGGAGTTGCAGGCGCTGGGCGACTGGCTGGACGAGCACGGGGTGAGCCACGTCGCCATGGAGGCGACCGGCGTCTACTGGAAGCCGATCTACAATCTCCTCGAAGACCGCTTCGCGTTGGTGCTGGCGAACGCGCAGCACACCAAGGCCGTCCCTGGTCGCAAGACCGACGTGAAGGATTGCGAGTGGATCGCGGACCTGCTGCGTCATGGGCTGCTGCGCGCTAGCTACGTGCCGGCTCGGGCCCAGCGGGAGCTGCGGGAGCTGACGCGCTATCGGGTGAGTCTGGTGAACGAGCGGAGCGCGGAGATCAACCGGCTGCAGAAGACGCTCGAGGGCGCGAACATCAAGCTGGGCGATGTCGCGACCGATGTGCTAGGCCGCTCGGCGCGCGCGATGCTCGACGGGCTGGTGGCGGGCGAGACCGAGGCCCGGCAACTGGCCCAACGCGCCCGCGGGCGGCTCCGCGAGAAGCTGCCGGAGTTGGAGCGGGCGTTAGTGGGGCAAGTCGGCGCCCATCAAAGGTTCCTGCTCGATCAGCAGCTCGCCCACATCGACGAGCTCAACGCGCGGATCGACATAGTGAGCACCGAGATTCGGCGGCGGCTGGAGGGCGATCCGGTCGCGGGGCCCGTGGCGCCAGAGGCCACTGACCCAACACCAGAGTCCCTGCCCGTCGAGACGGAGTCCCTGCCGGCTATCGCGCTCTCGGGGGTGGAGGCCGTATCCCGGCTGGTGGCGATCCCGGGGGTCGGCCCGCGGACCGCCGAAGTGATAGTCGCGGAGCTTGGGACGGACATGACGCGCTTCCGCACCTCGGCGCACCTGGCTTCCTGGGCCGGCCTCTGCCCCGGGAATCACGAGAGCGCTGGCAAACGATTGAGTGGGCGCACGCGCAAGGGCAGCCCATGGTTACGCGCGGCGCTGATCGAGGCGGGCCATGCCGCCCGGCGGAGCAAGGGCACTTACCTGAGCGCCCTCTCCGCACGACTCGCCGCCCGGCGGGGAGCCAAGAAAGCCGCCGTAGCCGTCGGCCATCGGATCCTGGTGAGCGCCTACCATCTGCTCAAGAATGGCGGGTGCTATCGCGAGCGGGGCGACGGCGTGCTCGACCCACACCAACGCCTGCGGTTGGAGCACCGGCTCGTCCAGCGGCTGAAACGGCTCGGCTATACGGTGCATCTCGACCCCGTTGCGGAGCAGGCAAGCTGAGCCACCACACCGGCCAGCGCGAGGTTTTCACAGCACTTGACGGGACGCTATCCCGAATTTCAAGAAATCGCATGCATCATCGCCAAATGCGGCATAATTTACCCAACATACAGAGCTGTTAGCCCTGTGACTTATCTATGCACATCTCTATTGCGACAGATTGCAACGGGCCGCGCGCATGAGAGCAAGATAGTCGCGGAATATCGGACCGCGCCGGCCAGCCGGACTGGGAGCCGCGTGGACCGGGGTCAACCGTGAGTGGTGAGGTGGGATGCCTGCGCGCGGACAAAGTAGTAGTGTTCGGTATCCTCAACCGTGTCCACCTGCAGGCCTGCGGCGCGGAGCGTGGCGACGACGACCGCACCTGGAGGAAGCTGGTCGTGTTGGATCGCGGGTGGACCGGCACGGTGGATCGCGTTCACTTGCTCACGTGGCACCGCGTGGCAGACCGCGAGGACGCCGCCGGGTCGTAAGAGGGTGGCCAGATGCTGGAAGGCGGCTGGCAGGTTCTCGAAGTGCGGGATGACGGCATTGCAG
>JAFAOS010000060.1 GCA_019247515.1 Chloroflexota bacterium | reverse complement strand
TCGTCGGGCGCGGTGCGAACCACCCTGTGTCGCGCGCGGCAGCGGCTGCGCACCGAATACGTGGCTCTCGGCGGCGAAGCCGCCTGAGCGAAGGGCAGCGCGTGGACAGCCCGTGGCTGGGACAATTATCAGGTCCCGAGTGGACGCGATGGTCGGTCCGACACCCGCAAGCACGCATGAAGACTCCTGCCCCTGTGGTGGTCGCCAGAACGAGTGTCGACGGACCTTTCGTGACACCACCCTGGGGTTCTAGGGGCCTCCCCAGGCCGACGCCGTTCACGCCCACCACCCCCTCGGGATCGTAGGCGCCTGCCCACCCAGGCCGACGGCCGTTCACGCACACCACCCCCCCGGGATCGTAGGCGCCTGCCCACCCAGGCCGACGGCGGTTCACGCACACCACCCCGTGGGGGTTGTAGGGGTCTCCCCTACCCCTCGACACGACCCAAGTCGTCCGCCAGGAACCTGGCGGGCGTTAAGCTGTGGGTGTGGTCGTACCGCCGTACTGCCGCGCGCTCGACGGTCGGCTGTACCGCGTGGTGCGCTCCTCACGCATGGTCTCGACCGACCGGGTCCGCTTCGCCCTGCGCGCCCAGGCCATCAACTCCGAAAGCCCCGATTTCGAGCTTGCACGTGAAGTCGACGCCAGCCTGATTCGCGACAAAATCGCCAACCATCACGTGATCCCCACGCCGGAAACCACGTTCGAATCGCTCTGGCAGCAGATGCGGGTGGATCTCGACTCCCGCGCTGGTCGATAGCTATCCTGCACAAAAGCGACCGTGCGACGGGGCAGGTCCGCGGTGGACGCGTTCCGCCTTCCCCCACACTTCTCGATGTCGAGGAGGAGATGTACCCATGACCATGACACCGGACGAAGTCGCCGCTTCGGCCCTGGAGTCCGCCGGCGGACTTGACCGCAACATCGCCATGGAGCTCTGCCGCGTCACCGAAGCGGCGGCTCTCGCCGCGGCACGCTGGATGGGCCGCGGCAACAAGAATGCCCTGGACCAGGCGGCGGTCAACGCGATGCGCGACCGTCTCAAGGTCATCCAGATGGATGGCATCGTCGTCATTGGCGAAGGCGAAAAAGACGAAGCGCCGATGCTGTACATCGGCGAGCGCATCGGCAACGGCCAGGAGCCCAAAGTCGACGTCGCCGTTGACCCGGTGGACGGCACGACGCTGCTGTCCAAGGGACTGCCGAACGCCGTCTCGGTCGTGGCGCTGGCCAATCAGGGCACGATGTACTACCCGCCGGGCATCGTCTACATGGAAAAGCTGGCGGTCGGACCGGCCGGCAAGGGCGTCGTCTCGCTCGAGAGGAGCCTCGAAGCGAACATCGAGGCGCTCGCGTCGGCGAAGGGTGAGAGCGTGGGCGACCTGACAATCGTCGTGCTGGACCGACCTCGACATGAAGAGCTCATTGGCCGCGTGCGAGCGACCGGCGCGCGCATCAAGCTCATCAGCGACGGCGACGTGGCGGGCGGCATCATGCCGTCGCTGCCGGATACCGGCGTCGACATGCTGATGGGCGTCGGCGGGTCGCCCGAGGCGGTCCTCACCGCTGCCGCGCTGAAGTGCCTCGGCGGCGACATTCAGTGCAAGCTGTGGCCGCGCAACGACGGCGAGCGGGCCCAGGCCGAAAAGCTCGGCCTGGCGCTGGACCAGGTGCTGAGCATTGACGACCTCGTCCGTGGCGACGACGTGTTCTTTGCACTCACCGGCGTCACGGACGGTGAGCTGGTCAAAGGCGTCCACTACTTCCCGCACGGGGCAACCACGGAGACGCTCGTGATGCGCTCGCGCTCGGGCACGGTCCGCCGCATCCAGGCGGTCCACAACTTCGAGAAGCTGCAGCACTACGCCGGGCTGGCGGGGATCTGAATCAGAGCCGCACGGCCAGGAGCGGCACGACGGCCTCGTCGGCCGTCAAGCCGCCGTGCAGGCCGCGAAACGTGGGTAGCTTCATGGGGTTGCCGTCCGGGCTCTCGACGGGGGTGACAAGTTGCAGCGCGCCACGCGGGAACAGCAGCACCTCGCCGATGCGGCTCGCGGCGCGCACGCTCAGCTGACCAGGACCGAACAAACCCTCGGCGACCGCCTCGTCGCGCAGCATCGTCGCCGCGGCGGTGTGCAGATGCTCGCGGGTGTAGGCGGCGACGTCCTGGGTGGCCCCGTCGCGGGGGTGCAGGTAGACGACGCGCCGCTCACCCGCGGGGATGGCCCTGAGCATGCCGAGCAGCTCCGGGTGGTCGGCAAAGTTGACGGCGTCCTCGGGCAGGGTGTCGACGTGGCCGTGGTCGGCCGTGAGCATGACCAGCGTGTCGTGGCGGTCCGCAAGCGCATTCAAAAGGCGGCCGAACTGAAAATCGAATCCGGCCACTTCCGCGCCGTGCTCGGGCGTAAGCGGGCCCACGACGTGGGCGATCGTGTCGACGGTCGGCCAGTAGGCGTACACGTAGGTTGGCTCGGTGCTGTCGTGGACGATGCGCGAGACGATCGGTCCCAGCGACGAAGTCGAGACGTAGCCGGCGTACGTGGCCTGCTGATGCAGCATGCGCGTGAGCGCGGTTCCCGAGAAACCGCTCGGATTGACGGCGAACGTGCGCTCGACGCCGGCCGCGTGCAGGCGAGCGTAGGTCGTCTCGGCCCAGAAGAACGCCTCGGGTGACTGGCCGAACTCCGGGTCGGCGAACGAGACGCGACGGTTGAGCGGACCCCAGCGGATCATCTCGGCGACCATGTCGAGCTCGGGCAGAAACAGCGTGTACGCCAGCAGGCCGTGATGGCTCGGAGCCACGCCGGAGTTCACCGAGCCGAGGGCAGCGACGGTGGTCGTTGGGAAGACCGACGTGATCGGCGTGTAGGCGACGCACGCGTCGGCCTGATCCGCCCGGGCGATGAGCTCGGCCAGGTTCGGAGCGTTGCCCGCGGCAATCTCGCGTTCAAGCTGGAGATGGCCCAGCCCGTCGGCCACGACCAGCACCACGGTTTTGACGTCGCCGGTCAGACCTTCCGGCAGGACACTGCCGTCGAGGGGTGGCAGCTCGAGTGCCTCGGCGCTGGGCGCCAGGAGCCGCAGGACGGTCGGCGCCACGTTCGCCAGCCCACGGCCCGCGAACTCAGGCCTGACGAACGATTCACCATCGAGTCCGAAGTGGGGCAGGTCGGCTGCGGTCAGCATGCGCGTCTAACTGTATCCGCCAACTCGAAGTACACTCCTTCGACGAGACATGATTCAGATCGACGCCGACGATGGCGCCGTGCGCGTCGAGTTTCCGCACGGCGAGGCCGCGGTGATCGAGGGTCTGCAGCCCGGCGCGGCCGTCGAACGCGGCTCCCAGCGCGCACTGTTCCTGGAGATGGAGGAAGCCGACACGCTGGGCAAGATGATCGACTACATTTTGGACAAAGTCCGGATCAAGCCTGAAAGCGAGGCCGCCCTGCGAGCGGTGCGTCCGCGTCTGGACGAGCTGTTCGCCGCCGGCGGCGTCGCTCGCGAGGAGTAGGAGCGCTCGTCGCTTCCGACCACCCGCGCCGAATGCCGGCTGCTGCTAGCCCGTGGCCGCGGCAGGCGCGTATTTGGCCACCAGGCGGTGCAGCTCGCGCCGCGTGGTCGCCGCCAGCGCCTCTTCCATCAGGTCCCACCGCGTCCCGCCGCCGTAGTCCAGGTGGTAGCTGACCGTGTCGTTCTGCACCTCGGTCACGCGCCCGAGCGCTGGGAACAGCTCGGTCAGAAACTCCAGCTCCCAGACCCGCTCGCGCGGCCCGCGCGCGTCGAGCACGTCGGTGTTGTTGTTGTAGTACTCGAGCATGATGCCGCGGACCACGTCGTCCTGGGCCAGGATGCCGCCCGGCGAATAATGCGGGCGGTCCCGCAAGAAGCCGCGCGCGCTCCCGGCGTTGACGCACAGCGGCGCCACCCAGCCCAGCCGCGGGCCGAGCTGTTCAGCCCGCCGCGCCAGCGAGGCCATCGCGGCCATGCCCGCCAGCACGATGTCGTCGTCCATAAACGCGATCAGCGGCCCCGTCAAGCTCTCGAGCAGCTTGAGCCGCCCGCTCGAGAATGCGCGCTGACGATCCCGATGCAGCTCGTATTCGCACCGCACGCGGCGGTCCTGGGCCAGCCGCAACACTGACTTGACGTCCTCGCGCTTGATCGATGGTTGCTCGCCCGTGTCGACGATGAAGATCTCGATCGGATGCTCTTCCTGGAGGACCAGGGTGGCGACGACGGTCGCCAGCATCGGGCGGCCCTTCGTCAGAATCCCGACCTGGATCGTTGGTCCGGGGGCGGCGTCAGCCAATGTCATCTGTAGCCAGCTTACTCGGAACGCGGCGCCGCTCTGGGAATCAGGACGCGTCGCGCGGGGCTGCGGCCACCCCGTCCTGGGCCCGCCGTGAACTGCGACGCAGTGGCTTGACGTCGGCGCGCTCGGGTTGCACCTCACGTTTGAGGGCCGTGTTGAGCACCTGGTCCATGTGGTCGACGAAGGTGAAGGTCGTCTCTTTGCGTACCCGCGCGGGGATCTCGTCCAGGTCGCGGCGGTTGTCCCGGGGCGCGATCACGTGCGTCAGTCCGGCACGGTTGGCGGCCAGCACCTTCTCCTTGAGTCCGCCGATCGGCAGCACGCGACCGCGCAGCGTGATCTCGCCGGTCATCGCCACGCTGTGGTCCACCGGCCGTCGCGTCAGCGCCGAAATGATCGCCGTGGCCATGGTGATACCCGCCGACGGGCCGTCCTTGGGCACCGCGCCCGCCGGCACGTGCACGTGGACGTCCTTGGTCGCGAGCGGATCGTCGGTTCCCAACCCCAGCTCGCGTCCACGTGCTCGAGCGTAGGTCAGCGCCGCCTGCGCGGATTCCTTCATCACGTCGCCAAGCTGCCCAGTGAGCACCAGGTTGCCCTTGCCAGGCACGGCGCGCGCCTCGATGAACAGCACTTCGCCGCCGGTGGGCGTGTACGCCAGCCCCGTGGCGACGCCGACCTCGTCCTCGCGCGTGGCCACTTCCTGCTGGAACCGCGGCGGCCCGAGCATCTCCGAGATGGTGCGGTTGCTCACCGTGATGGACGCGGACTCGCCCATGACGATCGCCCGCGCCGTCTTGCGCGCCACGGTCGCGATTTCGCGCTCGAGGTTGCGTACGCCTGCTTCGCGCGTATATTCGCGAATGATGCGGCGCAGCGCGGAATCCGAGATGCGCACCTGGCGCACGTCCAGTCCGTTCTCGGCGAGTTGGCGCGGCACCAGGTAGCGGCGGGCGATCTGCAGCTTGTCTTCCTCGGTGTAGCCGGGAATGTCGATGACCTCGAGGCGATCGCGCAGCGCCGGCGGCACGGTATCCATGACGTTGGCGGTGGCGATGAACAGCACGTTGGACAGATCGAACGGCACGTCGAGATAGTGGTCGCGGAAGTCGGAGTTCTGAGCGGGGTCCAGCACCTCGAGCAAGGCGGACGACGGATCGCCGCGCCAGTCGTTGCCGAGCTTGTCGAGCTCGTCGAGGATGAACACCGGATTGCGCGAGCCGGCGCGCCGCAGCGCCTGGATGATGCGGCCCGGCAACGCGCCAATATACGTGCGCCGGTGGCCGCGGATCTCGGCCTCGTCGCGCACGCCGCCCAGGCTCATGTGCACGAACTTGCGGCCGAGGGCGCGGGCGATCGACTGGCCGAGACTGGTCTTGCCCACACCCGGCGGACCCACCAGACACAGGATGGGTCCGCGCACACTGGCGACTGGCCCGGTCGAGCCTGCGCCAGTAGCAGTGACCGTGGCTCCCTCTCCCTCTGGAAGAGCGCCGACGGCGGCCCCCTCTCCCTCTGGAAGAGCGTCGACGGCGGCCCCCTCTCCCTCTGGAAGAGCGTCGATGGCGGCTCCCTCTCCCTCTGGGAGAGGGCGGGGGGTGAGGGCCGCCTCCCGGTCGGCGCGCAGCTTCATGACCGCCAGGTATTCGAGGATGCGGTCCTTCACGCGATCGAGGTCGAAGTGGTCCTCGTCGAGCACGCGCCGCGCATGCTGCAGGTCCAGGTCGTCCTGGGTCACCGCTGACCAGGGCAGGTCGGCTA
>JAFAOS010000030.1 GCA_019247515.1 Chloroflexota bacterium | reverse complement strand
AGCGGCTTGAGATCGACGTCGAGGCCGTATTTGTTGAAGATGCCCTTGTCGCGGGCAATGAACAGGGGCAAGTGCGCGCCGCCCTCGGGGTACGAAACGGCAATCTTCGTCAGCGCGTTGGCGGCGGTTGGAGTGGATGCCGCACCGGCCTGCGGCGGCGTCACGCTGGTAGCAGCATTCGTTTGAGGTGTCGCGGCCCCGGTGGCCAGAGGCGGCACTGCGTTCGTCGCAGAACTCGCCGCAGGTGTCGCTGCCGAGATCGGGGCCGCGGCGGCCGTGGGCTGCGCGGTGACGACCGGGGTCGGTGGCGCCGCGGCTGGTGTGGACGTGCACGCCAGCAGCAAGAGCACCGCCATCGAGCCGAGCATCCAGCGACGGTTCATCAGCGACCTGTGCATCTCACGTCCCTTCACTCCTCCCTTGCCTTGACGCGCACGGAACCTCAGCCCTAGACTGCCTTATTGTCAGACAAACAGATAATGAGTGTCAATCCTCAGCACGTCCTCAAGCGCGAAACGCTGGCTGACCGGGTACTCATTCAGCTCCGACGCCAGATCCTGTCCGGCGCCCTCGCTCCCGGTGAGCGCCTGCCTTCCGAGCAGGACCTCAGTCTGGCATTCGGCGTCGGCCGCACCACCATCCGCGAAGCCCTCGGCGGGTTGCTCGCCAGCGGCTTCGCCAGGCGCCAGCGCAATCGCCTGATCGTCTCGGAAAATGCCCTGCTCGGCGCTGAGCACGTCAGTTTCGCGACACTCGCCGCCAGCGTCTCGGTGCGCGACGTGTACGAGACGCGCAAGCTGTTCGAGGTCAAAGCCGTCGAGCTGGCCGCCGAGCACTGGACGCGCGATGACCTGGAAGACCTGCGCGCCATCCTCGACGAGATGCGCACCGCGGAGGTCGAGCGCTTCCACCAGGCCGACGTGAGTTTTCACCTGGCGCTGGTGCGCCTCAGCAACAATCCGGTCCTGATCGAGTCGTTCGAACGCAGCCGCGATCTGTTCTTCAAACTGCCAAGCTACTGGCGCGTGTTCAATCAGCCGCCGCGTCGGGCGCGCCGCCAGGACGTGGTCCACCGCGCCAAGTTCCAGCAATACGAGCGTATCGTGCGGGCGGTCGAGGCGCGCGACCCGCTTGCCGCGGGCCGGGCGATGTTCGAGCATCTGACCGCCGTCGAGCGTGACCTGATCGCTCACCTGGAGCAGCCGGACGGCGCTGTTTCCGCGAACGGCCACTCCAGGCCGGTCGCAACATCTTCTTCTGCGCAAGGGGCACACCCGTGAGTGACAAACGTGCCGTCCGTACCGATGCGGCGCCCACGCCAACGGGCCCGTTCAATCAGGCGATCCGCCTGGGCAACCTGATCTTCACCTCCGGACAGGCGGGCCGCAATCGTGACACGGGCAAGATGGGCGACATCCGCGAACAGACGGACTGGGCGCTGCGCAACATTTCCAACATTCTGCAGGCCGCGGGCGCTTCGCTGGACGACGTGGTCAAAACCACGGTGTACTTGAAGGACGGCGCCGATTCGAACGTGATGAGCGAGGAGTACGCCGGCCACTTCCGCGACCCGTTACCGGCCCGCTCGTCGGTGGTGGTGACGCGCTTGAAAAACGCCGACATGTTGATCGAGATCGAGGCCATCGCCGTCGTGGCGGCCTGAACCCGAGTAAATCAGTTGAATTGAGTTGAGAAGGATATGAGGCAAGGCTACCGCGTCATCGACGTTGACACGCACGTCACTCCATCGGTGGAAGTCCTGTTCCGCTACGCGGACCGCGACCTCCTGGACCGCAAAGACGAGCTCAAGCCCTACGAGCGGCGCATGAAGCCGACCCCCGGGCGAGGCCATCCGGAGGAGGAGTACACCATCTGGCGCATCAACCCGTACCCTTACGAGCGCGTCGCCGGTCAGAAAGAGGGCGTCAAACCCGAGCCGCAGGGCGCGGGGACGCGCGGCGCGCTCGAAGGTCGGGTGGATAACCTGGCCAAGAAGCCGGTCCACGTCAACGTCCAGCACGACAATCCGCGCGGCCGCCTGGAGGACCTGGACCTCGAAGGCGTCGACATCGACCTGATCCTGCCTTCAACCTGGGCGTGCGGCAGCTCGGCCCTGGAGCCCAAACTTGCGCAGGGCCTGTATCGTGCCTACCACCGCTACATGGCCGACTACTGCGGCGCCGACCACCGTCGACTCAAGGGCCTCATCCTGGCTCCGGCGGCCGACCCGGCCTGGGCGGCGAAAACCATTCGCGAGCTTGCGCCCGAGCCGTGGGTGGCCGCGGTGTGGCCGATCGTGCCCGAGGGCTTGCCGGTGGACGACCCGGACCTCGCCCCCATCTGGGAGGCCATGGACGAGGCGAACCTGCCGTACTGCCACCACAGCTTCTTCTACGAGCCGCCCTACTTCCCGGGTTATCGCGACATCTGGGGCAACACCGTCGTCGCCCGCACCGCCGCCCACGTCTGGGGCGCGGAACGGCTGCTCGCCTACGTCCTGGTCAGCGGCATGCTGGATCGCTATCCGAACCTGCGCGTGGGCACCGTCGAGACCGGCCATGGCTGGCTGCCCAACTGGATCCTGCGACTCACCAGTCAGGCCAAGTTCGTCAAAGACGTGCTGCCCGAGCGCGCCAGCTCGCCGCTGGAGTACGTGCAGCAGGGCCGCGTGTTTTGCGGCATCGAGAACCACGAGGGCCCGCTGATGACGAAGGCGGTCGTGGATATTCTGGGCGACGGGGTGTTGATGTATCAGTCGGACTATCCACATCCCGAAAGCCTCTTTCCCGCCGGCGTGGACACCGTGCTCGAATGGAAGTCGGTGCTCGGGGAGCCGGCAACCAGGAACCTCATGGGCGAAAATGCGATGCGGTTTTTACGTCTTGCGTCGACGCCGTGGGATAACGGCAGAGTGAGCGAAGCTGTTGGAGCGACGTCCGCCCGTGGAGTTTGAAAAAGCCCTCGAGTACGTGCAGCGCGCCCGCGGCATCGCGCGCGAGCGCGGACTGAATGTCAGCGTGGCGGTGCACGACACGGCCGGGCATCCGGTGGCCGTCGCGCGCGGCAAAAGCTGGCACGGGCCGTATATGGCGATGGGCAAGGCCCGGCTCGCCTCCGCGTTTCGCAAGCCGACCGCGCAGCTGATGGAGCAGTGGAAAGACCGTCCGCTGTTTCCGCAGAGTCTGACCACGGTGCTGCCCGGTGAGATCACGCTGAACCCCGGCGGCTATCCGATCTTCGAAAATGGCGAGTTCGTCGGCGCGATCGGCGTCGGGGGTGGCTCACCGGTCCAGGATGACGCCGTCGCCCGTCTGGCCGCTGGCTGGACCGAAGCGCAGGACGACGGCTAACGGACCTCTCACGCACCCGCCGGGGGCAACCCAGATGGAGGGTCAACACGTCTTCCCCAGAGGGGACCCGTGCGGTGGACCCGCGGCAAGGAGATCACTCGGCACACCCACTCTTTGATGAGCCCGCGCAAGGAGACCAGTCGATTAGCCCGCCCTCTCCGCCAGCGCTGGCGTACACCTACCCTCTGCGCTAGCGCGGGCGCGTCGGCAGACCGGACCCTCCCCACTGGGTCCCCTCTGGGGAAAAAGCGCGTCATGCCACTTATTTGTCAATCCACGCGGAGTTGAACAGAAACGCCCCGTGCTGGCTCAGCCCGATGTCTTTCACATACGACTTCGTCAGCATGCGCGCCGGGGCGGAGGCTATTGAGTTGACGAACGCTTCGTCCAGCAGCAGGTCGTTCACCTGATCGTAGATCGCCTTGCGCTTCCCACCGTCTGGCTCCGCCGACGCGGAGTTGAAGAGCTGCACATACTGCGGACTGGTGAAACCCGTGTTGCTGTTGCCTGACGGGTCCAGGTGGCGGCTATTGGCCATGCGGGTGACCGGCTCCATCGCCGCGTAGGCGATCGTCCCGATGTACGCGCCGGTGTACTTGTGATTGTTGATCTGATCCAGGTACGTCGCCGTGTCGTACGGCGTGATGGTCAGCGTGATACCCAGACTCGCCAGACTGGACTGATACAGCTGCGCCAGACTGTTCGTCTCCTGACTGCCAGTGTTCGTCACCAGGTCGAACGCCAGATTCGAGACGCCGGCTTGCGCCAGCAGCGCCCTGGCCTTGTCCAGGTCGAAAGAGTTGGCCTTGTTCTTGGCGGCATCGTAGGCCAGCGAGTTCGTCTCCCACGGCAGCGCTTCAGGCGTGCCGGTGCCTGAGTAAATCGTAGACACGATGCGGTCGCGATCGAGCGCATAGCTCAGCGCCTGACGCACGAGCTTGTTGTCGGTCGGCGGTTTGGTGGTGTTCACGCCGATGACGTTGGTCCCACTGGCGACCGTCCACTGCGTGTAGCCCGGATCTTTTGCCAGGCGCGCGAAGTCGGGCAGCGGCGGTCCGTCCGCCGCGTCGAGGCCGCCGGACTCCAGCTGCACCATCATCGCCTGGCCGTCTTTTTCGACCATGATGCGCACTTCGTCCAGATACGGCAGCCCGGACTGCCAGTAATCCGTGTTGCGCGTGAACAGCAGGTGATCGCCCTGGGCCCACTCGACAAACTTGAACGGACCCGTGCCGACGAGCGTCTGTAGCGCATCGGCCGTTTCGCTGTCGACGATGTCGAAGTATTCGAAGAAGTCGAAGGTCGCCGGCTTCGGCTGGTCGGAGCCAAGGACCACGGTGTATTTATCTGGTGTTTCGACTGAGGTGTACCACTTGCTCTGCAGGATCAACGCGCCCGCGGCCACCTTGGGGTCCTGCACGTGCTGCAAGTTCCACCTCACGTCGTCGCTGGTGAATTCGCGACCGGAGTGAAAATGCACGCCTTTGCGCAAGTTGAGCTTGAGTTGTTTGAAGTCGCTGCTGAATTCCCAGCTTTCGGCGAGCATCGGCTGGGGTTTGAGATTGGCGTCGTAGACCGTCAGACGGTCATAGGGCATCCATGTCGCGTCGACGGTAGTGACCAGTTGACCGTCGAGCCGCGCCGCGTCGCCGACCTGGCCGACCTTGAGCGACCCGCCGCGCTTGGGCTGCGCACCGGTGGTCGCCGCCGACGCGGGTGTGGATTGCGAGACGCTGACGGTCGGGGCGCCCGCCGCGGAAGTGGCAGCGGCCGCCGGCACGGACGTGGGTGAGGACGCGGTGGGTCCGGTTGGCGCGCACGCCGCCAGCAGTCCGGCCGCCGCGCCCAGCCCAAGCACGCGCAGCGCCGCGCGTCGCGAAAGACCATGTTGCATGTGAAAAGAAGGCTCCCCTACTCGCTCGCGGCGCGGGCCAGTGCCAGACGCTCCTGAACTGCGCGCGTGAATGTCCCGGTGTCGTTGGCGATCGCCAGCCATTTGAATCCCTGCTGGAATCGAGCGGCCACGTCGTCGCCGTAGGCGGTGGTCGCCGCCGGAACGCCGCGGGCAACGCACGCGGCCAGTGCCGTATCGACCAGAGATTGGGCCTGCTGACGATTACCGAGTGTCTGCGTCAGGTCGCCCTGACCGATGAACGCTGCGTCGACACCCTCCACCGCCAGGATGTGGTCGATGTCGTCGACAGCCTCCGGGTCCTCGATCATCGGCACGCGCACGACGCCGCGGTCGCCACCGCGCCGATACTCGTCGGGACCGTCGATGCCCCACTGCGTCGCGCGTCCGCCGCCACCCGCGCCGCGCCGACCTTTCGGCGGAAAGACCATGTCGCCGATCAGCTGCCGAGCCACCTTGTAGGGCGAGCAATGCGGCACCAGGACGCCGGAGGCGCCAGCGTCCATAAACATGTTGGCGGTGGCGGTATCGTGCCCGCGCAAACGCACGAGCGCGGCCATGCCACTTCGCTCCGCGACGGTGATCATGCCGTAGACGACGTCCGTGCTGAGCGGCGCGTGCTCCATGTCGATGATGATGAAGTCGCACCCGGCGCTGGCCAGGATCTCGGTGGTCTCCAGCGTCGGAAACTTGACGAACATCCCGACGAGTCGCGACGCCGGGTCGTGCAGCTTCTCTCGAAAATACGATCCCATCAAATGGTCCCTCCATATGTGTCTGTTACTACCTGAACCACTTTCATGTCCGACGCCGTTGGCGCTGGCACTTGGGACGCTGAGCTGGACACTGTCGAAGATGAATTCTTCTCTTCAGAAGAGAAGCAGAACGGGCTACCGCCATAACTCTTTGCTGGCCAGCGCGGCGCCCTCGACCAGCGCGCGTAGCTTCGCCCACTGGACCTCCGCATGCACGCGGATCATGTTCCACCCCTGTGAAAACCCACAGTCCGTGCTGGCGATGACGTTCTCCTTGCCAACGACGCTAGCGTAATTCTTGATCCGCCAGGCCACCAGCTCCGGGTGCTCCACCACGTTCGTCTGGTGCGAAATGATGCCCGGAATCAAGATCTTGCCTTCGGGCAGCTTGACATCCTTCCAGACCATCCACTCGTGCTCGTGGCGCGGATTCGCGGCTTCGATCGAGTACGCCTGCGCGTTGATCTTCAAGATCAGGTCGACGATGTCCTTCAGTGGGATGTCAGTAGTGTGCGGTGTGTTCATGCTGCCCCAGCACAGGTGGTAGCGGACGCGGTCCTCGGGGATGCCGCGCAGCGCGTGGTTGTACGCCTCGACCTGCATCTCGGAGGCGCGCCGAAGCTCGTCCCACGTCGGAGCCGGCTTACCTGGCAACACCTGGTTGCGGGCCGGCAGGCCGAGGTCCAGCTGCACGACGAAGCCGGCGTCGACGATGGCCCTGTACTCGTCGTGCATGGCGTCGGCCACCGCGTACAGGTACTCCTGCTCGCTGGAGTATATTTGCGAGGGATCGGCGTCGTTGCGCGACGGCGTTGCCGATGGAACGAAGGCCTCCTCGAACTGCAACCCGTCCAGGGCATTGCGAAAGTTGTCCAGGTCACGCCGCAGCAGCGCCTGACCCTTGTAACTGATGGGCCCGACCACGTTCGCGCGTTCGGTGCCACCGCTGCGGATCGCGGCATCGACCAGGTCGCGCGGAATGGAGGGCGGCATCCACATGGTGCGGTACATGGAGTTGTACTGCGCCATGAAATCGGGGAACTCCTCGTTGAGCAACGGATAGTTCATCGGGCCTGGCGTCGACGGTCGCTCGACTGGTCTCGACTCCAGACCGGCCAGCCGTTCGGTCACGTACCCGGCGAAGCTGGGCTTGGAGTACTCGCCGTCGCTGGGTATATCGATCCCCACTTCGGCCTGTTTGCGAACCACCTCCCTGACCCCCTGATGCACCTGTTCCTGGAACGCGCTCTCATCGAAGGGCCGGTGGCTGACTTTGGCCAGGATCGACTCCAGGATCTCGGGCGGCCGCACCAGGCTGCCGACGTGAGTGGTCAGAATGCGTTCGGAGCTTCGCTTCACACGACACCTCGCGGAACAGGAATACCGGGAATGTTCAGTCGGATTCGATGTACTGTCGTTGGGCCTGTAAAGTACAGCGTCTGCCAGTCGTCGTCACCCCAGTTCAGGTTGACCGCCCGTTGCAGGATGGTGCCAATGTGTTCGCCGCCTGGCGAGAGCACCCAGATGCCGCCTGGTCCCGTGCAATAGACGTTGCCCTCGACGTCGCATTTCATGCCGTCCGGGCCGCCCGGTCGATCGTCGCCTTTCATGTCGCAGAACAGCCGCTCGCTGCCCAGATCGAGCATGCCATTGCCCTCGACGTCATAGGCACGGATGAGCTTGCAGTGGCGATTGCTGTCGTTCACGTACAGAATCTTCTCGTCGGGCGAGAAGCACAGTCCGTTCGGATTGACGAAGTCGCGCACGATCATGTTGATCTCTTTGAGATCGGGCGAGACGCGGTAGACACCGGCGATGTCCAGCTCGGGAGTATGCTCTGGTGGCGTCAGCGGCGGTCGTGGCGGTGGATCGCTGAAATAGATGCTGCCGTCTGACTTGACCACGACGTCGTTGGGTCGGTTGAGCTTCAGACCACGATAGCGGTCGGCGATGACCGTCACGGATCCGTCAGCCTCCAGCCGATCGACGCACCGGCTGAAGTGGTGGCAGGCGACCAGGCGCCCTTGCTGGTCGCGCGTCTGGCCGTTGGCGTTAGCGGTGCCTTCCTTGTCGATCGAGATGCCCTGGCCAGGCTGCCACTTCATGCGTCGGCTGGCGTGAATGTCGCTGAAGAGCAGATACCCGCCCTCTTTCCACCAGACGGGGCCTTCGGCCGGACCGTGTGGCCCACCGAAGCCGCTGCCCAGCTCCTCCGCATCCTGCTGGGAGGTGACGATGCGCTGCATGGCTTCGGAGAGGATCTCAATCGGCATCTGTCCACTGTATTCCGCCTGGCCCGGACCGTGAGGGCTACAGCAAGTCGCCCACGGCCTCCGCCACCAGGTCCATTCGCTCCATGCCGGTGTAGTAGTACGCGCCCTGAATGATGGTGTTGACAACGTAGTTGTGGGTCATGCCCCACGCCCTGGCGAGCGCGACCGCTTCGCGCAAGCCGCCCTTGTTGCCGACAACCGTGTTATGCCGCAGCATGAAGTACGGCATCATCTGTTTCGGAAGCGCACCGCGAAAGCATCCTTCCCACCGCGCGCGCGTGGCTTTCAGCGAGCGCGGATCGTGCTTGGCCAGGAAGGAGACTCCGGGCGGCACCCAGCCAATAGTGCGCTCGTACCACTCCTCCAGGTTGCGCTCGTCCTTGGCCGTCAGCTCGCGGGTGGAATGATCCAGGCCGCAATAGAACGCGGCCATGTCCGGCGCCCAGCCTTCAGGCCATTCCGCCGGCTCCGGCCGATCCACGTAATCGCCCAGGATGATGCCCAGGGCCTGGTAGACGCACTCGAGTCCACGCATGCCGGCGCTCAGCTGGGCGTGCATGATGCCTTCGAGCAGCTGCGCCTTTGTGACCCCGCGCCGTTGCAGGCCACGCGTGCAGTTCTCGATGCCGGGCAGAAACGCCTGGTTGATATAGGTGTGCAGATTGGCGAACGACGAGGCGGAGATGATGGGATCGACGCCCTGGGAGTGCCAGGCGTCCAGGACGCGCATGTGCAGCTTGGCGAAGTCCGGCCGAGTGTGCAGCCACATGGCGTTGGCTCGCATCTCGTACTGCGGCCCAGGGTCGAGCGGGCCGCGGCCACGGCGGGTCGCGTTGAGGAAGGTGTCGATCTCCTCGTCGCTGGTCTCGTCCAGATTGTCGACGTTGAGGCCATTGCGGAAGCCATACAACATCTCGCTGATCGTATACGATTCGCGGGATGGACATCGTCGACGCGCAGGTGCACCTGAACCGTCTGGGTAGCGACTGGGAGCACACCCCGGCCGAGCTGATCGTCGACTACGCGGTTGTGACTATGGACGCCCTGGGACTCGACGCCGTCCTGATCGACGAATGGGCGGGCTTCGACAATCCCGTCACCAAACGTGGTCATCTGCCCGGCCGCTTTCTGCCCAATGGCGCGGTGCGCGGCGAGCATCCGTTCTCCGAGGCCGCCATCCGGCTGCACCCCGATCGCTTCCGGTACGTGGCCAGGATCGATCCCATCGATCCCGATCTCGAGACCCTGATGGCCGACGTTCGCAACAAGCCCGGCGCGCTGTGCCTGCGCATTGTGCCGATCCCCGAGGCCGGTGAGCTCGACCTGTACGCGCGCGGCGGGTTCGACACGCTGTTCGCCTCAGCCGAGCGACACCAGGTGCCGATCTTCGCCTGGTTTCCGGGCCGCTCACACATGCTGGTTCCCACTCTCGAAAAATTTCCCAACCTGCAACTCATCCTGGATCACTGCGGTGTCTCGCGGACGGAGCCGCACGTGGTGGATCAGCTCGACCAGGTCTTCGCGCTGAGCAAGTACCCCAACCTGGCCCTCAAATGGTGTCATGCGCCGAGTCAGTTGTCGCGAGAGGAGTATCCCTTCCGTGACGTGATCCCGCACCTGCGCCGCGCGATCGACGCGTTCGGCCCGCAACGCGTCATGTGGGCCAGCGACCACACGCAAAGCAAGTCGCATCACAGCTGGGCGCAGGCGCTCTACTACGTGCTGGACTGTGCTGAACTGACCGAAGACGACAAGGCGTGGATCCTTGGCCGCTCCGTACGCACGATCTTGCGCTGGCCAAAACCAGACCAGGGGGAATCACATGAACAGGCGGTTCGCAACTGAGCATCTGAGCCGGCGCGCGGCGATTCGGCTCTTTCTGTCTGGAGCGGGTGTGAGCATATTGGCGGCGTGCGGGGTGGGCTCGGCGCCGGCCGGCTCGGCGCCGACCTCCGCTGCCGTGGCGCCGCCCGCCGCCACGCCAACCCCGGCCGCGGTCGCCAGGCCGGTGGCGACCGTTGCCGCTCAGCCAACGTCCGCGCCGGCCGCCGCTCAGCCGACCGTGGCCGTCGGCGCTCCGACCTCGGCACCGGGCGCCGCCGCCGGCCAGCCCCGATCCGGTGGCACGCTGCGCGTCGGTGTGCCGACCGACATCGTCACGCTGGACCCCGTCGTGCGCGGCGGAGCGCCGTATGAGAGCACCTGGCTCACCTTCGATCGACTGGTCACCTATGACGACAAGCTCAAGCCGCTGCCCATGCTGGCGGAAAGCTGGGACGTCGCGCCCGACTACACCCAGGTCCAGCTGAACCTGCGCAAGGGGGTGACCTGGCACACCGGCCGAGAGTTCACCAGCGACGACGTCAAGTGGAACTTCATCCGGGTCCAGGACCCGAAGGCGGGCTATGGCGACTTCGCGGCCCAGAGCTCCTGGTTCACGACCATCGACACGCCGGACAAGTACACGGTCGTCCTGAAGTCCGACCAGTCGCGTCCGTCGATGTTCGACTTCTTTCAGCAGTTCAACATGGGCGATCGCGCCGTCCTGGAGGGGCCGGATGCCAAGACCACGTCCTCCGGCACCGGCCCGTACACATTTGTGGAGTGGGTCCAGGGCGACCACATTACGATTGCCAAGAACAAGAACTACTGGAACACTGGCAAGCCACTTCTCGATGGCATCGTCGTTCACATCTTCGCCGGCGACCAGCCCGGCACGCTGGCCATGGAGGGCGGTACGCTGGACGTCCTGCGCAGCGGCGCCATCCCGGATGTTGCTCGCTTCAAAGCCGATCCCGGGTACAACGTGATGGTCCATCCGAGCTCCGGGACGTTTTACGAGCTGGCCTTCCTGACGTCCGTGGCGCCCTTCGACAACAAGCTCGTGCGCCAGGCCTTCAACTGGGGCATCGACCGCGATCGCAACGCCAGCCAGGTCTTCGAGGGCTTCGCCCAGCCGCTCAACCTGCAGTGGAGCACCAGCTCTCCGGCGTACGACGCCGAGAAGAACAAGACGTATACGTTCGACCTGGACAAAGCCAAGTCGCTGCTTCAGCAGGCCGGCATTTCGAGTCTGACGACCGACATCATCACGACCGCGGCAAATCCCTTGAATTCACTCGGGTTCCTGCAGATTTACCAGGCGGACCTGGCGAAGATCGGGGTCACGCTGAACATCCGCGCGTACGATCCGGCCACGTGGGCGTCCAACGTGCTCGGCCACACGTACAACGCCATGTATGCGACTGGCGACGTGGTTGCCAACCTGCTGCCCATCAACAACCTGAATGGTCCGACGTGGCGGCCGAGTCCCAACAATACGGACTGGAACACCCCCGAGTGGCAAAACTTCTTTCAGCAGGTGGCCACCGAGCCGGACCCCGCCAAACAGAAGACCCTCTACGCGGCGATGAACGACTACATTCTGGACCAGTCGTGGGCGATGCCCTTCGCGACGAATCCGCAGATCCTGGTCACGAAGTCTAATTTGAAAGGCATGACCATCAATCAGTACGGCGCGTGGTACTTCACCGACGCCTGGCTGGATGATACATAACCTCCCTCTCCCTCTGGGAGAGGGCCGGGGTGAGGGCTAACCTCCCTCTCCCTCTGGGAGAGGGCCGGGGTGAGGGCCGCGGGTGAGGGCTCCCGATCAGTCGCGCCATTCGAGGCGGCGCTCGGTGAACAGCCACGTGCCGTCCGGCTGACGCGCCAGCTTGTCGTAGTAGCGGCCGATGCGGACGCTGATCGGCCCGTCGCCGACGCGGTCGTACATCGTCAGGTCGCTGGTGGACTCGGCGATGTCCCCGTGAATGTCAATCACCGAGTTAGTCACCGCGTGCTGTCGCTTCAGGTCCGGCTGCTTGGCCAGCTCGCCCCCGAGAATCATCTCGAGAATCGCGGCGCGGCCCTCCAGTCGGCCGAATTTGCCAGCCTCGGTGAACGTCTGCGACCACGCCTCGAATTGCCGACTGTCCAGACATTGACAGAAGCGGGCGATCGTGTTCCGAATGGCGTCTTCGTCTGTCATCGAGTCCCCATAGTATTCGAACCGTCAGCTCAGGTACGTCTCGGTGAAGTTCAACCCACCGTTGTGGAGCAAGTACCCGGTGCCCTTGACGTTGGACCGCATCAGAATCGTGTAGGGATAGGTGGCAATCGCCGCCGTGAATGACTGGTCGAGAATGTAGTCATTCAATCGCGCGTACAGGTCCTTCTGCCTGGCGGGATCGACCTCGGACAGCGATGAGTTGACCAGGTCCGTCCACATCGGGTCGACGAAATTTGAATGGTTGTTGTCCAGCCGCCAACCCGGCGAGAGCTGAAACAGCGTGCTCGGCGACAGCTGCGCAATCTGATCGGTGCCGGCCCACAGGCCCGTGTAATCCGGTTTCTTGTTGATCAGCGTGTCAACCCACACGGCCGGTTCGACGTTCTGGATGTTCAGCTTGACCCCGATCTGCGCCAGGCTGTCCTGATAGATCTGCGAGAATGCCAGCACCTGGGGTGCGCCGATACCGTTGACGAGGACGCCGGTCTCCAGGCTGGAGACGCCCGCCTGACCAAGCAGGGACTTCGCCTTGTCCAGGTCGTACGTGTACACACCGTTCTTGGCCGCGTCGTACGCGGGCGAGGTGGTGCTCCAGGGCAGGTCGATGGGTGTCGCGGTGCCACGCATGATGGTGTCGGCGAAGCGCTTGCGGTCCATGGCGTAGTTGAACGCCTGGCGCACGCGTTTGTCGTCGAATGGCGCCCGCTTCGAATTGAAGCCGACTTCAAAGAAGGTACCGGAGGCCGGGTGGATGATGGCCTGATACGACGGATCGGCCTTGAGTCGCACGAAATCGTCGACCGCGGGAATCTTGACCACGTCCAGTCCGTCCGATTCCAGCTGCAGGTCCATGCTCTGCTGGTCGCGGACATAGCTGACGATCTGATCGACATACGGCCGACCGCTCTGCCAGTAATTCTTGTTCTTTGCTACGGTGAAGTGATCGCCGTTCTGCCATTCCACGAACGTGAACGGTCCAGTGCCGACGATCTTCGACTTCGCGTCCGGGCCCTCCACGTTGTCCTTGTCGACGATATTGAACAACTCGATGGCGTCGAAAAAGGTCGGACGCGACGCGTCGGTCGTGAGCTGGACCGTGTATTTGTCGGGGGTGTCGATCGACGTGAACCAGTTGCTGAAACCGGCCAGGATGCCGGAGCCAACCGTCGAATCCCGCAAGCGCAGGACCGTGTATTTCACGTCGTCGCTGGTCATCTCGCGGCCGGAGTGGAACTGCACGCCTTTGCGCAAATTCAGTTTGAACGACTTGAAGTCGCTGCTGATATCCCAGCTTTCGGCCAGCATGGGCTGCGGCATGCGGTTCTGGTCGTAGGTGGTCAGCCGGTCGAACACCAGCCAGGCGGTTTCGCTGCCACCGCCGGCGATGCTGTTGCCGTCAATGCTGACCGGGTTGGCGGTTTGAGCAAAGCGCAAGGTCCCGCCGGATCTGGGCTGCTCCGTGGCGGCGGCCGGCTGCTGCGTCGACGCACCCGGCTGCTGCGTCGAGCCTGGCGCCGCGACCGACGGCTGCGTTGGCGACGCATTCGGCACGCTCGGCGCGCACGCGGCCAACAAGGCTGCGCCGGAGCCACATGCCAGGATGCGCAATGTTTCACGGCGAGTCAGCTGAGTAGCCATGAGTCTCCCCCAAAAAAACTTAGCCGCGGTCCGCGGCGGTGCCTAATCTGCGTTCGGCAAATTGCCAGCCGCTGCTATCGGCCTTGCGCACGACCCGGTCGAAGTAGCGGCCGATGAACACCACCGTCCAGGCTGCACCCTCTGGTTCGCTCGACAGCACGGCGTAGTCGCTGGTGACGCGACCTTGCGTGCCATCCAGCTCGATGAGCAGGTTCGTGTTGAAGTGCCTGGTCCGTCGCTGGGGTCGATCGCGCAGTAGCTGGTCCATGTAGGCTTTCGCCTCAGCTGGGCCGTGATGTTCCTTTCCGCCAAGCGCCCAGATGCCGTCCGCGGTGAACAGTTGACTCCATTCGGCATAGCGGCGGTCGTCCATGAGCTGGCAGTAGCGCGCCAGAAGCTCGCGCACCCGGCTGACCTCGTCCATCAGCGCACTCCCACCCGATCCCTGACGCGCTCGGCCGCGCGGCGCGCGCCTTCGGACATGGACTGGAATTTGGCCCACACCACGCTCGGCGCGACGTTGCATACGCCCGCAAAGGTACCAAACCCGCAATCACTGCCGGCCACGACCCGTTCGGCGCCCACCACACTCGCGTAGTTGAGCAGGCGTTCGGCGACCAGGTCCGGATGCTCGACGAAATTGTTGGTGGAGTCGATGACGCCCGGCACCACGTAGCGGCCGTCGGGTAATGGCGTGTCTTCGAACACGCGCCACTCGTGGGCATGGCGCGGATTGCACGCCTCGACGGACAGGCCCGCCGCGTTGACCTCCAGGACGATGTCGATGATGTTCTTGAGTTCGACGTCGTGGTTGTGTGGCCCCTCGTAGTTCCCCCAGCAGATGTGGACGCGCAGGCGCTCCGGCGGCAACCCGTCGAGCGCGTGATTGAGGGCTTCGACGTTGGTGGCCGCGAACGTGCGGAACTCCTCCAGGCTCGCGTAGCGCGAGGCGACCATTGCCAGGTCCGGACAATCGAGCTGCAGGGTGATGCCAGCGTCCACGATGGCCCGATACTCCGGACGCATCGCCTCGGCAATAGCGCCGACGTAGTTGGCGTGGTTGTTGTAGTGGCGGTCAGGAATGAATACTGAAACAACCCCCGGCGACGCGGCGCTCATGAACAGTTGCTCCGCCCCGGCAGCCTCGGCGGCGGATTTCAGGTTGGCGATGTCTTTGTGCACCGCCTGGGTGTCCCTGGGTTTGATGTCGCCGGTGCAGACCGCCGTATATGCATACCGGATGGCGGGCCCCACCGGCCTGCGGTAGTCCTGCAGGTCCGGAAATTCGGTGAGGTCGACAGGTGTTCGGCTGGTGGGCGCCTCGGCGAGATCGAAGCCTGTCAGTCGGCTGGTGACGTACGTGGAATAGCCGATTTTGCCCATCTCGCCGTCGTTGACGACGTCGACGCCGGCGTCAACTTGTTGCCGCACGACGTCGCGGACCGCTTCGGCAACGCGTTGGTCGAGGTCGGGGGTGGCTTTGCCGTCCTCGCGCTCCTGGAGCAGCAGCGTGAGATCGGCCGGGCGGGGCAAGCTCCCGGTGTGGGTGGTGAGGAACGTCTTGTTGGGCATGAGGTTGCCTCTCAGCGTACACGGTGTCGTATATGATCACTCCAAAGGGAGGTTAGAGCGCTGCGATGCTTGTTTTCGCCGTTCGGCGTCTGCTGCAGGCCGTCCCGGTTCTGATCCTGTCGAGCATCGCGATCTTCCTGCTCCTGCGGCTGATCCCCGGCGACCTCGCCGTAGTGCTGGCCGGCACCAAGGGCTCCCCAGAAGTCATCGCCGCGCTCCGCAAGGACCTCGGGCTCGACCAGCCACTCCCCGTCCAGTACGTGGTCTGGCTCGCCCATATCCTCAAAGGAGACCTGGGTACCTCCGGCCTGAGCGGCCAACCCATCGCCGTGCTGCTGTTCCGAGTGGTCCCATCCAGCCTCGAGCTGGCGGCCGCGTCCATGGTGTTGATCGTCCTCGTCGGCATGACGACCGGCATCCTGGCGGCACTCCATCCACGAGGAGCCATGGACTGGAGCATTTCGGGCTTCAACAGCCTGGTGATTGCCGTCCCGAACTTCTGGTTCGGCATTCTCGCGATCACGTTGTTTTCGGTCACCTGGCAATGGCTGCCGCCCGGCGGTCAGGCGGATTTCTCACGCGATCCGGGCCTCGCGATCAAGAGCTTCATCCTGCCGGCCATCACGCTGGCACTGCCAGGCGCCGGTGGACTGTCGCGATTCGTCAAAGGCGCCATGCTGGACGTCCTCAGCAGCGATCACGTCCGCACCGCGCGGGCCAAGGGGCTGCCAGGCCGCCGCGTGGTGCTGACTCACGCGCTGCGCAATGCGCTGATTCCCATCATCACGATCATCGGCTTGCAATTCGGGTTCCTGATCGGCGGTGTCGTGATCGTGGAGTACACGTTCGGCTGGCCGGGCGTGGGACGACTGATTCTGGCGGCAATCAATAATCGCGATTACGCCATCGTGCAGGCCGGTCTGCTGTTCCTGATCGTCGTGTACCTGCTGGTGAATCTGACGGTCGATCTGTTGTGCGGCATTGCCGACCCGCGCGTCCGTCTGAGTGGGAGTCGCTAGCTCCCGCATGGCGGCAACGCGGGCGCTGAGCGTCCCTGAAAAGACGGAGGACGCGTCGGCCGCGTCGGCGCCCGGGCTCCAGAGTCCGCTCCAGCGCGCCGCAATTCGCGTGCTGCACAATCCGATGGGCGTTTTCGGCACCGTCGTCCTGGCGGTCCTGGGCGCGATGGCCATCTTCGCGCCGTTGATCGCGCCGTACGATCCGCTGGCGCAACACGCCGGCAGTGAATTGCTGCCGCCGAGTGCGCAGTTCTGGTTGGGCACCGATCAGTTCGGCCGTGACGAGCTGAGTCGCATCATCTACGGCGCGCGGGTGAGCTTCATCGTCGCCGTAGCCGCCACCAGCGTCGGCGCCATCACCGGCGTGCTCGCCGGGCTTCTTGCGGGCTACGCGCGCGGGGGCGTCGACAGCGTCGTCATGCGCGCGTGTGACGTGCTGTTCGCGTTCCCGGCGATCCTGCTGGGGATCGGGCTGATCACCGTGCTCGGCCCCTCGCTGTACAGCACCGCGCTGGCGCTGGCGATCTCGCAGGCGCCGTACTACGCGCGCGTGATGCGCGGCTCGGTCCTGACCGTTCGCGACCAGGAGTTCGTGGTCGCGGCGCATAGCTTTGGCGCCGGCGGCGCGTGGATTGCGCTGCGTCACATCCTGCCGAACTGCACGACGGCATTGCTGGTCCAGTTGAGTCTTTCATTGGGATTCAGCGTGCTCGCGGAGGCGGGACTGTCGTTTATTGGTCTCGGCGTGCAGCCACCGGCGCCCTCGTGGGGCAACATGCTGAGCGAAAGCCAGAGATTCGTCGACACCGCGCCATGGCTGGCGCTCTGGCCGGGCCTGGCCATCGCGCTGCTGGTGCTGGGTCTGAATTTCCTTGCGGACGCGATTCGCGACAGTCTCGCGCCCTGATCGGGAAGGACTATTGGCGATCGTATAGGATGGTGGACGGCGCAGGGGAAGCGAAGGAGGATCACGGTGCATTCCTCGAACTGGTCTGACAGAGTAATGGGTCGTCGACTCGCACTGCGGTTGATCGGTCTGGGCGCTGGGGTCGGCTTGCTGGCGGCGTGTGCGCCGGCTTCGCCACAGGCTCCCGCGTCGGCACCCACCTCGGCGGCCCCGGCCACGACCGCGCCGGCGGCGGCGCCGACCAGCGCCCCCACCGCCGCCGCCAAACCGGCCGCCGCGGCCACCACGGCCCCTGCCGCAACCACCGCAGCGGCGCCGGCTGCTACTACCCCGCCTGCCGCCGCGGCGCCCACGGCGGCGGCGAACCCCAACGCCAAGCCGGGCGGCACGCTGCGCACCGGCCTGCTCGCCGATATCTCGAGCCTCGACGGCCACCTCCTCCAGGGTCCAGACAACAACAGCACCTGGCTGGCGCTCGACCGCCTGACTCGTTACGACGATCAGCTTGAGCCGCAGCCCATGCTCGCCGAGAGCTGGAAGGTCTCGCCCAACCAGGACAAAATCACGTTCAAATTGCGTCAGGGCGTTCAGTGGCATACGGGACGTGAGTTCACCAGCGACGACGTGAAGTGGAATTTCAACAGGATCAAAGACACCACGCTGGCTGCCGGTATCTGGAGCAACTATGCCAACTGGTTCAGCGTCGATACGCCCGACAAGTACACGGCGGTACTGACCTCCGACAAACCGCGGCCGAGCATGTTCGACATGTTCGAGTACTTCAACATGCTCGATCCGGTCACCATGCAGGGACCGGATGCCAGGACGATGCTGGTTGGAACAGGGCCGTTCAAGTTCGTCGAATGGGTCCAGAACGACCATATCACGCTGACGAAAAATCCGAACTACTGGCAAAGCGGTCGACCCTATCTGGACGGCGTGCAGGTGACGATCAACAGCGATCCGTCCGCCGCCG
The DNA here is from genome assembly GCA_019247515.1 of Chloroflexota bacterium. GTDB lineage: Bacteria > Chloroflexota > UBA6077 > UBA6077 > CF-72 > CF-72. The sequence goes on along the minus strand of JAFAOS010000030.1, from coordinate 30,602 downwards.
TGAAGCAGATCGAAGGTGGTGGGCTGGATTTCCTGGTGGGTCCACCGCTGCAGGACTTCACGCGCCTGAAGTCCAACTCGAAATACGCCGCGGTCGTCCACCCGTTCCCGGGCACCTTCTACCTGATCCAGCTGAACGTGACGATGCCGCCCTTCGACAACAAGATGGTGCGCCAGGCCATGAACTACGCGCTGGACCGCAAGCGCATCGCGGACACCGTGCTCCAGGGGACGGTCATGCCCAAGGCCCTGCCCTGGCCACCCTCCTCGCCGGCCTACGACGAGGCCGCCGCCAACAGTTATCAGTTCGACCTGGACAAAGCGCAGTCCATGCTGACGCAGGCCGGCGTCTCAACACCCCTCAGCCTGGATATGCTGCCGTTCCCCGGCATACCGGAGCTCATCGACCTGGCGACCATCTATCAATCCGACCTGGCGAAGATCGGCGTCAACATCAACATGCTGAAAGTCGACGTCGCAACCTGGCTGGATCAGGCAAACAATCGCAAGTACAAAGGCTTCAACACGGTCCTGGACACCTTCACTCAGATCTCGCCGTTCACGTTCTTCACCCAGGGCAAGAGCGTGAATCCCAACGACAACAACTCCGGCTTCAAGGACGACACGTATTCGAGCCTGATCGAGCAGGCCGGCTCTGAACCGGATGCGGCCAAGCGGAAAGCCATCTACATGCAGTTGAACCAGATCTTTCTGGATGAATCGTTCATGTTCCCGGTCGCAGCTGCGCCAGCGCGCTATCTCGCGACGTCGAGCATTCAGGGGATTGGCCACACCCTCCATGAAGGATTTACTTTCACGGACGCGTGGATCCAGGGGTGAGTGGGACACATTTCGACACGCTCATCGTGGGCGCCGGCAGCGCCGGCGCGGTTCTCGCCGCTCGGCTTTCGGAAGATCGCGGCCGATCGGTAGGTCTGATCGAGGCCGGGCCGGACTACACCCGCCTCGAGGAGCTGCCCACTCGCGTGCGCGGCTTCGAGCGCGGACTCCGCCTGTACGCCGGCGCGCGCGTCGCCTCGCACGAGTGGCAGTACACCGCCCGCGCCAGCGCGCTCCACCTGGACATGCCCGTGCCGCGCGGTCGGGTCATTGGTGGCAGCTCGTCGATCAACGGCACCGTCTTCCTGCGCGCCTTGCGACAGGACCTCGACAATTGGGCAGCAGCCGGCAACTCGGAATGGAGCTTCGAGGGCTGCTTGCCGTATTTCCGCAAGCTGGAGACGGACTGCGATTTCGCTGACAATGACCTGCACGGCGCATCCGGTCCCATCCCCGTGTGCCGCGCCGCGGACGACGACTGGCTGCCGCCAAGCCAGGCATTCTTCAACGCGTGCACCGATTTGGGCCACGCGCACTGCCCGGACATGAACCTGCCCGATGCGCGTGGGGTAGGTCCAATCCCCACCAACTACCACGACGGACTCCGCCACAGCTCCGCGGTCGGCTATTTGATGCCGATTCGTCCACGCTCGAACCTGGACATCATGTGCGAGATGCTGGTGACCCGCGTCTGTCTTTCAGACGGTCGCGCGACCGGCGTCGAGGTCGTCGCCGACGATCGCATCGAAGTCATCTCGGCTGACGAAGTGATTCTGTCGGCCGGAGCCATCGCCTCACCGCACTTGTTGATGCTCTCGGGCATCGGACCGGCGGATGAGCTGAAAACCCTCGGCATTACCCCGCTGCTGGACCTGCCCGGCGTGGGTCAGCACCTGCTCGACCATCCGTTTGTGATGACGGTCTGGAACACGTCGGAGGCGGTCAGCACGTTCCCGGCCCCCGGCGTGCCATGGCAGCTTCAGGTGCGGACCACTGCTCCGAGCTCCGACGTGCGCGACGACGGCTGGTTGACGATGATCATGTCGACCACGCGCGACGGCGACGACGGTCGCGGGTTCACGATTCCAAGCAGCTTGATGTACGAGAAGAGCCAGGGCACGCTGCGCCTGCGCTGCACTGACCCCTCGGCGCCGCCGCTGATTGATTTCAATTACCTCGCCGAGGAGTCCGACCTGGTTCGGCTGCGTGAGTTGTTCCACCTGGCGCTGGAAATCGGTCGCCATCGCGCATTCGACGGGTTGCGGACCGGCTTGCGCTATCCGTCGGCCGACAACCTGGCGTCCGACTCCGCGACCGACGAGTGGATCGCGCGCACGATCAGCACGGGCCACCACGCGTCCTGCACGTGTCGCATGGGTCCGTCGAGTGATCGCCTGGCGGTGGTGGACCAGCGCGGCGGCGTCTACGGGGTGGAGGGCCTGCGCGTCGTCGACGCTTCGATCCTGCCGGACTGTCCGAGCGTGAACCTGAATGCCACGGTGATGATGCTGGCTGAAAAACTGTCAGACACTTTGCGCGGCTCACACGGGGAATAGGCCGCGCGCGGTTTCCCTCCGGCACGCCAATCATATAGGATTCGCAGCATGGCTGATCCCAACGCCAGGGTGCACGCGGTCCTCGAAGAGCTCGTCGCCGAAGGCCCCGAGATCGGGCTCCAGGTGGCGGCCTATCAAAATGGCAAGCTCGTCGTCGACACGTGGGCCGGTCTCGCCGATCCCGCCACCGGTCGGCGAGTTGACGGCGACACGCTGTTCATGCTCTCGTCCACCACCAAAGGCGTCACCGCGACCTGCGCCCACGTCCTGGCGGACAAGGGCAAGCTGGACTACGATCGGCCGGTCGCCTACTACTGGCCCGAGTTCGGCGCACACGGCAAGGACAGGGTGACGGTCCGCGACGTGCTCGCCCAACGCAGCGGCATCCCCCAGACGCCAGTCGGCTACACGCCCGACTGGCTGACGGATTGGGACCGCATGTGTCGCGGCATCGCGGACCTGACGCCGATGTTCGAGCCGAGCAATCGCACCGCGTATGCGTCGCTGACGTTCGGCCACATGGTCGGCGAAGTGATCCGTCGCATCGACGGTCGGCCCATCGGCAAGTTTCTGCAAGAGGAGATCGCTCGTCCGCTCGGCGCGGACGTGTACCTCGGCGTACCGGATGAAGCGTTGCCGCGCGTCGCGGTGCTGACGGATGGCCCGCCGGCGCCCGCGGACTACGACGCCCGCATGGTGGGCGAACCGGCCGGGTCGCAGGTGGCCAGAGTCTTCAACCAGCGCGCGATCCAGCAGTCGGCGATTCCGGGCTCGGGCGGCATCATGAGCGCCCGCGGACTGGCGCGGCTCTACGCGATGCTGGCCAACGGCGGCGAGCTGGACGGTGTGCGGATTCTCTCGCCGGAGCGGATTGCCCTGGCGACAGAAATCCAGAGCTTCGAGTGGGACGAGGTGTACCACGTCCGCGTGCGGCGCGCGCTCGGCTATCGGCGCGAACGAGACTGCGGACCGGGCGCCGGCAAGTCCGCGTTTGGCCACGTGGGCGGCGGCGGCTCCTTCGGATACGCCGATCCGGAGCACCACTTCGCCATCGGCTTCGCCAAGAATTACTTCACCTACAACACGGGCGGCGGTGGACCGCCCCAGCGTCGCGCCGGCCAGGCGGTCGCCGAGGCCGTCATTGCCGCGCTGGGCGGCTGGTGAAGGCGATGACTCGCTCGATTGTACGGAGTCCGGCGTGAAGACCAGAGCCGCCGTCTACGTCGAAATCGGCCAGCCGATGGTCGTCGAGGAAGTGGAGCTCCCCGATCCTGGCCCCACCCAGCTCCTGGTACAGATGTTTGCCAGTGGCATCTGCCACACGCAGCTGCATACGCTTCATAATCCCGAAGCCAGAGTCCCGACCCTGCTCGGCCACGAGGCAACCGCCGCCGTGGTGGCCACCGGTCCGCGGGTGCGCGGCCTTCGCGAGGGCGACCACGTCATGCTCAGCTTCATGCCGCGTCACCTGCCGGGCGGCATCCGCCCGGAGCTGCCCGCCCTGAAAGTGCGCGGCCAGGAGCTGCGCGTGTCGGGCGCCTCGTCGACGTGGTCGGAACACGCCGTTGTCGACCAGGCTTTCGTCGTCCCACTGGACGACTCCGTCGCCACCGACGTGACAGCCGTCATCGGTTGCGCGGTCACCACCGGCTGTGGCGCGGTGATCAACACGGCGCGCGTGCGGCCCGGCGACTCGGTGGTGGTCTTCGGCGCCGGCGGCGTCGGTCTGTGCGCGATTCAGGCCGCGGCGAACGTCAGCGCCGGACCCATTATCGCCGTGGACGTCACCGACCCAAAACTGGAGTTCGCACGCGGCTTCGGCGCGACACACGGCATCAATGGCAGCCAGGGCAGCGCGGTCGAACAGATCCGAGAGCTCACCAACGGCGGCGCCGACTTCGCATTCGACGCGATTGGCCGACCCGAAACCATCGCCCAGCTCTTGCCATCGGTCCGCCCGGCCATTCCCGGCTGGGGGCCGGAAGGCGGCACTGCCGTGCAGGTCGGGGTGCCCCGCCAGCAGGTCAGCGTCGGCGTTCTCGGCGATATCCTGCCGGGCGGCAAGGTCTACCGCGGCACGTACGGCGGTTCACCCAATCCGGAGCGCGATTATCCGATGTACGTGCGCTGGTTCCAATCCGGCAAGCTGCCGCTGGATCGGCTGGTCAGTCGACGCTTCAAGCTGGAGCAGATCAATTCGGCCTGCGAGGCACTCGAGCGAGGCGAAATCCTCGGCCGCGCCATCGTCCAGATGGCTTGAACGCACATTCGAATGGGGAGGGAGCCATGAATCGACGAACCGTGGTCAAACTGATGGTGGGTGGCGCCGGCGTGTCTGTCCTGGCCGCATGCGGCGTCGCGCCACAGGCGCCGGCCGCGCCCACGCCTCCACCCGCCGCCGCGGCGCCCACGCCCGCACCGACCAGCGCCGCGGCGGCCGCCGCGAAACCCGCGGCCGCGGCCACTACGGTCGTCGTCACACCCACGACTCCGCCCGCGGCAACCACCCCACAGCCCAGGACGGGGGGCACGTTGCGACAGGCATACGTACCGGGCGACCCCGTCAGCCTGGACCCGATGCTCAAGGTCCAGAACGACGTGGTCTGGATCGGGATCTTCGAACGCTTGACCACCTACGATGCGAACCTCAAGCCGCAGCCGATGCTGGCCGAAAGCTGGGAGATGGCCTCTGACGCGAAGTCGTTCAAGGTCAACCTGCGCAAGGGCGTGCAATTCCACTCCGGACGCGAGATGACCAGCGACGACGTGAAATACAGCTTGCAGCGGGCCGCGAATCCGAAGGTCGCCGCCGCGCAGTACACCGGCATGGCCTCGTGGTTCAGTGACGTGGAGACGCCCGACAAGTACACCGCAATCTTCCACTCGGAGCAGCCGCGTCCAACGATCTTCGACCTGCTCGAGTTTCTGAACATCTGCGACAAGGACACGTTAGAAGGTCCGGACGCCAAGAACACCGCCAACGGCACCGGCCCATTCAAGTTTGTCGAATGGGTGCAGGGCGACCACCTCACGCTCACACGGAATGCCAACTACTGGCAGACGGGCAAGCCGTACCTGGACGGCATCCAGATCCCTATTCTCCGGGACCAGCAGGCGATGGTGACGCAACTCGAGGCGGGCTCGCTCGACATTGCCCGGCCGCCGACCCTCACCGATTTCAACAGGCTGAAGACGGATTCGAATTATCAGGCGCTCCAGAATCCACTCACCGGCGCGCACTACGAAGCCGGTTTCAACCTGACGATTCCGCCCTGGGATAACAAGACGTTGCGTCAGGCGATGACGTATGCCGTCGACAAGCAGCGGTTCGTGGACACGATCCTGGGCGGCATCGGCGCTCCAGAGTCGCTGCCGTGGCTGCCGGCCTCACCCGCGTACGAGCCGTCGAAGATGAACTTCTACAACTTCGACCTGGACAAGGCCAAGTCACTGCTGGACCAGTCAGGCGTCCAGAATCTCGAGTTCGACTTCATGGCCAATCCGGTGAACAACGAGACCAATGGCTTCGCCCAGATCTATCAGAGCGACCTGGCGAAGATTGGTGTGAAGATGAACATTCAGCAGTACGACGGCGCCACGTGGATCGACCAGGTCAACAACCGCAAGTTCAACGGCATCTACTTCGCCTCGGGAACGTATTTCAACCTGTCGCCCAGCACCGCGTTCACCAACGGCAAAGCCTTCAATCCGGACCTGAACAATTCAGCGTACAAGAGCGATCAGTACGTCCAGTTGATCACCACGGGCGCGACCGAAACGGACCCCGCGAAACTGAAAATGGCCTACTCCCAGTTGAACGACCTGATCCTGGACGAAGATTTCGTGTTCCTGGTGACGGTCTCGCCGCCGCTGATGCTGGCCAAAGCCAACGTCCAGGGCATCCAGTGGACGGCCCACGAGTCGCCCTGGTACTCCGACGTCTGGCTCGCACAGTAGGTTTGCATTTGGGAGGACCCCGCAGATGTGCGGGGTCCCTCCATTAACTCTCAAGGTAGGCGTCAGTCCAGAGGAAGCCCTGATGCAGCGTGGGCGTCAGACCGTGGAATTTACTCGTGGTCACCCACCACACGGGATTGTTGGAGACCGCGTACGTGAAGCACTGGTCCAGGACATAGTCATTGATGTCCGAGTACAGTTGCTTCTGCTTGGCCGGGTCCGTTTCCACGTTTGCTTGGGCGACGAGGTCCGCCCAGCGCGGGTCCTGGAAGCCGTCGTTGTTGGGATAGACGCGCCAGCCTGGTGACACCGCGAACAACGAGCCCGGGTGCAGGTTCGAATAGTTGTCCCCAGATGACCACATGCCGGTGTACTTCACGTTGTTGGCCTGGTCCAGCCACGTCGCGGCGTCCACCAGCTTGGGCGTCATCGTGACGCCAATTGACGCCAGGTCCGATTGGTACACCTGCAGGAACGTCTCCTGCTGCGGGTAGGAGCCTTTGATGATGATGTTTTCCAGCTCGATCCCGCTCGCGCTGGCCTGCTGCAGTAAGGACTTCGCCTTGTCCAGGTCAAACGCGAAAGCGTTGTTCCTGGTTTCGTCGTAGGCCGGTGAGCTCGGGCCCCACGGCAGAGCACCCACCGTGACGTTACCTTTGTAGAGGTCGATCAGCCGCTGGCGATTCAGCGCGTAATTGAGCGCTTGTCGAACAAGCTTGTTGTCGAGCGGAGGCTTGCTGCAGTCGAGACCGTACTCAAAAAACGTGCCCGGATTCGGGTGCAGCACTTTGACAAAGCGCGCGTCCTGCTCCAGTCGCGCGGTGTCGTCGACCAGTGGATTGCGAATCAACTGGAGCGCGCCCGCCTCCAACTGGACGGTCGCCGCCTGGATATCGCGGACATTGGCCTGCAGTCCGTCTAGATACGGCTTGCCGTTCTGCCAGTAATTGGGATTGCGATCGAAGCTGAGGTGATCGCCCTGGGCCCATTCCTTGAACACGAACGGGCCGGTCCCCACGGCTTTAGTCTGCTTGGGCCCGGCCTCGATCTCGATGGTCTGCTGGTCGATCATGTTCAGGTTCTCGAACAGGTCGAACAGCGCGGGCCGCGGACTATCGGAGGTCAGCACGACGGTGTATTTATCCGGAGTGTCGATGCCGGTGAACCAGTTGCTCTGATTGGCGTACTGGCCGGACGCCGCGTCCGGTCGACGGACGCGCAGCAAGTTCCACTTGACGTCGTCACTGGTGAACTCCCGTCCGGAGTGATAGGTCACGTTCTGACGCAGGTTGAGCTTGATCTGCTTGTAGTCGGGGCTGAGGTCCCAGCTTTCGGCCAGCATGGGCTGGGGCTGCAATTGCTCGTCGTATTGCGTCAGGCGATCGAACGCCAGCCAGAGGCTATCGACGGCGCCTGGGGTGCGCACGTGGCCGTCGATGGAGCTGAGGTCTGCCTGTATGGAGTACTGCGCAACACCGCCTCGTCGCGGCTGGCCAGCGGCGGTGGGCGCCGCGCCGGCCGGAGTCGACACAGCCGCGACCGCCGCGGTCGGTTTTGACTGAGCTGCAGCGGCGGCAACGGCGCTCGTGGGTGCGCTGGTCGGCGCCGCGCCGTTCGGGGTGGGAGCAGCCTGGGGCGGAGCGGTCGGCGCCGAGACGCTCGGCGCCGAGGTGCACGCGGCCAGCAACGCGCCCCCGGCCGACAGCCCGATGAGTCGCAAAGCTGTCCGGCGTGTTGTGCGGGAGTCACCATTCGGGAACATTGGCGACTATCATATATGATCGCATGTACGACGCCGGCCAGCGACGCTCGGAAGGCGGACCAGCGCGGAGACCCGTCGTGCGAATCAGAACCCGGCGTTGACGCGGCGTGGATCGAAGGCTTCGCGCAGCGCGTCCGCGAGATAGTTCAGGCCGAGCAGCAGCATCGCCAGCACGACGCCAGGCCCGATGGCCATCCACGGATCGACCCGCAGATAGGCGCGGCTGCCGTTGAGCATGGCGCCCCACGACGGCGTCGGCGGCTGGGTGCCCAATCCCAGAAACGCCAGACTCGCTTCGGCCAGCACCGAGAAGCCCATCAGCAGGGCCAGGTTGACGATCATCGGCGAGACCGCGTTCGGCAGGAGGTGGATAAACATCACCCGCGTACTGCCAGCCCCCGTACAGCGCGCGGCCAGCACGTAATCTCGATTTCGCTCTTTGAGCACCAGCGAGCGGGAGACGCGACCCAGGCTGGGGATGACCGCGATGGCGATGGCGTAGGCGACCTGCGTCGTGCCAGGGCCGAGCGCGGCGATGACGACGAAACCGAGCAGGATGGCCGGGAACGCGAACAGCGCGTCGAACAGGCGCATGATCACCCCGTTGACCCAGCCACCAAAGTAGCCGGCGGCCAGGCCCGCGCAAATGCCGAGCACGCCGCCAATGAACACCACCATCACCGCCACCACCAGTGACGGACGCGCGCCATAGATGACGCGGCTCAACAGGTCGCGGCCGAGCTCGTCCGTTCCCATCCAGAACTCGCCGTTCGGACCGAGGAGCTCCTTACCCTGATGCTGGACGATCGGATCGTACGGCGAGATCCACGGCGCAAAGATCGCGGCGAACACCAGGACGCTGAGAATGAGCACGCCGAACTTGCCCAGCGGGTTGCGCCACGTGCGGACCATCGCCGCATTGAGCGGGTGCGGCGACTTCTTGACGTTCTGCGGGACGGCAACCAGTGGTGGACGCGCGACAACTTCAGACGCGGATCGAACGGCCATCGTCTAGCTATCTCCCAGCCGAATTCGTGGATCAATCCAAGCGTACGTCAGATCAACCAGCAAGTTGATGATGATGAACAGCAACACCAGGAGCAACAAGCCTCCCTGGACGACGGCATAGTCGCGGTTGGAGATCCCATCGAGCATCAGCCCACCCACGCCGGGCCAGGAGAACACCGACTCGGTGATGATCGCGCCGCCGAGCAGCGTGGCGAACTGCACGCCGAGAATGGTGATCACCGGCAGGAGCGCATTGCGCAGCGCGTGCCCGTACACCACGGAGGTATCGCTCAGACCCTTCGCTCGGGCAGTCCGCACGTAATCGTCGAAGAAGACTTCGAGCAGATTGAACTTGAGGAAACGCGACAGGCCCGCGGCCAGCGCCAGCCCCAGGGTCGTCGCCGGTAGGATGAGCGACTTGATCGAACCGCCGATGTCGTTGCCATCCGCGACGCGGCCGCCCGGCGGCAGCCAGCGCAGGATCAGTGAGAAGAAGATGATGGCCAGAATGCCCGCCCAGAAGTTGGGGATCGCCAGCCACAGGCTCTGGATGGTCGAGATGAACCACTCGAGCTTGCCGCGCACGTGAGTCGCGCTCATGATGCCGAGCGGCAAGGCGACCGCCATCGAGATCATCATCGCCGCGACGGTCAGCTCGATGGTCGCCGGGGCACGTGCCTGCAGCAGCTTGCCAATCGGCTGCCCGCTGAGCGTCGACTTCCCAAGGTCGCCCTGGAGCAGGTGTCCGATCCAGACGAAGTACTGCACGAGCAGCGGTTGATCGAGGCCCATGTCCTTGCGAATAGCCGCCAGCGCTTCGGGTGTGGCATTCGGTCCGGCGAGCACGGCAGCAGCGTCGCCTGGGATCAGGTGGATGACCATGAACACCAGGAACGTCGAAAAGAACACGACGGGGATCGCCTGCAGGAGCCGCCGCACGACGTATCTGCCCAAGGCTCACTCGCCTCCGCGTCCGACTAACAAATACTGCACGTGCTTCCTGTTCGTATACGATCCGCTATACCCAGACGCCACCGGATGCTACCCCTTGCCGGCGTGGCTAGCAAGCTGATCGAGGTTGACGAACTCGTCCCATCGGTCGCCGGACGCGCGAACTACCCACGCCACGTCGTCGGCAAGCATATACCGCTGCGCCACCAATGTCTCGGCCGCCCCACGAATTTCGGTGAGGAATTCGTCGCGACTCGAATAGCGAGCGCGGATGGTCGCTGGCGGAAACGGCAGGGTTGAACCCATCGCCCGAACCAGCAGATGGTCGCCGCCAGTCGCCGGATTGCGTCGGTTCCAGCCCGTGTACGTCGCCAGCGGCACGCTCACGTCAGGGTGGCGCAGCCCCGCGACCTCGTTGCCATCGGCGTCGGTGGCGGGACGAAGATCGCCGCCCAGGGTCCCATCGTCAAACCGCGGATACCGACTGGGTGGCGGGGCAGTATCGGCGGTAATCCACTGCGTGAGATTATCGACGGCGGATCGGACGAAGGGCTTGTAATCGATCGTGTTCGGCGGGTTGACGCCGCGGCCGGACGGGCTGTCGATCGGCAACTCCGCGGGCGCGTGCTGGGTACTCGCGCAATGGTAGATGCGGACGCTCTCGGGCACCTCGACGTCGGCGCGGCCGTTGGCCGTGAGATGGCTCAGCGCGGCAGAGACGTGGACGTACGCGGAGCTGCTGCAATACTCCGATGACGTATTCAGATGGATGATGCGCGGCACTCTTCCGCGCTCGAGCGCGCGCCGCAGCAGTCCGTCAACCTGGCCAGTGGCGGGCTCAGTCTGGACGATGTCGGTGAACGGAAAGATCGGCGGCGTGGGGTCCTGCGAAGACGCTTGACCGAAGCGTCGGTTCGCGTCGGTGGTCCGCGCGCCGGCGGCGATGGCCAGGACGCCGTCGAGCACCAGGTGGCCGTCCTCGTCTTCACACAGCCCCAGATGGACGAACTGACGCAGCAGCCGGCCCGTCTGCGAGGCGCCGAGGGCGATCGCGAAGCTCAGGCCGTCGGTCCGCCGCAAATGGGCGACGATGTCGCGCAGGCCGAGAAGGCCCACGCCGGTCACGGGCGCACCGATGGCGGCGTACGTGACCTCGTAGGTCTTGCCCGGGACGAAACCGTCGGCACAGCGGATCTCGTGGCGGTCATCGCCGAACCGCCATCGATCGCGCGGGACCACCCGCGCCGCGCCAGTCGGGGCATCGCGTTCCAGGAGTGTCCCCGTCGAGGCGTCGACAGGCAGGTAGGTCGAGTCCAGGGCCAGCGTGCTGGTCGGCGCGTCGATCGTTCGCATGGTGGTGACCTCGCCCGTCAGCGACCGACCCTCCGCCAGCGCTTCCGGGGCGGTCAGCCCGAAACGCCCGCCGCCGCGGGGGATGTCGTGCTGCCAGCCGCACGAGACGACGGTGAAGCCGCGGCGCAGCAAGAAGCCCTCGGTCACGTCCGTCGCGGGGCCCATTGGTCCGGGCTCGAGCATGCGCGGGAAGATCGACTGGCCGCGATTGACCACGTCGAGGAACAGCCCGCCGTTCGCGCGTGTCGGATCGCTCGGGTGCAGGATGCGCACGTCGGCGGCAAATCGCACGCGGCCTTCAGAATCCCGCGGAGCAAGCGGCAGGTCGACGATGATCTGGTTCAGCGGATGGTCAGGGTCGACGGCGAATTCCGCCTCGCCGAAGAGCTCCTGGTACGGCCCGATCTCGCCGAAAGGCCGTCCATCCTGAAATGGCTGCGCGCTCAGGTTCAGGCGGGCAACCGGCATCTACTCGCTCGTCCTGTCGGTCGGCGCCGGGGCGCTCGGCGCGGCTCCGAGGACGGCCTCGGTGATACTCCACATCTTGTCGATCTCTGAGAGCCCGGCGTCGTCGCTGATCTGCTGCACCGCGGCGCGCTGCGAGGCCGAGAGCTGCGACATCAGGCTGCCCTCGGGACTCGTCCTCTGAGACACGGGCACATTGATGGCAAAGCCCGAGCCGTCGATGCGGCGGATCACGCGCGGCGACAGCAGGCTCGTCGAGCGTTGGCCAGCCAGTTTCATGTTGATCACCAGCTCTTCGTTGAGAAGCCGCAGTACGCTTTGAACGCCGTCGGCGCCCCCGACCGCCAGACCCCAGAGCGCGGTGCGTCCGAATGCGACGAGTGTTGCGCCCAGTGCGAGGGCTTTGATCGCGTCCGTGCCGCGCCGGAAGCCGCTGTCGACGACGAGCGGCACGCGACCGTTGACGACGTCGGCGATTTCGGTGAGCGCGTCGATGGTGGCCCGGCCATCGTCGAGCTGGCGGCCACCATGATTGGAGACCCACAGGAAGTCGACGCGGTGGTCGAGAGCAAGCTCGGCGTCCTGGGCGGTCATGATGCCCTTGAGCCCGAACGGCAGCGGAATCTGAGCTTTGACCCAGTCCACGTCGTCCCAGGTCAGCGACGACTGCGTGTCGGGCAACGCCGCGGCAGCCCGGCGCAGCGGCATATTAAGGAGGATGTCACGCTCGCGCCGACTGTAGGCCGCCGCGTCGACCGTCAGACAGAACGCCTTGAATCCCGCGGCGTGCACCGTCCGCAACTTGTCGGCAACCCACTCCCGATCGCCGAGCCAGTACAGCTGAAAGATCAGTGGGCCGCTGGCGGCCGCGGCGACCTTGTCGAGACCCGGCGCACCGCCCGCGACGACACTCAGGCCGCCATCGCGTGTCGCGCCGCGCGCCATCTCGACGTCGCCTTCGGGATGGAAGCGGTACATGCCGCCCATCGGCGAGACGATGATCGGCGTCGGCAGGGTCAGTCCGAGAAACGAGGTGGTGGTGTCAATGGTTTTGACGCCCATGAGCACGCGCTGCTCGATGGCCAGATGCTGCAGCGCCCACCGATTGCGGTCGAGGGTCGCTTCCGAGGCGGCGCCGCCGGTGGCGTACGCCAGCGCATCGGGTGGCACAATCTCGCGGGCACGCGCCTCGAACATGGACAGCGTGGGGTACTGGTCGAGCAAGGGCAGCCTCACGTCGACTGGGATACGACCACTGGCTGCGAGCCAGGGAAACGTCCGGCCAGCCGATGCAAGACGCGCGACTGAAAGTACCAGCGACCGTCGAGCTTGACGCACTGGTCGATGTACTCGGCGGCGGCGGAAATCGGTGGTTCGGAGCCCATGTTGATCCACAGTAGATACGAGTGCACCGTGGCGTGGTCGCCGGCACCGTCGATGGTCGACTGTCCGGCGAAATGGCGATACGCGACGTCGCCGTTGGGCAGCGGCCCGGCGCGTCCCTCGCGCATCAGCATCGCCACGTAGTCGCGGATTTGCTGGCGGCCCTTGTGGTTTTCGAAGAGGACGCCGTCCGGTGCGAAGTTGTTCACGTAGCCGTCGAGATCGCCTGAATCCAGCGTGTGCGCGTAGCGGGCGATGAGGTCCAGGATATCGAGCCGATCGTCGGCGCTGAGTCGGTTACCCTCTGGCACGCTCATTCTGTCCTTTGCGAGAACGAGGCTATGCAGCTTACCGCCGACGATCGGATTCTCATCATGGACCTCCTTGCGCGTTACGCACGCTGTCTGGATTCAGGTGATCTGGATGGATACGTGAGCCTGTTTACCGCGGATGCGACGCTGTTCGGGGCGCACGTCGGTCACCAGAATATTCGCACCTACGTGGAGCAGGTGATGCGTCGGCGGGCCGACGACCCGGCGCGACGCATGCACTTTGTGGGCATGCCGACGATCGACGGCGACGCCGAGCACGCCAGCGTGCACTCGTACCTGCTGTGGGTCCAGTCAGGCGCCGCGTCACCCATCTCGGCCGCCGCCGAATATACCGATTCGTGCGTCAAACAAGCCGGCCGCTGGCTGTTTGCGAGCCGCACGCTGACGCGACTGGCCGGCAGCAACTGACACGCGCTCGCGTGACGCCCAATTTATGCAACTGTGACATCCGCATGACGCTTTTGCGGCTCCGCGTGACGGTTTTTCGTTTCCGTGTGACGGTCCGCGTGACGCTTCGCAATTATGCTTAGCTGCAATGAACGGACGCGCGCAGGCGGCGGTGAGCAGGACAGGCGAATCGGGCGCGGCCGGCGGAGTGGCACACGCGCCAACCCCACCAGCCGCCCGCAGCCACCCGGCGCCACCGCGCGGGTCAGCGGACAGCCACCGCCGCGCGCTCGCCCGCGACGCTGCCGTCGGCCGCGTCGTCGTGCAGCCCGAACACCCGCATCGCGTTGCCCGCCAGCAGCGCGTGTTGGACGTTCGGCTCCAGCCCCTGTGTCAGCTCCGAGAGCACGTTCTGGGTGCTGCCGAACAGCGAGATCTCGTGCGGGTAGTCGATCGAGAACATCGCCCCGCGCGCCACCAGGCCGCTGCCGAGTCTGGCCTGGCGGAAGCCTTCGACGTCGTCCAGTCCGGTGACCCACACGTTGCGACCAATGTATTCGCTCGGCTTGCGCTGCATCGGCCAGTCCACCCAGTAGCTGTGCTGGCGCACCACCTGGTCCATGATCTCGGTCCAGAAGCCCAACCAGCCCCAATCCACCTCGGCGTGCACGAACTTGAGGTTTGGAAACCGCTCGAACAGGCCGGTGTAGATCATCTCGGTCAGCGGCTGGATTGCCGAGAAGTAGCCCATGACGATGTTGACGCTGCCAATCCAGTTCTTTTTGATCCCGTCCGGCAGCGGCGGGTCCGGCGGCCGCGTCCCGCCAAAGCGCAGATGGACCGACGCCACGGCATTCGCGCCGCTGATCAGCTCCCAGATCGGGTCCCAGTACGGCGCGTAGATTGGCGGGTTCATGGTGTACGGCAGGAAGATCGCTCGGGCGCCTTTCTTCAGCACACGGTTCAACTCCGCCACCGTGACGTCGATCGGGTGCTCCCAGGGGATCATGCACATGCCGATCAACCGCCGCGGATCGACCGAGACGAAGTCCTCCAGTAACCAGTCGTTGAATGCCTTCAGACACTCCAGTCCGGCGTCGCGGTCCTTCAGGCCGGTGTAGGCGCGATACACCATCTGCGGATAGACCACCGCGGCGTCGATGCCGTCGGAGGCCATGTCCTTGATGTGGGCGGCGCCGTCGTAGTTGCCCGGCACGAGCTCCTCCCAGCGCAGGCCGCGCGGCGCGATGCGAATGCGCGCACCCGGGTTGACCGCGCCCAGGCCCCACGGCAGGCCGACCGTGCTTTCGGGGATCGAGCCGTCCAGGCTCCAGCCATCCCCACCGTCCTTGCCGCGCACCAGGCGTGGCGCCTGGTCGCGGTAGCGCTCCGGCAGGCGATCGACGAACAGGTTCGGGGGCTCGAGGATGTGATTGTCCGCGGAGATCACACGGTACTGCATGTCAGTCAGTCAGTTCCTTTCACCACGCACTTGGATGCTTGCGTACACGGCACGGGCGACGTCCCAGCCGGCGGTCGAGTCGATGTAGTTTTTCATGAACGCGAGGGCGAACTGGCGCTCGGGGTCGAGATACCCGAACATCGCGGCGCCGACATGCCCGAAGGCGCGCGGTCCGGCCCCAGGACCGGTGTCATCGCCCAGGCGGTAGCCGAGGCCGCGCTTGACGCGGACGTGCCACAGCTCGTCCATCGCGTCGGTTTGCAATTCGGTTGCGATCGCAATGCGTTCTGGCGAAAGCAGATTCGGCAGCCGGGCGTAGTGGCGCGCCAGCGAGCGGGCATTGGTGATCAGACCGCTCGAGGGGATGCACGCCTGGCGGACCTCGGGTCGATTGAACTCGTTGTCCGGCACGCGCGTCGCCACGCGCTCGAGCTCTGACGGCGGCACGCCGAAAAACAGCGAGTCGACGCCTTGCGGCCGGCACACCTCGTCCTGGAGGAACTGCGCGATGGGCCGGCCGTCGACGCGCCGCACGATCTCGCCGACGATATAGCCATACGTGTAATTGTGGTACGCCGTGCGCGTGCCGGGTTCGAAGCTGAGCGGCAGGTCCGCGATGCCCGCGCACATCCGCGGCCAATCGATCAGCATGGCCGTGTCGAAACCCTCGGGCGGCTTCGGCACCCCGGCGGTGTGCGACAGCACGTGGCGGACCGTCACGCCGGTCTTGCCGCGGGCCGCGAACTCGGGCCAGTAGGCGCACACCGGCGTCCCGTAGTCCACCAGGCCGCGCTCGGCGAGCAGGTGGATGCAGCTCGCCGCCGGCCCCTTGCCGGTCGACGACGCGGTGAACAGCGTTTGACCGTCGACCGGCCGCGTTCGACCCGGATCGGCATGACCGGCCCAGGCGTCGACGACCAGCTCGCCCTCCAGGTAGGCCGCGACCTGCAAACCGATCTCGGGTCCGTCGGCGACGAACTTCTCGAGCACTTGCTGGACTTGCTCAGCCGCCCTGGGCATGCCTCAGGTGGTGCGCCAGTCTTTGATCGCCGTAAACATCGAGACTTGCTTGCGGACCTTCTTGCTCTTGCAATGTGGGCAGCGCGGGGGCTTGCGATCGAGCTTTTCGCGATCGCTCATCGGCCGCGAAACCTCGAAGTCCTTGCCGCAAGCGTCGCACTGATAGGCGTAGGTCGCCACGACCCGGTTCTCCCCATGGTGAGATGACTGCCGCTGAAGCGTATACTGCATCATATATGAAACCCGCACCGCGCGGCGCGGGCCACGGGTGGCGACCGTCAGGCCGCCGACATGCGGCTCTGGCGCGCCAGCGCCCACTGCTCGAACTGGCGCACCGCCGCCAGCAGGAAGTGGAGCTTGTGCGCGCGCGCGTACGCCTCCACTTCCTCACAGCTCGCGTGCTCTTCCAGCAGGGAGATCAGCTGCAGGTGCTCGGCGATCGATTCCGCGCCGCGCTGCGGGACGCTCGGAAACAGCGTGCCGCGCATGGCGTCGAGCTGCGCCTGCGTCTCCGAGATGCGTTCGACCAGCACCGGATTTGGGCAGCGCGCGTAAATCAGGCTGTGAAAGGCGCGATTGCTATCGCTGAATCGCAGCAGGTCAAACTGCTCCATGGCGTGCTGCATCGCCGCGGCGTGCTGGCCAAGCACGCGCAGGTCTTCGGCGCCGAGGTTCGGCGCCGCGAGGGCCGTGGCGTAGCCCTCCAGAACCGCCAGCACCTCCATGGTCGCCTGCCACTGCTCGACGCCGATGTTGGCAACCTCTGGCCCGGAGTTGTGGCGATACGTGATCCAGCCCTCCGCCTGCAGGCGACGGATCGCCTCACGGATGGGAACCTGACTCATGTTGAGGTCGCGCGCCAGCGCATCGATGACCAGCCGCTGGCCGGGCTGGTACACCGCGGCCTCGATTCGTTCGCGTATCAAACGGTACGCAAGCTCGTGTTTGTTGGTCGGCGTGTCGTCACCCGGGCGGATCGTGGCGGGCGAGCTCACGCCACCTTCAGCCTGGCGGGCCCCGCGCGTGCCGCGACGATCACCCCCTGTCCTCACACCAGACACTTCATCGCGCGTACCCCGGCGAGGACCAACGCCCGTGCCTCGGGTGCGATTGGGGCGCCTCTGCGCGGTCGGCATGTGGATAGGTCAAAGCATACTGTATTGCGGCTCAGGCATCGAGCCACACGTCGCGGTACCACCAGCCGCCAAAGAAATTGTTGGTCGCGTGCACGGCCGCGCGTGTCAGGTTGCTCGGTGGGCGCCAGGTCAAGGGAATCGCAAACGACTCGTCAAGCATCAGGTCGTTGACCTGTTTGTAGAGTGCGGTCAGCCTGGTCGGATCGGTTTCGGTCGTCGTCGCCGTGCCAAGTTGTTCGTACTCGGGGCTGTCGAAGCCGGAGTTGTTGTTGCCGATCTGCCAGACCTTGCTGGTGGTCAGTTCGGTTCCGACCGACGCGGCGATCGCCGCGGGCGAGTAATACATGCCGTGGTACTTGCGGTTGTTCACGTTGTCCAGCCAGGCCGCGAGGTCCATATTGACAATGTTCAGCGTGACGCCCACGCTCGCCAGGTCCGCCTGATAGATCTGGACCAGCGGCGTGCTTTCTGGAGAGACGATGAGCACCATATCCATCGAGAATGGCCCGACGCCCGACTGCTGGAGCAAAGATTTCGCCTTGTCCAGATCGAAGGCGTAAAAATTCTCGCGCGCATCGTCGTGCATCGGCGTGCCGCGGTACCACTCCAGTGAGATTGGCACCGAGGTGTCCTGGAAATAGCCCTCCACCCAGCGCTGGCGATTGATGGCGTAGTTCAGGCCCTGACGCACCATCTTGTTGTCCAGCGGCGCCCAGGTGGTGTTGAGCCCGAAACAGTACATGCCGGTCGGGACGTCGTTCACGACCGTCGCGTACTTCGGGTCTTTGCGGAGCCGCAGAAAGTCGACCAGGTTCATGGTCTCGAAGACGTCGATCTGACCGCCTTCGAACTGGGCCACCGCGCCCTGCTGATCTTTCAAAATGAGCGTTTTCACTCCGTCGATGTACGGTCGGCCTGCCATCCAGAAGCTCGGGTTCTTCTCGGTTGAGAAATGGTCGCCCTGAATCCACTCGACGAACTTGAACGGACCGGTGCCGTTGGCCCTGGTCTTGACGTCCGGACCTTCCATAATGTTTTTGTCGACCATGTTCAGGCGCTCGAAGAAGTCGAACACCAGCGGCCGCGGCTGATCCGAATTCAGGACGATCGTGTTCTTGTCCGGGGTGTCGAACGAGGTGAACCAGTTACTCTGATTGACGAACGCGCCCGCGCCCACCTTGGGATCGCGGACCCGGAGAAAGTTGTATTTGACGTCGTCGCTGGTGAACTCGCGCCCATCGTGGAAGGTGACGCCCTTGCGCAGGTTCAGCTTGATGGACTTGTAGTCGCTGCTGACATCCCAGCTCTCGGCGAGCATCGGTTGGGGCTTCAGGTTGAGGTCGTACTCCGTCAGGCGATCGTAGATCAGCCAGGTCGTATCGAAGCGACCGGCCGCGTACAGGTGGCCGTCCAGACTGGCGGGATCAGCCGAAATCGCCACCCGCAGGGTACCACCGGTCTTCGGCGCACCGGTGGGGGCGGGCTGGGTGGTTGGCGCGGCGGCGGGCGCCGGCGCAGCAGCAGTCGCGCCGGTTGGGGCGGCGGCTGGCGCCGTGAGGGCCGGTGGGGCCGCGCCTCCCGAGGCGCCGGTCGGCGCGGCACTTGGCACCGACGGTCCGCAGGCGGCCGCGAGCGTGACGCCACCCAAAGCCCCCAGCATTCGCAAGGCCGAGCGACGACTGATGACCGACGGGATGCTACCGCGCGAATCGAATTGCATTGGAACGTGTTCTCCCCTTGGCTGGCATTAATAGCCAGCGGAGTAATCAACCAGGTTCAAGAGTGGTTCGCCGGACTGAAATCGCCGCAGGTTGTCCAGAAACATCGACGCGTACCGCTGCTGCGAGCGCGGGCTGCGTCCAGCCGAATGTCCGCTGATCAGGACATTCGGAGTCCGCCACAGCGGATGCTCAGCCGGCAGCGGCTCCGGCTCGGTCACGTCCAGGTACGCGCCCCGCGGCCGACCTGCCGCCAGAGACTCCGCCAGCGCACCGTGGTCCACCAGCGCACCCCGCGAGACGTTGACGATCCACGCCGACGGACGCATCCGGTCGAATTCGTCGGCGCCCAGCATGTGCCGCGTTTCACCGGTTAGCGCCGCTGTCACCAGGATGTAATCGAATTCCCCCAGACGCGCGCGCCACTCGTCGGGGCCGATGATGTCCGGCTCTTCGGACGGCGTGCGACGCACACCCGTGACCCGCACCCCGAAGGCGCGCAGCCGCTCGCCCACGCCCCGACCAACTTCACCGTAGCCGAGGACCAGCGCGCGCGCGCCGTCCAGCTCGTCCGCCGGCGGACGGTGCGTCGGCCACTCGCGACGGTCGCTGGCAACCGCGAAGAATGGAAAGCTCTTGGCCGCGCTCAGCACGCACAGCACGACGAACTCCGCGATCGGCGGGGCGTTCACACCGGCGCCGTTGGTCAGGATCAGGTTGCGCTCCGCGAGCAGATCGATGGGGTAGTGATCGACTCCGGCAGCGTGTGTCGACACCCAGCGCGCACTGGTGGCCGACTCGATCGCCAGGCGAATCTCGTCCGCCTCGATGAAGCCGATGACCAGCACCTCCGCGTCTCGCACGGCAGCGGCAACGTCGTCGACGCCGCGGTACCAGGCGGCCTGGACCGTCTCGGGCAGACGGCCGGCGAGCGCCCGGCGCAACGATTCGGGGATAGCGATCTTCACGTGCCGCCTCAGTGTACGCGATCATATATGATGGCGCAGCATGACGCTGACGCCCGTCCACTACGGTGTCCACCGCGGTCTCAATCTCGACGACCTGGACCACACCACGCAGGAAGAAAAGGACATCTACTACAACTACGCGCGCAACAACCACGTGCCGCTGTACCTGCAGACCTCACACAGCGTCTGGCTCGAGAATCGGCCCGACATGATGAAGCTGCACCATCGGCTGTTGCCGGAGTTCCGCCGCGATCTGCCCGAGGCGGTGTTCATGATGTCCGTTGGACAGCTGCACACATATATCGGGCTCGACTGGGAAATCGGCATCACCAATGAGTTCAAGGTGATGCAGGACCAGGGCATTACCAAGGCGCAGCTCATGGAGATCGTGATGGCGGCGCAGGTCTACGCGGGTATTCGCGGCTTGGAGGCCGTTTATCGCGCGACGTGGCCGTTCATCAAGGATTTCCAGGATCGACCAGTGTCCAGGTCGCCATTCCCACCTGATTGGGACTACGACCTCTCGCACTTCAACGCCGGGCTGGACCTCTCCACGCGCGAGCTCACCGATGCGGACCGCTCGCGGCTGGAGGAATGGCACCTGCGCAATGGCGGCGAGGTCCCGAAGTGGGTCACCTTCATGGCCAAGCACCGGCCGCAGTTCCTCAAGGCGTACCGGCTGCGCTGGGAAGGCATCTTCCGCGGCGCTCTGCCGCGTCAGTGCATGCCCTGGCTTATGATCTATCACAATGTGACCAACGGCTACGCCGACGGCCTGCGCGACGCGGTGCTGCTGGGCAAAGCCTGGGGCCTGAGCAAGGAGTGGCTGGTGCTCGGTATCGTGGCCTGTGCGTACTATTACACGGGTTTCGAGGGGCTCAATATGGTAGACAGCGCGGTCGGCGATCTTCTCTGAACAAGCTTTTCGCTCTGAACAAGTAGACCGCTCTAAACAAGCTATTTTAGTTGTCGCAAGCCTGCGGGCTTGCTCCCCAGGGCTACTCGCCCTGGACCCGCGCATCCCGAAGGCCCGTTTGCTCGGTGGCGGACACTTATGCGCTGGCGCGGTATCCGCCACCTCTCCCTTTGGGAGAGGCCGCGCGAAAGCGCGGGTGAGGGTTGTGCGTACGCCCCGCTGATACGCAGCCCTCAACCCGACCCTCTCCCAGGGGGAGAGGGAGCGCAATGTGGATAGACCTGTGCGCCGGTCCCTTCCATTCTGACTGGGGAGTTGAGAGAACCCGCAGGCTTGCGACAACTAAAAAAACTTGTTCAGAGCGTGGCGAATCCTATAGCAGGTCGTCTATAGCCTCGTAGGCGGCGTAGAGGCCTTCGAAGCCCGTGAAGTACATCGCGGTGCCGGTGACGCCCTGGACGATCCACTCGGGGGTGATGTCCCAGGCTTTGGCCAGGAGCGCGGCTTCGCGCAGGCCGTCGCGGGAGCCGGTGATCGTGTGGTGGCGCAGCAGGAGGTAGGGGGCGACTTGCTTGGGCAGGGTCTTCAGCGCCACCTCCCACTTGGCGCGATTGACTTTGACGAACTGCGGATTGTGTTTCAAACCGAACTTGATGGAGTTCGGCACGTAGCCGATGGTCCGTTCATACCAGGCGGTCAGCGCGGACAGGTCCGCGGGCGTCATTGCCCGGGTGGAAAAATCCAGACCGGCCTTGAACGCATCCGGATCGGCCGCCCAGCCAGGCGGGAATTCCAGGGCCGTTGGCGGCTCGCCGAAGACGGGCAGCATGTCGCCCACCGCGCGATACACGTGACCGAGTCCGCGCATGCCGGCGTACAGCTGCGAGAACATGACCAGCTCCATCAGCTGTGACAGCGGCATGCCATTGCGCCGCAGCGTAATGAACTCGTTGAGGATGCCGGTCTCCCAGCCATACATCATGTAGCTGTGGATGTTCTGCATGCTGAGCGTAATAATGTTGACGTGCGACGGGCGGCCGAACAGGTCTGAGCCCCAGCGGTGCAGCTTGGCGAAGTCCGGCGCGTAGTCCAGCATCAAACTGTTGGCGTACATCTCGTAGAGCGGCCCGCGCCAGCTCCAGACGCGCGCGAGATGGGCGTTGACTTCCTCGGGCGAGATGTCGTGCAGATTCGACAGATCCAGCCCTTCGCTGATACCGACCATGTGCTTACTCCCAGTTGCTGAGAATGTCGTTGACGGCGTCGTAGGCAGCGTACATACCGCGCAAGCCGGTGAAGTACTGGACCGTCTGGGTGATGCCGCGGACGATCCAGTCGGGCGTCAAGCCCCAGGCTTTGCCCAGCAGGGCGGCTTCGCGCAGCGCGTCGCGATCGCCGTTGAGCGTGGCATCGCGCAGCATCAGGTAGGGCGCCACCTGCTTGGGCAGGGTTTTGATCGCGCGTTCCCACATGGCGCGGTGGACCTTCAGCAGCATCGGGTCCCAGCGCATGCCGAACTCGACTGATTTGGGGACATAGCCAAGCGTGCGCTCGTACCAGGCGGTGAGATTGGCTCGATCCCGGTCCGTGAAATCGCGACTGGCGAGGTCCAGCCCGGATCTGAAGGCCTCCGGGTCGGCTGCCCAGCCGGCGGGAAACACCGGATGACCATGCCCGTCCTGGTAGTCTGGCAGCACGTCGCCGACCGCATGATAAACGTGCCCCAGGCCGCGCATGCCGGCCACGAGTCGACCAAACATGACGATTTCCATCATCTGCGCGCGCGTGAACCCCAGACGACGCAACACGCGAAACTGGTTGCGGATGCCGGTCTCCCAGCCAAGCACCATGTAACTGTGCAACTGCTGGATGGAGTTGGGTGTCGCGAAAGAAGGATCGTACGTGTCCGGATCCGAAGGCATCGACCGAAAGACTTCGGCCGCCCACCAGTGGAGTTTGGCAAAGTCCGGCGCATAGTCGAGCATGAGGCTCATCGCGTACTGGTCGTAGAGTGGGCCGCGGCCCGTCCAGCGCGTGGTCAGGTAAGCGTCGATCTCCTGCGGCGTGGTGTGTTCGATATCGGTCAGGTCGAGCCCTCGACCGTTGAGATCCCGGACGGATCGCGGCATCACTTCTCCTCGCAAATCGTATAGGGTATCGTATCAAGCAATCATGACTGCGGCGTTGAGCGGTATTCGCATCATCGACTTCGGCCAGTACATTGCCGGACCCCTGGCGGCGGTCATGCTCGCCGACAACGGCGCCGAAGTCATACACGTCGATCCACCCGGTGGTCCGCGCTGGCGGCACCCCGCCGACGCCTTTTACAACCGCGGCAAACAACGGATCTGCCTCAACCTCAAGGACGCTGCCGACCGCTCGACGGCCACACGTCTGATCGAGTCCGCGGACGCGGTCATCGAGAACTTTCGACCTGGCGTGATGGAGCGGCTCGGCCTGTCCGCCGCCGAACTGTGCGCGAGGCTGCCGCGGCTGATCTATTGCTCGATTCCAGGCTTCGCGTCGGACGATCCACGCCGCGGCGTGCCGGCGTGGGAGGGCGTCGTCGGGGCGGCCACCGACACTTACGCGCGCGTGGGCCAGATCACCACGCCAGCCGATGGCGACGACGCGGCGCGACCGGTGTACACCGCCCTGCCGCTGGCCTCCAACTTCGCCGCGTTTCATGCCGCAACGGCCATCGTCATGGCGCTGATCGCGCGCGAGCGGGACGGCGTTGGACAACGTATCGAAGTGCCGATGTTCGATGCGATGTTCGAGCTTATCGGCGCCAACGGCATTTCGGTCGACGGTGATTATCGCATGGCACGCTCGCGCGGCACCTCGACGTACGTGTGCGCGGACGGGCGGCGGATCCTGTTCAACTCGACGAGCACGCCGCGTTTCAAACGCTGGTTCGCGGCGGCGGCTGGCACGGATACGCCAACACCAGAGCTGTTTTTGACGCGAACTGCCGAGCAGTGGGAAAAAGGCATCAATACCGCCGGCGGTCCAACCGCCATGGTGCGGACCGCCTCAGAATGGCTCGCGAACGAGCACGCCCGCACACGCGGGACCATTGCGCGGCTCGACGATCCGGAGCTCGGTCCGACGTGGATGCCCGGAGTGCTGATCCACCTGTCCGACAGTCCCGGTGTCATACAGCCGCGCCACTTGCCGGACGCGGACCGCGCGGCGGTTACAGCCCAGCTCGCAACACTCGAAGGATCGGCAAAAGCGTTCAGGAAGACCCAGGAGATCGACGAGCACACGTCACCCTCGACGGTGCCCGTCATGTCGAATGGACCGCTCGCGGGTATCCGGGTACTGGACCTCACTCAGGTGGTCGCCGGGCCGTGTACTGGCCGGATCCTTGTCGAGTACGGCGCGGACGTCATCAAGATCAACGACCCCCATCCTGAATCGCTCACCGCCGCCGTCTCGCTGAGCGGGCGTCCAACCGATCCTGGCAACCAGCAACACGAGCATCTGAATCGCGGCAAACAGACGCTGCTGCTGGACCTGCATGCACCCGAAGCTCGCGAAGTCATGGACAGGCTTCTGGAGCGCACCGACGTGCTGATGCAAAACTTCGCCTTCGGCCAGGCGCAGCGCTACGGCATCAGCTACGAGCAGCTCCGCCAGCGGCGGCCGGAGATCGTGTATTTTTCGTTGAGCGCCTACGGCTATGGCGGCCCGATGCAGGCCTACCGCGGCTTCGAGGGCAACGCCCAGGCGGCCGTTGGCTTGATGGACCGCTTCGGCGGCGATGGTCCGCCGCTGGGCCAGCCCTATCTTCTGGATGATTATGGCACCGGCATCCGCGGCGCGTTTGCGATTGGACTCGGCGTCTATCATCGACTGAAAACCGGTCGCGGCCAGCATGTCAACATCTCGCTGGTCGAGACTGCCACGACGCACTCGGCGGCGTTCCTGATCGAATACGAGGGAGCTACCCACACCGAACCGCGCGGCATCCAGGCTCGCGGGACCGGACCCCTCCAGCGGCTGTACCGCGCCAGTGACGCCTGGTTGTTCGTAGGGTCAGACTCCACCGACCGCCTCCGCAACGTTGCGGAGCTCTCGGACCTGGCCGACGTTGATCCGGCCGCCCTGGAGTCCGCGCTCGAGAGCCGATTCGCAACACACACCACCGCTGACTGGACGCCCCGCCTGCTGGCGGCCGGCATTGGCGCCCATCGCGTGGAGCGCGTCGAAGAGCTGATGCAGGACGCATGGGTCCGTGCGCACGGCTTGAGCCTCGTGCAGAGCATCGAAGGATTGGGAGACATGACCATGCCGGGCGTCGCGGCGCGCATGTCGCGCACGCCGCTGCGCGTCGGCGCGGCGGTCCGTCCGCCGGGTGCGGACGCGCCTCAGATCCTGGAGGCGATCGGTCTCGTGGATCGTCTCGATGACCTGCTGGCTTCAGGCGCTATTTCGATGACCGAACCCAGCCGGTCAGCGGGTTAGCTTCGACGCGTTCACGAGACCGCGAAATGCGAGGTCCAGTTGCGACTCCGCCTCGCGCGTCGCCGCACGCTGGTCTTCGAGCCAGCGGCGATGCGCGGCGATGCTGGCTGTGGCTTCGTCCAGCATGCGCTCCACCTCGGCGGCCTGCGGTCCTCCGCGTCCGCGGCGGGTCGCGATGATGTTTCGCGCGTCGATGGCCGCCGCGAAGTCTGCCTCCGAGAGCGGCAATCTCGACGACGTGCACGCGCGGTAGAGCTCGACGGCATCGGCGTAGTTGATTTCAGGCGGACGCAGGCCGCGCCGCCGCCCGTCGTCCGTGAGCCGTGAGGCAAACTCGTGCGCTTCCCGAAACGGCACATGCGCGGACTGGACCAGGCATTCGGCCAGGTTGGTCATGGCCGAGTAGTCGCGGTTCACCTCCGCCAGCGAGCGGCGCGGATCGACGACCATGGCCTCAATCGTCCTTGTCAGCAGATACAGCATTTCGTGCATCCGCTCGGCCGGGACGATGCTGGTGACCGTTTCCCGAACGTCGCTCATGCCCGAGGTGACGTTGTGCGCCAGCAGCGTCATGGATTCAGCCGAACCGATGATGATGCTCGCGTGCTCGCGGAGCACCTCGAGCACGCGCGGATTGCGCTTCTGCGGCATCATGCTGCTGATTCCGGTGAGCATGGCCCCCGGGTCCAGGCTCAGCCACGAATCGACGAGGTAGAACTGCGCCATCAGGTCCTGCGTCAATTGACCGATCTGCACGGCCAGCGTGGCGAAGACCTGCACCAGCTCCAGCGCGGAATCAACTGGAGCGACCAGGTTAGCGTCGAACGCGTTGTCGACGAGACCATCGAAGCCGAGCAGCTGGGCCAGGCGCTCGCGGTTGATGAGAAATGACGACGTGGTGCCGGCGCCCGCGCCGAGTGGACTCCGGTTCGCGCGGTTGAAGGATTCCCGCGCTCGAGAGGCGGTTCGATCCAGGCCTGCCAGGAACGCGAGGAGGTAGTGACCGAACGACGTTGGCTGGGCCTGGACCCCGTGCGTGTAAATGGGAATCACCGTGTCCATGTGGCGCGAGGCGAGGTCCACCAGCCCGCTGCGAACCTGCAGCAAATCTTCGAAGAATGCGAGGTGTGCGGCGCGCAGCCACAGGCTGACACCCGTCGACAGCATGTCCTGTCGGCTACGGCCAACATGCAGCCAGGACGCTTCGGGGCCCGCGGCCGCGAGCAGGTCGCGTTCGAAGTCCAGATAGTCGTGGGACCGCCGCGCGCCGGGGAGTTGTTCGCGGTCGATCAACTGCTGCGTCGCGATGGCAATGCGCGATGCGAGGTCGGTCGAGACGATGCCGGCTTCATGCAGCATGACCAGGGAAGCCTTGTTCATCTGCGACATCGAGGCGTAGAAGTCGGGCAGCTCGAGGCGCGGGATGCCAATTCTGAGGGAATAGCCCTGGTCCGTCATGCCTGTTCCAGGCCAGCGTACACGGACGATGCGCTGGCGGGTGGCGCTCGGTGGGGTTGACGCTGGATTCTATATGATGCAGAATTGGCCGGGCTGTGCAGCGACGCCCGCGTCCGGCCACCCCCGTCCGACACTCGCCCTTCACCGTCAGGTCCGCACCGGCGGCGCCGAGCCTGGTCGATCTGCTGTATACGTTCGAGCTGGCGGGCGTCCTCGAGTCGCATGCCGTCGCGCGCGCGGCGGCCGCCGCCCATCACGACTTGCAGGCCGCGCGCGGCGTCTTCGCCGACCTCGAGCGGGCGATCGAGGCCCGCCACCTCAGCGGCTGGGCCGCGCTCGAAATCCAGCTTCACCGCGCCCTGAACGATCAGGGTGGCAACCTGGTCCTGGCCGCCATGGCCGAACGGACCTTGCGCGAAGGCTTGACGGCGTGTCCAATTCTCCCACCAGATGTGCTGAGAGCTCTTCACGCGCAACACGGCGAGATCCTGCGCTGCGTCGAGGCGGGCGACGCCGACGCGGCCATGCAATACACCCACGCCCACGTCCTCCTTCTGCGCGACGCGGTGGTCGGCGCGCGACCGGCAACCTCGTCGGCAGGCATTCGACTGCATTCATGACTTCCACTGAATTGCCGCCGCTCGCCGGGTTGGCTGTTGGTGGCACCCGCCAGAGCCTGGTCGACATCGCGTACGTCGCCTTGCGCGACGCGATTACCTCCGGCGCGCTGCTGCCCGGTACGCGTCTGCGCGAGGCGGTCCTGGCGCGCCATTTTTCGATCTCGACCACGCCGGTACGCGAAGCGCTGCGGCGGCTCGACCGCGAGGGGCTGGTGCGGTTGTCACCCAATCGGGGCGCGGTGGTCGCCGAGTTTGATTTGCGCGAAATCCTGGACCTGTTCGAGATTCGTGAGGTGCTCGAGTGTCGGGCGGTGCGCCGCGCCGCGTTTCAGCAGACCCGTGACCTGGCTCGGGCCGAAGCGTTGCTGGCGGCGGAAGCCGAGCAGGTCGACATGCACGATCGCGTCGAGTGGAATCGACTGGAGGTCGCGTTTCATCGCGCCATCAATGACCTGAGCGGCAATTTTGAGCTCGCGGAATTGGCCGAGCGCGTCCACCGCAGCGTGCAAGGGCTGTGCGTCCGCTGCCTGCGCGAGCCAATTTACGGCCCCGATCGACTACGGCTGATGCAGGCGCATCACCAGGCGATCGTCGACGCGGTGCGCGCCGGTGACGCGGACTCGGCCGAGGCGCACGCGCGAGAGCACATCCAGCACATTCGCGACTCCGTGGCCGAGGCGCTCGGCAGCGAGGGCTGAGTCCGACAGTCAAGCATCACAATTGCTCTGGCAGCGTGATGAAGACTTTCGCCGAAGGGCTCGACCACCGTCAGGAGCCCGTTGGCGCGCTGGCGGAGTCCAGTCCGAACGCGCACGCCTGGACCGTGCTCAGCGCGCGGCCGGCATTCAGCGACTCGACAAACGCGTCGGCGGAATTCGAGAAGACCCGCTCCGCGTTTCCGCGCAGCTCGCGCACGTGGGCCGCGTCACGTCGGAGCTGGTAGCCGCGCAAGCTCGGTCGCGTCGTGTTCAGAACACCCTCGGGGCCCACTTGCAGCCGCGCCATCAGTGCTTCGGCAGCGCCGAGCAGGCACGCTGCCCGGGCTGGCTGATTGGCCTCCAGAGCGAGTCCGCCCAGCCCGGCGAGCACCGTCGGAATGCCCAGCTCAACGCCCTGCGCAGTCAGCAGGCGCCAGCTCGACTCCAAGGTCGCCGCTGACCTAGCGAATGCGCGCTGTTGCCGCTGCAAATGACCCAGGCTCGCCATCACGGCGGCGACCTCGGCGTGGAGGCCCAGTTCCTCGAAAAGGGTCCGGCATTCCTGAAAGGAATGGAGTGCGCGCTCGGGGTCACCCGCCATGCGCGCGGCAAAAGCGAGGTCGTGTCGCGCATGGGCGAGCCGATGCCGATTGCCGACCAGCCGAAGATACGTCGCGCACCGCTCGAGCAAGTCCAGCGCGTCTCCGAACTGCAGCTCGTCGATCGCCATCTGGGCGAGCGTTGCCAGTCGTTGGCTGGAGTTGAACAGGTCCTTCAGCTCGTCAGACATCGCCAGGCTCTCTTCCACCAGGCGGCGCGCGGCCGGAGCATCGTGGGCATCCAGAGTGAGATTGGCCAGCGTGGCCAGGGCCATACCTGTTGTATTGCGTTCGCCGATAGGCTGCACGATGTCGATTGCTTCCAGGATCAGGGCGCGTGCGCGCCCGGCATTTCGGGAAGTAAGGAAACGCGCGTAGTACACAAGGCACTGCGCGGTTGCCCAGCTATCATGCAAAGACCGAAATATCCCGAGAGCTTCGTCATAAAGTTCCGCCACGTCGACCGCGGTTGACGCCGGCGCACCTCCGCTACGGCCTGGAGGTGCGATGGTCCGCGTGTCCATCCGTTCCGTGACAAACGCAACGCGCGCGAGCGCCATGCCAAGCAACCAGAGGTCGTCCGCGACGCGTGCCAGAGCCAGACTTTTCGTGCTGGTCTCGTAATTCGTGACGACATCGTCCTGCTTGGTGGCAACGAAGCTCAACGCCACATACGCCGACGCGCGTGCCTGGACGGAGGTGGCTTGCCCGCGCGAATCATCCAGAAAACGCGTGAGCCACTCGCGACCCTCGGTGACCCGGCAGTTAACGCTCCAGAAGTACCAGAGCGAACCCGTGAGACGCTGACCGCGCTCAAATTGATTGGATTCGAGCAACCACGCCAGGCACGCGCGCACGTTGTCGAGCTCGTCGTCAACACGCGCCAGCCATTCGAGCTGCTCCGCTGCCAGGAAGTGCGGGGCGGCCTGTTGCCCGAGGTCCAGGCAATACGTCGCGTGCCGCTCACGAGTGGCTGCTTCCTCGCCGGCGGCCGCAAGCTGCTCCAGCCCGAATTCGCGGACAGTTTCCAGCATCGTGTAGCGGGGTTGATCGCGGGCACCGGGTTCGAAGCGCAGAAGGCTCTTGTCGATCAGCGACGCAAGCCGGTTGAGTACGTCTATTGTTGTCTGGCCCGAGTGCGCGCAGACGGCTTCGGCGGCTTCCAGCGTGCAGCCTCCGGCGAATACCGACAGCCCGCGGAAGACGGCTTGCTCGGCGGGAGTGAGCAGGTCGTAGCTCCAGGCGATCGCACCGCGCAGCGTTTGTTGGCGCGCCGGCAAATCCGCTGCTCCGCCGATCAATACGGCGAGGCGACGCTCGAGAAGCCGCGAGAGGTGCTCCAGGCCCACGTGCTTGACGCGCGCCGCGGCTAGCTCGATGGCCAGTGGCAGGCCGTCGAGTTGCCGACAGATGTCGGCAATGGTCAGGGCACTGGTACTGGTGAGCGGCAGGTCTGGTTCGACGGCGCGAGCGCGCTCCAGGAAGAGCTGGACGGCGTCCGAGTGGTGGATGGCGGCGGGGGTGTGGGTTTCGACTGCTGT
>JAFAOS010000011.1 GCA_019247515.1 Chloroflexota bacterium | reverse complement strand
TGGCAACCAGCCGCGTGCCGCTGGGCATCGGTGGCGAGTCATGCTGGTCGGTTCCGGCCATGACGTTCGGCGCGGCACACGGTGCCTCGCTGGACGAGCTTGGCCGGTACGACGCGATAAAGTTGTTCGTGGACCGGATTCGCGCCGTCTGGCCGACATTCGCACTGTCCAGCGAGACCGCCGACGCGGTCAGTCATATCTGTCACCGGCTGGAGGGCATCCCGCTGGCGATCGAGCTGGCCGCCGCGCGCACGCGTGTGCTCAGCGTCCCCGAGCTGGATGCGCGGCTGGAGGACCGATTCAGTCTACTGGTCATGGGCCCCGTCCATGCGGAGCCACGTCATCGAACGCTAGAAGCCGCGCTCGACTGGAGCTACGCGCTTTTGTCGGAGGACGAACAGCGACTGTTCGACGGGCTGTCTGTCTTCCGCGGCGGCGCCGCGCTGGAGGCAATCGAAGCCGTCTGTGCTCCACCGGACAGGGCCCCGCCAGTCGCCGATCTGGTTCAGTCACTGCTGGAAAACTCGCTGGCGACAGCGGAGCTGGAGCCTGACGGAACGATCCGCTTTCGTCAGCTCGAAACGGTTCGCGAGTACGGCGGCCTGCGCCTGGCGCAACACGGCGGTGACAACGAAGCGCGCGACCGTCATTTGAAATACTTCGCGGAGCTTTGCAAACGGGCCGAGGCCACGTGGCGGACGTCCGGTGAGGAGGTCTGGTTCGATCGACTGGAGCGCGAGCACGACAACGTGCGTACCGCGCTCGACTGGGCCCGAACGCGCGGGACCCGTGTTGAGACTGGGCTGCGGCTGGCCGTGGCAATGAAGCATTTCTGGGCGGTTCGCGGACACGCGGTGGAAGGTCGCCGCTGGCTCGAAGCCTTGCTTGCCGCGACGGGAGTGGCTGACACATCGGTGCGAGCGGATGCGCTGCACGCGGCCGCGCACCTCGCCTTCGAGAATGGCGATTACGTGTGCTCGACGTCGTGGTCCAGAGAAGCGCTTGCACTGCGGCGCGAGCTCGGTGATATGAACCGGATCGCCATGTCGTTGAACCAGCTTGCAATCACCAGCGCTTCCCAGGGCAGTTTCGAGGAGGCGCACGCGGGCTTCGAGGAATCCCTCGCGATCAGTCGAGCCGTAGGCGATCAGACCACCGCCGCGGCCGCGCTCACCAATCTGGGCATGACCGCGCGCCATCTGACCCGGTTCGACGAGGCCCGCGCGCTCCTCGGCCAGAGCCTGGAGCTGTTTCGAATGCTCGGCAGCCGCACGGGCGAAAACCGCGCGCTGCACGCGCTGGGCAATCTGGCGATCGACGTCCACGACCAGATGGCCGCGCGAACGTGGTTCCGCGAGGCGCTGATAGTGTCGGTTGATCTGAAGGACATGAGCAGCGTGGCGCGCTGCGTCGAATCGATCGCCTCCGTCGAGCTCGAGTGGGGCGACGGCGTGCGGGCAGCGAGGCTGTACGGCGGTGCTGAGGCATTGCGCCAGGCCATCGGTGTGCCGCCTACCGCGGTCTCGCGTCCCGCGCGGGACGAGCGCGTCGCCAGACTCGAACGCCTGCTTGGTCGCGAGCGCTTTCTTGCCGCCTGGAAGCACGGCCAGGCCATGTCGCCTGAGCGCGCAGTTCAACTGGCCCTGGCAGCCTCACCCTGTTTGGCCACGCGCTGACCGGCGGCTGCACGCGCGCTACCAGAATTCAACCAGGGACTCACCGCGACTTGATCGGAAGTCTCCCGCGACGAGTGAGGATGAGCATGTGCCACCCAGCGACGAGCCCCAGGACGCCGACAGACTTCGCGAGTTCCGCATTCAGCTCGAGCAGCTCCACGAGTTGGTGCGCCACACTCACTGGTCCCCGACCGGAGCAGAACGCTCGCTGATCGTCGATCTGGTGGAATCCCTGAGCGCCTTGCTCGGCGACGAGGAAGACGCCAGTCGAGCTATTCGCCCATAGCAGGTTGCAGCGCCTCGAAACCTGGCGCGCCACGAACGCGAGCGAGCGCCCTGTGAGGAACGCAGGTTGAGCGATTCCACCTACGGTGGAGCCCTCCGAGGGGTTTTGATCACCCTGCTCGCCAGTTCGCGGTGCAAACCCTGCGAGTGGCATCTGTAGTGCTGACGCCGACAGGATCAACTCAAATTTCACATGGGTCCCCTCTGGGGTATACGTCCGAGTGGCGTCTGTAGTGCTGACCCCGACTGGATCAACTCAAACTTCGCATGGGTCCCCTCTGGGGAATACATGTTGGTCATGCGCGACTCACCGATCCAGGCGCCAGGCGCTTTTTGCAGCTGGGAGGACTACCGCAGCATGGTCACCAGCTCTT
>JAFAOS010000263.1 GCA_019247515.1 Chloroflexota bacterium | reverse complement strand
CCGCCTGGCGCCCAGAGAAAAAACGTCAGGCCAGCCCCGAGAGCTCCCGATTCTTCTGCGTGAAGCTCTTCCATTCGTCCGGCACGGCCGAATCGTGGAAGATCGCGTTCACCGGACACTCCGGCTCGCACGCGCCACACTCGATGCACTCGTCAGGATTGATGTAGTACATGTCCTCAGCCTCGTAGATGCACGAGACGGGACACACGTCCACGCAGCTGGCATTCTTGGTGCCAATGCACGGCTCCACGATTACATACGTCATGGGCGTTGATTATTCCGAGCCGATCTCGTCCTCGACTGTGACCTGGGTCACATCCAGGCCAACTGTTCGAGCACGGCCCGGTCGCGCACATGAATCTTGCCGCGCTCCAGCCGCACTGCCCCAGACTGGCTGAGCGCCTTCAGCGCCCTGCCGACCACCTCGCGCCGTGAGCCGGCCATCGCCGCCAGCAGCTCCTGGGTCACGCGCGGCGCCGCGCCGTCCTGGCCTTCGAGCAGGATCTTCGCCAGCCGGCTGGTCACGTCCCTGAACGCCAGGTCTTCGACCAGCGCCAGCGCCTCACGGAGTCGGCGCGCAAAGGTGCGGGTGATGCCGATGGCGATGCCAGGTCGCTCCGCGACGAATCGCATCAGGTCGCGCCGCCGCAGCAGGTACAACGTGCAGTCCTCGATCGCCTGGGCGCTGGCGGGATTGGGGCCCTCGTCGAAGACGGCCACTTCGTTGAACATATCGCCGGGCCGCAGCAGTCGCAGCACCTGTTCGCGGCCGCGCGTTGAGGTTTTGTAGAGCTTCAGTCGACCCGCCTGGACCACGTACAGCACCGAAGACGCGGCTCCTTCGAGCAAGACGATCTGGCCCGCGGGGTACTCGCGCTTCAACATGGCGCCCCCCAGCACGTCCAGGTCCTCGGCGGCCAGATCGTCGAAGAACGACGAGTGAAGCGCTCTGAGCTCTTTGACCGAAACAGCAGCGCGTGGCTTTGGCGACGGTCGCCCCCGCTCGCGCGCGACAGGTTCTGCCCCCGGGGGGCGCGTCAACGTGGCCGGCAACTTCGCCGAATTATAGTCAGCGACGTATGGACAGACCGTGGTTGACCAGTTACGACCGCGGTGTGCCCGCGGACGTCGACATCCCCGACGAGCCGCTGCACGCGGCTCTCGCCCGGACCGCGCGGCGCTTTCCCGATCGGGCGGCGATTCGCTTTTACGGCCGCTCGATCACCTATCGCGAGCTCGACAAGCTCGCCAATCGCTTCGCCAATGCCTTGATGCGGCTCGGCGTTCACAAAGGCGACCGCGTGGCGCTGCTAATGCCGAACTGCCCGCAGATGGTGCTGGCCTGCTACGGCGGCTGGCGGGCCGGCGCGGTGATGGTGCCAACCAGTCCGCTGTACGTCGAGTCCGAGCTTCAGCACCAACTGGAGGACTCCGGCGCGAGCGTGATCGTGTGCCTTTCGCCGCTGTACGGCCTGGTCCAGCGTGTTCGGCCGCGCCTGCCCAGGCTGCGGCACGTGATCGTCACCAACATCAAGTCCTTCTTTCCACGCCACGTGCGGCTCATCTTCTCGCTCACGCGCGAGCGCCAGGGCGGTCACCACGTCTCGCTGCCGAAGGACGGCAGCACCTTCTGGCTCCAACGCTTGCTGAAGCGTGCTGGCGACGCCGGTCCGCGCGTGGAGGTCACGGCTTCGGACCTTGCCCTCCTCCAGTACACCGGCGGCACGACGGGCGTCCCCAAAGCGACCATGCTCAGCCACCGGAACCTGGTCGCCAATGCGCTGCAAGTGCGCGCCTGGCTGGGCGAGCTGGCCAGCCCGGATGGCGCGGACGTGGTGCTCGGCGTCCTGCCGCTGTTCCACATCTACGCTCTGACCAGCATCATGAACTTCGGCGTGTACGGAAGCGGGACCATGGTGCTGCTGCCGCGGTTCGACGTCGACGACGTGCTGAAGGCGATCCAGCGCGAGCGACCCGGCCTGCTGCCCGGCGTACCCACCATGTACGTGGCGATCAACCAGGCCAGAAACCTGCGACGGTACAACCTGCGCTCGCTGAAGGGCGCCATCAGCGGCGCGGCGCCCTTGCCGCTCGAGGTCCACAAACAGTTCGAGGCACTCAGCGGAGCGCGGTTGATCGAAGGCTACGGGCTCACCGAAGCGAGTCCAGTCACCCATTGTGTGCCGCTAGCTTCGCCCCGCGCGCTGGGGACGATTGGCGTCCCGCTGCCGAGCACAGATGCCGCGATCTTCGATCAGGACTCGGGCACCCACCAGCTCGCGGTCGGCGAGATCGGTGAGCTGGCGGTGCGCGGCCCGCAGGTCATGCAGGGCTACTGGAACCGACCTGAGGAGACCGCGCAGGTGCTGCGCGATGGCTGGCTCTTCACCGGCGACATCGCCCGCATGGACGCGGACGGCTTCTTCAACATCGTGGATCGCAAGAAGGACATGATCATCACGGGTGGGATGAACGTCTACCCGCGCGATGTCGAGGAGCCGCTGTACGCGCACCCCAAGATTCGCGAGGCGGTGGCCCTCGGCGTGCCAGACGAGCGCTGGGGTGAGGCGGTCAAGGTATACATAGTGCTGCGCGACGGCCAGACGGCCACCGCCCAGGAGATCATCGACTATTGCCGCACCCGGATGGCTCGCTACAAAGTGCCCAAGCAGGTCGAGTTCCGCACGGAGCTGCCCAGGAGTCTGATCGGCAAGGTGCTCCGCCGCCAGCTGCTTCAGCAAGAGCGGGAGGCGGCCCTCGAGCCCGCTCGCGACGCCACGCGGCGCGCGAGCTGAGCCCGACTCCAACTCGCACTGAGGCCGACGTCGAGCTGAGCGGCGCCGCGTTTGGCGGCGAGGCCGTCGGCCATTTGCCGGATGGTCGGGTGGTGTTCGTTCCGCGCGGGCTGCCCGGCGAGCTGGTGCGCGTCCAGGTGGTGGAAGAGCGTCGCGACTTTGCCCGCGGCGAGCTGGTGACGGTCCTGCGAGGCGCCGCCCAGCGAATTGATCCGCCCTGCGCGCACTACGCCGAGGGCTGCGGCGGCTGCAGCTGGCAGCACGCCGACTACTCGCTACAGCTCCAGTTGAAGCAGGCCATCGTCGTGGATCAGCTGGGGCGGATTGGCCATTTTCCCTACGCCGAGGAGCTCGTCCGACCACCGTTGGGGATGCTCGAGCCGTGGCACTACCGCAACCAGGCGCGCTTCACGGTGGGACGCCGCTTCGGCGAGCTGTGCTTCACCCATCGCGGATCTCATCGGCTGCTGCGAATCGAGCAGTGCTGGATCGTGCACCCGTCAATTGACGCCGTGCTGCGGGTCGCCCAGGGACGTCTGGCAGACATCCAGAGGCACATCCATCAGATTTCGGTGCGAGTGGGCGCCAACACGGGCGAACTTCTGATCTCGCCGGCGCTCCCCGAGATACCCGAGCTCGAGTCGGGCCAGCCGCACCTGGAGGAGGAGCTGCTGGGCAGGCGCTTCCGACTGCAGCCGCCGTCGTTTTTTCAGGTGAACACCCGGCGCGAGCAGCGTGACCTGCCTTCGGGCATTCAGCGCGCCTGGTTGCCCCTGCCGGCCAATGGCTTGAGTATGGCCGACCTGCTGGCCCTGCTCGTCGTCGACCGCCTGTCACCCGATCCCGCCGACGTGGTCGTCGACGCGTACTCGGGCGTGGGCACATTCGCCCTGCTGCTGGCGCCGCTGGTCCGCGAGACGGTCGGCATCGAAGAGGCCAGATCGGCGATCAGAGACGCCGAGCACAACGCGCGCGACGTCCCGAATGTCCGCTTCGTCGAAGCCACGACCGAAGCCGCCCTGCCATCACTCAGCGTGCGCCCCTCAGCGGTCGTGCTGGACCCGGCCCGCGCGGGCTGCCACCCCGAGGTCCTGCGCGCGCTGCTCGCCACGCGCCCCGCCCGCATCGTGTACGTCTCCTGCGACCCGAGCACCCTGGCCCGCGACTTACGCGTGCTGGTCGACGGCGGCTACACGCTCCACGAGGTCCAACCGTTAGACATGTTCCCGCAGACTTACCACGTGGAGTGCGTGGCACTTCTCACGGCCTGAAACGGACCAGTTTGATCTCAAACTGCACGTGTTACTACGGCTTGACGTCCACTTTCTTGCATCCCACAATGGCTCTCCATATGGTAATACCGTGCAGTTTTGCCACACCGGTCCACGTGGTAATCCGACGCCGTTGAACTTGTTACCGCGTCGTTTTGCCACACCGATCTGGACAGGTAATTCCCAGGAGAGCCGTTGAAACATGCCCGCCGCCACCCGTCTCAAACCGCGCGTTCAGGACGAGCGCCAGAACGCACCCCAGGCCCAGCCGATGCCGGTCCTGGGCTCCCCCAGCGACCTGCCGATGCTCGGCAAGTCCTTTGTCCGCTCGCTGCGCGCCCGCAACCTGTCGCCGGCGACGGTGCGCATCTACAGCATTTCCGTTGCGGCCTTCATGACCTTCCTTGACCGCCAGCGCATGCCGCTGATGCTGGCCAACGTGACCCGCGAGCACTGCGAGGAGTGGCTCGAGGAGCTCAGCCAGACCCAGGCGCCGGCCAGCGTGAGCACCCGCTTCCGGGGCCTGAAGGCTTTTTTTGACTGGGCCGTCGATGACGGGGAGATCGACGCCAGCCCACTGGCGAAGGTGAAGCGCCCCCAGGAGGTCGACACGCCGCCACCCGTGCATGCCGCCGAGGACATCGAGGCCCTGTTGAAGGTGTGCCGCGTGAACCGCAAGGCGTCCGGTGAGCGCGCGTTTTTGGCCGCGCGCGACACGGCCATCCTGCTGATGCTGTTTGACACAGGCGTCCGCCGCTCGGAGCTTGCCTACCTGACGGTGGCCAGCGTGGACCTGGACAACAACCTGGTGGACGTGATCGGCAAGGGCAACAGACCGCGCCGCGTGCCGATCGGCCACAAGGTGGCCCAAGCGCTGGACCGCTACCTGCGCGTACGCGCCCAACACCGCCTGGCGCACCCGGAGCAGGAGGCCCTGTGGCTCGGACGGAGTGGGCCAATGAGCGACAGCGCCGTGGACCTGATGCTGCGGCGCCGCGCCGACGAGGCCGGACTCCAAACCCACGCCCACCTGTTCCGCCACACGTTTGCGCACAACTGGCTGGCCGAAGGAGGCCAGGAAACCGACCTGATGATGCTGATGGGCTGGAAGAGCCGCGAGATGTTGGGGCGCTACGGCCGCTCCGCCGCCGCCGAACGGGCCGTGAAGGCCCACCGGCGCCTTAGCCCTGCGGACCGCCTGAAGTAGCCGCCTGGCGTTTGGCCTTGACGCGCCGCGCGGCCTGAGCTTTCAGGGACAGCCGCGCGAAGTAGGCCTTGCGCAGGGTGCCGGCGCGACGGTTGCGCTCCGCCTCGGGGAGCTCGCGGTGGGGGTCGACCTGGTCGAGGAACTTCGCGTTGAAGGCCTCCCGGGCCGCCCTGGTTGTTTCGCGCGTGTCGTGAGTGGCTTGCTGGACGTAGGCGCCGAGCGCGCCAGCCCGAGCACGTAGAGCTCGGAGCTCAGGGGTGAGCTCGCGGCGGTTTGACTGTTGCATGGTCATCGTTTGATGGCGCGGGGTTGGATCAGCCATGACCCAGACCTCCAGGTATGCAGGATGTTCTGGTCGGTCTGTCTGGCGGTCTTTCTGGTGTGCAGGTGGATCACGACGCCGAGCTCCGCTCGCGCGGCTGTGAAAAGGGCAGCGTGCAGTCGTCGTGCAGGGCCAGGTGTGTTTCGTGGACCTGGCGCAACGGCTCGCCACACGCGCGACAGGCAACGTCCGCGGGGCCGATCGCGTCGGGTGAAGAATTTTCTTTATCACGCGCGCGCGCACACGAAGAAAAAACTTCATTTCCCTCCATTTCGGGGACCGTTGAACTCGTTTTGAGATTGGAGACGGTTTCCGAGACACGGTTCGGGGCCGAGTTTTCGTGGGCAGAGACGGTAGACGGGCAGTTGTCGGGGGTAGGCCAAGGGGTTTTCGTGGATTGAATGGGCAGGTTTTCGTGGGTCGAGGCCGAATCCGCGCGAGTCGGATCAGGGTTTTCAGGCGCGCCTGACGGAGGCCCACGGCGTGGGCGCGGGTAAACGACGCGGCCAGGTCGGCCACCCTTCGGGCCAGCCTCGATGCGCTCAACCGTGCCTGGGTACATGGCGTCGATCATGTCCAGGACCTCGTGCAGCTGGTCACTGGTCTGGATGCCGCCTACGCCGTTCTCGCGCAGCTTGTTGGCCCTGACGGCGGCGCCACGCGCATCGACGTAGTCCATGACGCGATTGGCGGCCTCGATCACCGCGCGCTCACGCTGGCTGCGGGCGAGCGGTGTGCCACCTTCCAGGCACGCCCAGCAATCGAGGATGAAGGTCATCCAGACGATCGCGTCACGCATGGCCTGGATAGGGAGGTCCAGCAGCTGGGGTTGCCCATCTGGCATCGGATGCGTCGGCAGGGCCGGCAGCATCGCCTCGGCCAAGGCGC
Source organism: Chloroflexota bacterium (assembly GCA_019247515.1). Taxonomy (GTDB): domain Bacteria; phylum Chloroflexota; class UBA6077; order UBA6077; family CF-72; genus CF-72. The sequence goes on along the minus strand of JAFAOS010000263.1, from coordinate 6,618 downwards.
CGACGATCTTCAGCACCTGCGCATCGGCCTTGTCGAGCGCGGCCGAGACGGAGTCGTTGACGTCGCCGCCAGCGGCCTGCTGCTTCCAGGCGAGCGCCTGGGCATCGAACAGTGCCCGCGTCTGGGCATCCAGCACCCAGCGGCGTCGCACACCTCGGCGCTCGAAGATGGTCTCAATGAGCGTGGCGTATTCGGCGAGGGCGGCGTCAGTCGGATCGCGGCGCGTACCCGCTTCTGGACGCTCGGCCAGGTGCAGCAGCCATCTGGGCCGAATGCCATCATCGACCGGGCCGAGCAGGCTGTGGCGCACGGTCTGCAGACCACCGACGAGCACCAGCGTGGGCCGGTCGATGTACAGGTCGATCTGGTTGTGCTCGCCGTCAGAGCGGCCGACGCGCGTGTAGTCCTGCGGCTCGCCGGTCCAGAGCTCGAGGAGAATGGCCAGGCCGGAGGTGTGGCTCTGCTCGGCGCGATAGCCGGCCAAGTCGCGTAAGGTCGCCTCGAGCTCGTCCGGGCACGCCAGCAACGCAGGCTGCCTGGCCAGATCGCGCAGCAGGGCCTCGGGCGTGATGCGCTTGCGAATGAACGCTCGACTGGCGGGATATTCGCCACGCCCGGAGCGGGGCTTGTCCTGCCAGCGCTGCTTCTCTTCCTGGTGCTTGGCTCGCAGATCGCGGTTGAGCGCGACCAGCGGCTGAAGCCCGATGCGCTGGGCGGGCGTCTTGCCAGCCGACTTCGGCGCCATGTTGACGATGAACCCGATGGGGCGCTCGATCTGAGTCGGGGAGTATTCGACTTCGACGTTGTCGCCACACGCCGCCAGCAGCGCTGCGAGGACCGAGCCGGCCAACAGGCCCGAGGGGAGCGACGATTCGTTGACGAGCCTTTGCGCGGCGGCCGGCAGCACGTGGACGGGGAACGCGGGCGGCCTGGCCAGCACCCGCTCCGGCTCGGCGCTCGCCTGCAGGCCGTGCTCGGGCGCCCCGTCACGGACCACCGCGCCGTTGGTTCGCTCGCCTGGGCGCTGGTACACACCCGTCAGGTTGTCGATCGCACGGCGCATCGTGCGCTGCGCGTAATCGGCGCGGTCCCACTTCGGGCGGTACAGGGCTGAAGCCTGGATGAGCCGAAACAGCTGATCCTCGTCGTCGCCGGCATAGAAGGCCAGGTAGCTGCACAGCGCCTGGTCGGCGCGGCTGTCGTCCTCGGCGTAGGCGCTGATGTCGCCGGCCTCGTAGAGCGCCCGCACACGCTGCCCGTTGCGGGCGCCGAAGGCGAGCTCGAGGACCTGCTCGTCGGTCAGCCCAGGTGAGCCGTGCCCCTGCGTGTCTGACGTGCTCCTGGAAACGCTGCCGTCCTGGCGTACGTCGGGGAAGAAGCGCGCGAAGAGCTCGTCGAGGGCGGCCTGGGCTGGCTCGATCGTCTGGGGGGTGCCAGCCACGTGCTCGCCGGTGATGGTGAAGTAGCGCGCGGAGGCGTACATCTCGATGGCCGGCGCCTTGAACGACACGCGCTCGACGTTCGGGAGCTCGGTCTTGCGGCCGGGCTGGGGCAGGCTGCCCTGCACCGCGATCTTGACGCCCGTGCCGGAGGGCGAGATTTCGGTGTAGCTGTGCAGGCTGCGAATGATCGGGCGCGCCCAGGTAGCGATGTGGCCGGTCTGCGGGTTGCGGCAGCCGTCGATGTCGATGCCGACAAACGGATCGTCGGCGGTGAAGACGTAACCGATCCCGCGGTCGTGGCCTGGCGTGGGGACCGCGCGTAGGGCGGCCTCAAAGCTCGTCCAGGTGGACGGGTTCGTGGCCGAGGCGTTCAGCCCCTCCGCAGTGAACGGCGGCTTCGTCGGCTCGTCGCCGCGCCAGACGCGCCGCCAGGTCACCCACTGAGCCAGCGCGGCCAGCGCCTGCACGGCCGGCGTGTCGAAGCTGGCGGTCACGGACGCTGCCCCCTCAGCCATGACCAGCGGGCGATGGTGGCGGTCTGGCGATCGGCCGCCTCACCCTTGGTCCAACTCGAGTCAACGGGCAGCTTCCAACGCTCGAAGAAGGCGTGCTGCTCGGGGCTCATCGGATCGGCACGCCAGCGGGCGCCACGGTCGCGCAGCACGCGGCTGACGGCGGCGCGCGCCAGGTCCTCCGCCTTGCCGAGCGCGTAGCCCTGGTCGCGTGTCTCGAAGACGACAACGAGCGGCGCCTTGTAGGCCGGCTGCCGCAGCACGCGCCAGGTGCCGTCCGCGGCCTGCTCGACGCCGAGCCAGCCATCATCGCCGGCGCTCAGCACGTGCGTGGTGCCGACCTCGGTCCAGTGGAATTCACGTCGCCCGAGAATGTCGATGTCCTCGACGCTGCCACGGGGCGCCCGCAGCAGGCCGTCCTCCCGCGCGCGCCTGGTAGCTTCGGCCTGGTCGTTCGCCTCGATCGCGCCAGCCTGCTCGACCAGGCGCGGGTCAAGACCGAGCAGGCTGGGCGTGGTGATGAGCGCGTGCCGATCGGAATTGCCGACCAGGTCCAGGATCAACGCGATCTCTTTGCCTGGATAAGGGCGGAGCGCGCGCCCGATGCACTGCTGGTAGAGGGGACGGCTCTGCGTCGGGCGGGCCATGATGATCGTGTCGATCGACGGCTCGTCGAAGCCCTCGGTGAGCACGCCGCAATTGGCGATCAGACGGGTCTCGCCGCTCTTCAGCCGCCCGAGCATGGCGCGGCGCAGATCGTCGGGCGTGCTGCCGTCCAGCGCCTCGGCGGCAACCCCTCTCTCGCGCAGTTTCGCAGCCGTGGCGTGCGCCAGGACGACGGACGGGACGAAGATGATGCCCCTGCGCTCGCGCGCGTGGTCGAGGTACGCGCCCGCGATCAGGGATGGCGCGCCGATGGCCTCCAGGGCGGTGGCCAGGTCGCTCTCCACGAAGTCGCCGCCGCGCGAGCGCACCGCGTCGAGATCGGCCGGCAGCACGATGCGCTTGGCCTTGATGTCGCACAGGTAGCCGGCACGCATCATCGGCAGCAGGCTGGCCTCATACACGATCTGATCGAAGATGTGCTCGAGGCCGAGCTTGTCGAGCCGGTCGGGGGTCGCGGTCGTGCCGAACGTGGCCGGGCCATCTGCGCCGAAGACAGCCAGGTCGTCCATGATCGCCAGGTAGCTGGGCGCGGCGGCGTGGTGACTTTCGTCGATCCACAGCGTGCAGAAGTCTCGACCGACGCGCTCACGGCGGCTTTCACGGGCCAGGGTCTGCACGCTGGCGACGACGTGCGGCGCCGTGACCTGGTCGCGTGCGGCCTTGACGACGCCGATCTCCAGTTCGGAGAAGCCTGCCAAGACGAGCTTGTCCACGGTCTGCCAGATCAGTTCATCGCGATGCACCAGCGTCAGGCTGCGCCCGCCGCGACGGCGAATGACCTCGACGGCGACGACGGTCTTGCCGGTGCCGGTCGGCATCACGGTGAGGCCGCGCAGGCCCTGGTTGAGGGCGTCGAGGTTGGCCTCAACCGCCTCGACTTGATAGGGCCGCAGGCTGAGCCCGCACTGGCCGTCGGTCATATCACCCGACGGGCGCACGACGGGCACAGCAGGCGGCCGCGGTATGTGGCCAGGAGCGTGCGGCGCGGGCGACCGCACACCGGGCAGATCAGCCATAACACGTTGGAATCGGACCTCCTTGGGGTGAGCTCGCTGCGCAGCCCGCCCAGGTTGAACAGCGGTTGGTCGGCCTCGAGTTTTTTTCGGGTGGATTCGTTCTCGACCGCCGGGCCGATTTCGCGTTTTTCGGGGCCTCGCGGCGTGAGATGGTGCTGGGGGTCATGTCGCTCGCGGCGTGGCGCCAGCGACGTGCTGGAGCGATCGGTCACCTCTCCACCTGCCCGTCGAGCAGGGCGCCTGCCTGGGCCTGGATGTCGCGCGGGGATGCCATCATCTGGCCGAGTTCGCTGGCGCCGGCGTCGGCTCGCTGGCGGCGAGCAACGCACGGTTGACTTCCAGCAGCCAGCGGCGCGCAACGCGGTTCAGACGCACCATGTCGGGGATCGAGGGCGTCTGCGCGCACGCCTCGACAAGCTCGCTGGGGCAGACGTACTCGCCCGCACAGCCGATACCGATCAGCTGTGTCCACGTGCGCTCCAGCACACGTCGGCGCCGCTGGGTCATGTGTTGTGGCTGCAGGTCCCCGCCGTCGCACGGGGTGATGGACAACCTGCCGTCGGGCTGCAGGCGCGTGGTATCTTGTGTCGGGTTTTCGTTTCGCATTTCGATCTCCCAGCGGGGGCACTCCGAATCTGCGCACAGCAGTAGCCAGCTTCGGGTGCCTCGCTTGCTATTCGGCGGGTAAGCGGAAGGTGTGAGCTACGAGCCGGTGGCGGGCTGCGGCGTCTCTGAGGTGCCGGCGCTCCTCAGATCGGCCGTCGGTCGCTCAGCCCTGGGCGGCCCTGTTTCCAGGACGGGGGTGCTGGTCCAGATGCGATGCAAAGTGCCCGGGCTGTCGGCTTCGGCCATGCCCAGGCGGGCGGCGGCCGCGATGAGCAGCCGCGCGTACTGGCTCCGGCTCAGCAAAAGACCGGCAGCCTGGCGGTCGATCTCGCTTGCGAGCCTGGGCGGTAACTCGATGGTGATGGTCGGCACTGTCGGCGCGGGACCTCTAAGGGCCAGTCAACCGCGCGCGTGCCGAGGAAAGAAGGGGTGTTTTGGGTGCGCACCCAAAACACCCCCTACGCCTTTGCCGGCGAAGGGTCAGTGGTCGAAGCGTGCTCGCCTGGCGTCCGTGCGACCGGCTCGTCGCAATGGGACGCCAGTCAGTTCGGACCAGTCGGCCAGGCTACGGCCTATACCCCTTTCATCGATCCGCAAGGCGTCGGGGCCTGCCTCGCGGCGACCGATGGCGCGCGCCGACAGGCCTTCAACGGCATTCAGATATAGACGCTGAACGAACACGCGCAGATCGCGCGGGCTGCCGTAGCGTGGTGGCGTCACGTCGAAGCCCAAGGCCCGAACCGCACGGTCGCGCTCCGCGAGTGCTTGCAGCCACGGGTCGAGCTCATCGCGCTGGAAGCGGCGCAACCACTCACGGGCAGCCCTGACCCCCTCGCCCCGGAGGACGTCGCCACTGAATGGGGGCGGTGCCGGAGGGGGCATCGGGTGCATCAACGCATCGACTACGCCGAGGTCGCGCTCGGCGCTTTGCTCGGGTGGCGGATTGGCCACCGAACCATCGGCATTGACCACTGACACTCGACCTTCGCTCGCCACCCCGCCTGACGACTGCACTGCAGCAGTGACCGACACCGAGGTCATGCGTCGGCGCAAGCGGGGGGTCTCACCACTTGCATACGCCAGCACCAGCGACCACCACAGGTCGGCGTGACCGGCGTCATCGACGATGCTCCTGCCAGTCTCCCGTGAATGCCGGCGTGGAGGCAGCGCCCACCGCCGGCGGAAGTCGACGAGCCATCGCACCGCGCGCCGTGGCAGCGTCGGTTCGGGCGGCGGTGGTGGCCAGAGAGGATGGGCATCGGCCGAACGTGGGCGCCACAGCCGTGGATCAAGGTCCAGAGTCACCAGCCGCTCGAACAACAGCTGCAGGTCAGGCTGAAAGGCCACAACCTCAGCGCTCAGGTACGTGTATAGAGGTTCAAGTACAGGTCGCCGCGCTGGGAGCGCTGGAGCACCACGGGCGAGCGCGCTGCGCGGACGAATGGGCAGCGCGGCAGGTCTGCCGGTAGCGAGTCGTCGAAGTCGAGTGCAGCCGCTGGCGTTCCACACGGCGTGAGCGCACACTCGCACACACTGCAGCGCTCGAAGTGCCCAGTTACACTGCTCATGCAGATCATCTCCTTGTTACTCTGGTGATCTGTGTGCGCCCCGCCTGTTGCTGCAGTGCGGGGCGCAATCCGTTCGTCGCGCATCGTACGCGCGCAGCCACAAGCGCGGGTGCCCGATGACGCAGGGTCAGGCCGCGCTACGTGCGTTCAGCGCTGCCCTCGGGCTTTAGTCGGTGAAGGCCGCGCGGATGAGCTCGGGCACCTCGGGCGGTGGGGGCACTGGCAGCGCCTCGATGTGCAGCAGGTTCCTGAGCAGGCGCACGACCCGCGCCCGCTCCTGCGGCGTGTCAGGGTGCTCGTGCCCCTCGACCTCAAGCGCCCCCTGGATTCTTCGCCACGCGCCCGGCCGGTGTGCCGGCCCCGCAACCGGCAGGGCTTCCAGGAGCTCCAGCATGCGATCCGCATGGGTGTGAATCGCCAGCAGCGCGGCGGCGCACATGACGCACCCGCCTGGCCAGCGCGGCGAGCGCGTCACGAGGTGAAACAGGGCCGGCAGCAGCGCGGGGTCGTCCATCAGGGGTCAGCGACGGTCAGCGACAGACCGTCCATCAGGGGTCAGCGACGGCTGACGACACCGCCACTGGGCTCCGCCGGCTGTGGCGCAGGAGGAAAACCCGCGGACGCGTTCGTTGCTGCCTTCGGCAATCGTGCCGGTGCGCCCGCCACCGGCGACGCGCGCATCAGTGGCCGCCCTCGAACTGAAAGCCGGCAGCGGCCATGCTCTCGCGCCCGGGCCGCTTGAGCTCCGGGCCACGCATCTCGCCGGCCACGCCGCGGCCGGTGGATTGCCGCATCTCGGTCGCCAGCG
>JAFAOS010000211.1 GCA_019247515.1 Chloroflexota bacterium | reverse complement strand
GCGCATGGTACTCCAGGAATTGAACCGGCCAGCACAGCCAAAGCAGGCGAAAACGTCAGAACCGCTGTCAGAGCGCGAGATGGAGGTCTTGCGGTTATTGGCGCGAGGGATGAGTAATCATGAGATCGCCGACACGCTGGTGGTGGGCGAAGCCACCGTGCCCAGTCACGTCAGCAGCATCCTGCGCAAGCTCCAGCTCGCGAGCCGCACACAGGCGGCACTCTACGCACTCCGCGAGGGGCTGGCGTCACTGGACGAGGCAGATCTGTCCTGCTAGCAGATCTCCCCCGCCAGATCCGGATGGCACGAAAAGGGGTGGACCGGATGGCACGAAAAGGGGTGGACCCTTGAAAGAGGTCCACCCCCGCATTGCGAATGGCGTCGATTCTCAGGCGGGCTGCGCGACCGCTTGCAACCGCCCGCGTCGGGCAATCCTGAGGTGGCTCGCCACGAACACCAGACCCGCCCCAGCCGCCATGGCGCCGATCAGCGCGAGCGCCTCACGGATCGGCCGGGCAGCGCCAGGGACCTCCGCCACGTCCGCCGGGTAGAACAGGACGTTTGCCATATGCTGAGCCAGGAAACGGTTCCGCGACTGCGCGAGATTGCGGAAGCTGACCTCGTAGGCTGACTCGCCGTGGCCGACGGACGCATACAGGTCCACGGCAGGACGCCCAGGTTCGATCGCCGACCATGCCGCCTCCGCCTCATGCTTGGCGACGTCGTTCTCACCTGGAGCCAACACCACGCGATCGAGCGTCGGCACGGACTCGAAGCTATAACGTGGTAGGAGGTCGAGCCCGTTGCGCGTGCGAACGATGCGGTGCTCGGCCGACATGCCGTACGTCCGCGCAGACATCGAGCCGAGTACTGGATCGACGATGCCCGACACGCCCAGCTCGGTGATGCCGTCGTACATCACGACGCCGAGTTTCTCGCTGGGACCCGAAAGCGCAGCCTCCGCGAGCCTGAGTGCCAGACCCTCATCGGTCGGATCGAAGCGCGGTTCGTCCAGAACCTCGGTGTGCGCGTATCCGATCTGCCGCGCGACGTCGAGGGCTTTCGCGCGGCCGCCTTCGCGGTCGACGACGTGCAGCGCGCCAGCAATGCCCGAGGTGAGATTGCTCGCCGTGACAATGTTACCGTCGTCCACGTAGCGGAGGTTGTGCAGCCAGTTCGTTGTCGGCGAGGCGGCCTGCACTCTATCGAATGTTCCGGTATTGGTCGTCGCGTTGCGACCTGCAACCAGTCCGGTGTCAGCCAGGACGATGTTGCCCGAGCAGATTCCGAGAATCGTGGTATTGGAGCCGAAGTGCGTTCGGATCCAGTCAAGCGTCGCAGCGTCCGCCACCGGGTCGTAGGCCGGATCGAAATACGGGATGGCAATGAGGTCCGGTGCGCGACCGATCTGCGCGTCGTAGTCGGCGAATGAGTAATGCGGGATAAAGTCGATGCCGCTCCCCCCCAGCGTTGGACCGGGGTTCATTGACAAGGGCTTCCGCTCGGCGGCCACCGTATACACGTTGTAGAGGTCTGAGCGCGCAAGGACTTCGTACGCTTCCATGGCATCGCCAATCTCTACTCCGCGTGGACCAGAGATAACGACGGCGATCTTCTTCGTGGGATCGAGCGGCGGTGGCGCTGGCAGCGCACCCGAGTACGTGGGCGGCTGATAGGGTTCGACCGCACCCGGTGACAGCATTTTGGTGGCAAGGTTGGCTGTCCCGAGGATGGCGGGCACGAGCACAATCGCGCTCACGTACGCGGCGATCAGCAATATCCGCCGCCACGGAATGCGACGAACCGGCAGTCGAGAGGAGTGAATGAATGACATGCCTTGAGTGTCAGGTATGGTCAACGGCGTGCCATCCAGCAGTTGTTGGATCGTGGCTCCACATCGCGCAGATTGTGGAATTTCGTTCGTTCACCGTGCGTGGAGCTCGGTACAACAAATGTTGGAAGGGACAGCGGGTGGGCTGTTGCACTCGGTGCTCGAGTCCCGCACGCGTGACATCTGCCAGGGAGCGAGATTGCGCGAAGCAAGTCGGCCACCCACCCCGAAATCCCGAATCGCCGTGCTGGTGCGACCACCGCACCTCGATGGCCAGCAGCGCGCAGCATTGCATCATCTCGACGGTTCTTCTGGCGAGATGGGCAGGCGCGCCTCCAACATTTGTTGGACTCGGTCCTTATGCCCGATTCGACATTTGTTGGATGCCAGGCGCGCGGCAAGCGCCGATGATGAGAAGGCATGACGGTCGCGCGCGGTCAGGAGCCCTGCATTCGTCGGCTGCTTATCGCCGACGATCGTGTTCGCACGCGGCGAGCGCTGCGCGCCGTACTCGCCCTGCAGCCCGGCATCGAGTTAATTGGCGAGGCCGCTGACGGCGAAGAGGCTCTCGCCGAGGTCGAGAGGCTGCGGCCCGACATCGTCATTTTAGACATCCGCATGCCGCGTGTGGATGGCATCGCAGCGACGAAGCAGATCAAAACGCGTTGGCCTGCGATCCGGGTGATCGCCCACAGCCTGGCCGAGGACCTCAGCGAAGACGCGTTGGCTGCTGGGGCGGACGCGTTCGTGCCGAAGGGTGCTCCAGCCGACGAGCTGCTCAGAGCACTGTGTGCGAAGGAGGGGGACCGATGAGTGTGGCGCCGGTTGCGCGCCGGGCATACAGTTAGCGCGTGCCATCGGCCATCAGTGGCCAGGGGACTCAGCCAGCCAGCGAGCTGCTTGGTGCTGACACCGCTGAGCTCGCTCCTGCTGCCGAGGCCGCGGTGTCATCGTCGAGTAACCCTCTAGAGCCCGTTGCACTCCACCCCATACACAACTGGAGAGGATGGATCTGGCCCGCCAGCTCGCGTCCATCGAGTGGCGAAGCAACGGTATCTCGAGAATCCGAGACCATCCGCTGGGTGCGGCGAGCGCTGGCGGTCGCCGTACCGATCCTGGCGCTGAACAGCATCTTCACGGCATTCGCGGACAACATGCCCGCGTCGCACCACGTTGCGGCGCTGATCGCAGTTCCGATCTTTGCGGCCGTGTGGATCATCGAGCTCAGTGGCGTTCGCTGGCCTCGCGGGCTGCTGATCGCTACGGTGGTGATCGCCAACCTGTGGCTGACGGTGATCGGCCACACCGAGACGAACTTGTTGTTTCTGCCGCTCATGGTGGGCTGGGTGGCATTTGTCGGAACGCCTGTCGAGGGGCTGGTCGCGCTCGTACTCGCTTTTGTGACGATCACCATCGGCCAACTGGGGATCGTGGCCCCCAACATCGGCGGGATTCCCTGGGAGTCATGGACCGAATGGTCCTTTGTCCTGGTTCTCACATGGTTCCTGGGTTTCTCGCTGCGCAAGCAGGAGCGCCTCGTAACCGAGCTGGATCATCGCGGCCAGGAGCTGCAGCAGAGAGGTCAGGAGCTGGAGCAGCGAGGGCAGGAACTGGAGATGCTGCTTACCGTCTCAGGCTCGGTCGCATCCACACTCGACATGCGGCAGCTGCTCGAGGCGGTTTTCGATGCGCTCGGCCGCGTGCTCGACTACAGCGCCATCGCGATGCTCACCCTCAACGAGTCGCGGGACACGCTGACAGTTGCGGCCAGACGAGGACCAACCCCGCATGCCGCACAGGAACCCCAGCCAGCGCGCTACTCGGTGGTGGACCTGGGCGGGGTGTGGGACCGCCTGAGTCAGGACGAACCGATTGTCATCGCAGACGTGCGTGGCGGGACTCCCGAGGCTGCGACGCTGAGGCACTCACTGGGTGACCAGATTCTGACGGCAGGTGAGGACTTCATCCGCACATTGATGCTGGTACCGCTCGTTGCCAGAGGACAGATCATTGGCGTTCTCGCCGTTACCAACGGGTTGCCGTCGGCCTTCGGGGCTCGCGAAACAAGCCTGTCGTTGGGCATCGCGCGCCAGGCCGCGGTAGCAATCGAGAATGCGCGACTTCACGAGCGTGCACAGCAGGCCGCGGTCATGGAAGAGCGCCAGCGTCTTTCCCGTGAGCTGCACGACTCCGTCACACAGGCTCTATACGGTATTTCGCTGTACGCGGAGGCCGCCGGTCGCGCGCTGACCGACGGCGAGATACAACCGGTCGCGACCAATTTGCAGGAGATCCGCGACACGACCCAAGAAGCACTCGGCGAAATGCGCCTGTTACTGTTCGAGCTCCGGCCTCCGTTGCTTCAGGAACGGGGCCTGGCGGCAGCGTTGCGGGCGCGGCTGCAAGGCGTCGAAACGCGCGCCGGGTTGTTGACGCAATTCGACTGCCAGAGTGAGGAGCGCCTTTCGCCTGAAAAGGAGCAGGAGCTGTATCGCGTGGCGCAGGAGGCGCTCAATAACGTGCTCAAGCACGCACACGCAGGACGCGTCGACGTCAACCTGTCTGTTGCGAATGGCGATGCAACCCTGGACGTCGTGGACGACGGGGTGGGTTTCGAGCAGTCATTGGGCGGGGGCTTCGGTCTCGGCTTGCGGGGCATGCACGAGCGCGTGGAGCGACTTGGCGGGACACTGCGCATCGACACCTCACCGGGAGCGGGTACCCACGTTCGCGTTGACGTTCCGCGATAGCGCGCTCGAGCCAGCGGTTTAGCCACCCGAAGTCGACTGGCGCTCAGAAAGGCCAGACGTGTGACCGGCTCGGCCGGGTATCGAAGTGCCGGCTGCCGCTATCAGCGCAAAGCGCGAAGAGATCAAACGCGATAA
>JAFAOS010000255.1 GCA_019247515.1 Chloroflexota bacterium | reverse complement strand
ACCCTCGCCTTCGGAGTTCTCGTCATCGGCGCGGCTGCCTGGTTCTGGGCCTGGCGCACTGCCCGTCTCGACTCGCTTTGGGAGTGGATGCGCCTGCACCAGGTTCTGCTCATGGCGTGGGAGGCGGTCTTCGCGGCTGCGTTCACGTTATTTGCGTTGCTGCGCGCCCACGAGCCAGCCGTCCAGTTCTTCGAAAAACCCATGGACATGGCGTTCGTCAACGGCTTCATGAGCGCGCAATCACTACCGACGCAGGACTCGTGGCTGGCTGGTTACGGGGTGCCGTACTACTACTTCGGCTACTTCATCGCCGCGTGCCTGGGCAAGCTGAGCGGCGTCGCCCCGAGCGTTGCGTACAACCTGGCCGCGACGACGGTGCCCGCGCTGGCAACTGTCGGCATGGCGTCGCTGGCCTGGAGCCTGGCCCGCGCGGCCGGCGTGCAGACCGCCTGGGCGGCGATGGGATCGGCGGCGGCCACGCTGCTGGCCCTGTACTGCGGCAATCTGCGCACCTTTTTCGAATGGCTTTACGCGCGGGGTTCGCTCGGCGCCAACGCCGGCGACGTACTCGGCATCAAGCGCTTTGGTGACGGGATCACGCCGGGCGTCTGGCCGCCGAGCAATGCCTTGTGGTGGTTCAGCGCCTCGCGCGTCGTCCCCAACACCCAGCCCGACGGCATCAACGAGTTCCCGTTCTTCACCGCGTTTTTGAGCGATCTCCACCCACACTTCGTGGCCATCCCCTTCGAGCTCGTCGTGCTCGCCGCCGCCGCGACGCACGTGATCAGTCGCGGAGCCACGCTGCGGTCGCCGTGGACGCAAGGACTGGCCGCCGTTGCGCTCGGCGGTCTGCTGGTGATGAACACCTGGGACATCGCCCCTTTCTGGCTGCTGTACGTCGGGTTGAGCCTGTTCGCCGCGCGCTTTTCCGAGTGGCGCTGGCGCTGGGTGGCTGCCGCGGCGACGCCATTCGCGGGCGCGGTGCTGTACGCACCCTACTTCATTGGCTACGGGGGGCCGCCGCTCGGCCTGGGCATCGTGACCGACCACACGCCGTTTGGCTCGCTGCTGGTGCTGTTTGGTTGGGCCCTGGTGCTGTTGGCCGCGCTCGGTCTGTTCACGCGCTGGTGTATTGGCGATCGCCGCGGATGGACGGTGGTCGGTGTGGGCGCCGTCACCGGCGCGGCGCTGGCAATCCTGGGTGAGCCCGGCATCGGGCTGCTGGTCGCGGTGCTCGCGACGCTGGTGCCGTGGCCTGGCGTGCTGGATCGCTTCGATCCGGTCGCCGCGATGGTGGTCTGCATCGGGGCTTTCGCGGTGGTGATGCTGCTCGGCGTCGAGCTGACCTTCCTGGACGACGTGTTTCACTCGCGCATGAACACGGTCTTCAAGTTCGACGAGAACGCCTGGGTGCTCGCCGGGCTCGCGGCTGGCGTCGGTCTCGCGCTGCTGGGCAGGTTCGTCATGCGGGCGCGCTGGCTCGTCGCGGCGCTGGCCAGCGTGTTCATCCTGGGCGGTCTCGTGTACCCGCTGACGGCGATCGCGACACGCATGACCGAGGTCTCACCCGGCGGGCCAACCCTGGATGGCTTGAGCTTCCTGAGCGCCGACGATCGCGCCGCGGTGCGCTGGCTCTCGGATCAGAACACCGCTCGTGGGCGGATAGTCATCGCCGAGGCGCTCGGCAATGAATACGACCCGAACTCCGCCGGCATGGCCACGTACTCCGGCGCCGCCACGGTCCTCGGCTGGGCAGGCCACGAGCTGCAGTGGCGCGGTCCGGTGCAGGTGATCGGCCAGCGGCAAGCCGACCTGGCCGCGCTGTATCGCGACGCGCCAGCGGATCAGATCCAATCGATACTCGATCGTTATGCGATCCAGTACGTGGTCGTCGGCGACGAGGAGCGGCGCGTCTACGGCGACAGCGTGAACACGCGCTTCGAGAGCGTCCTGCCCGTCGCGTTCCGCTCAGGCAACGTGGTCATCTACCGCGCCCGCTGACCTCTTTGAGGGTCGACCCGTTCTGCAAGGGATTCATCCTGGGTCCCCTCTGGGGAACCGCTTTTTTATCTTTGTTCTGAATCACCGCAGCCCCGGGCTATACTCGCAAGGAACTCGGAGGTCCAGCCAAGCTATGGTCCAGGTGGGGCCTCGCGCCGCCACGTCCACCGCGACAGAGACACAACCTGCCCCACCGCCGCTGGCGCCCGACGCGGTCGCTGCACCGGTCCAGGAGCCAGTCCGCGCCGGTCGGCGTCGCTACACGCTCGAGCTCCCGATCGATCCGGAGTACCTGCCGTTCCTGGCCCTGATGCTCCTGGGTCTGGTCCTGCGCTTCTGGGACCTCGGCGCCAAGGCCTTCCACCACGACGAGAGCCTGCACGCCTTCTACTCGTGGCGCCTGTACGACGGCGAAGGCTACGCGCACGACCCGATGATGCACGGGCCGCTGCTGTTCGAGCTCAACGCCCTGGCATACCTGCTCTTCGGCGCCAGCGACTTCACCGCCCGTCTGGTGCCCGCCCTGATCGGCACCGCGATCATCGGCATGCCGTATTTTCTGCGGCACGAGCTCGGTCGCGCCGGCGCCATCGCCGCCAGCCTGCTGTTCGTCATTTCGCCGGCGTTTCTGTACTTCTCGCGCTTCATCCGCCACGACATCTACGTCGACGCCTTCACCCTGTTGATGGTCATCGGCGTCTTCCGCTATCTGGCCACGGGTAATCGCAACTGGTTCTACACGGCGTGTGTGTCTGCCGCGCTGCTGTTCGCCACCAAGGAAGACTTCTACATTAGCGGCTTCATCCTGTTCCTGTTCCTGGTCGGCAGCTGGTTCCTGCTGAAAGGCGAACGCCGCCTGCTGTTCCGTGCCCGCGTCCGCGCGCTGGGTGTTCGGCCGTGGATCATCGGCGCCACGACCTTCCTGGCGATCAACTTGCTGCTGTACACGACCTTCCTGACCAACCTGCAGGGCGTGTGTACGGCCGTCGTGACACTGCCGCTGAACGGCTGCGCGGGAACCAGCGGGGCGCTGAATTACTGGCTGAGCCAACAAGACTACGCGCGGGGCGGGCAGCCGTGGTTCTACTACTTCATGCTGCTGCCGCTGTACGAGTTCGTGCCGCTGATCGTCGGTCTCCTGGCGATCGCCCTGGTGCGGCCTCGCCAGCTGTTCTTCTGGTTCTGCGCCTTCTGGTTCGTCGCCGCGCTGCTGATCTATAGCTGGGCTGGCGAAAAGATGCCCTGGATGCTGCCGCAGATCGCATTGCCACTCATCCTCCTGGCCGGTCGCCTGCTGGGCCAGTGGTCGGACGCGGGTTGGGGTCGTCAGGCGCTGACGCCGCGGGGTCTGGCCACTGCTGGCCTGGTACTGGTGGCGATGTTTGCGCTGCTGGCGTGGGTCGGCCTGGGCGCGGCGCCGGCCGGCAGTCCGCTCACGCAGCAGAGCGTGACGCTGCAGCGTCTGGCGCTCGCGGTGCTGATCGCCGCGGTCGTCGGCGGACTCGTCTATCTGGCTCCCAGGTGGGGCAGGGAGGTCGTCGTGCCCGGCATCGCCCTGGGTGCGCTGGCGATCTTCGGCGCCGCCTACGTGCGCACCTCGCTGACGGTCGTCTACGACCACCCCGACGTCCCTGTTGAACCGCTGATCTACGTGCAGTCAACCCCGGACGTGCCGTTCATCAGCAACGAGATCGACCGCATCGCACAGCAGACCGGCAAGGGCAAGGACATGAACATCCTGCTCGACAACGGCTGGGGCGATGGCGACCACGAGTCCGTGGCCTGGCCGTTCGAGTGGTACCTGCGCGACTATCACAACCGCCGCTACTACACCAAAACAATCGATCCGAGCATCAACCTGGCGGATTATCCGGTCCTGATCGCTCGCGATACGAACCTGGACCCCGTCCAGACCCAGCTCCAGCAGTTCAACTGCCAGACCTACAAGCTGAACGCCTGGTTCCCCGAGGACTACAAGGCGTTCCTGCCGAACGACACGCCCGGCGTGAACGTCGGCACGCACCGCTTCGAGGTGCCGTGGCTGCGTTTCGATGTGATCGGTCAGACGCTGTCCAATCCTGACAATCGTCTGAAGCTGCTGAAGTTCCTGGTGTATCGCGATGCGCCTGGCGATACGGGCGCGCGCGGGATGCTGTTCTGCATCAACAAGAACATTCCGTCGCTCGGCCCGGCGCCAGTGGGCGCCGCGGCTGTCACCGCGCCACAGGTGCCCGCGGCCGCGATCCAGCAGGCGGCGGGAGTGCCCGCGCCGCGTGACACCATCCTGCAGTCGCAGCCAGACGGCACCATCGTCTATGGCGAGACCGCCAGCGGTCAGCCGGCATTGTCTGACCCGAAGAACGTGGCCGTTGGACCCGATGGTCGGATTTACGTGGTCGAGGGCAAGGTCGCGCGGGTGAGCATCTTCAACGCGGACGGCTCGTTCGCCGGCAGCTTCGGCGGACCGGGTCAGGGTGACGGTCAGTTTCAGGAGCCGTGGGGTATCGCCGTCGCGCCCGACGGCGACATCTACGTGGCTGATACGTGGAACCATCGCATCGAGTATTTCGACCCGAACGGCAAGTTCCTGGGCAAGTGGGGTCAGCTGGGGGATGCCAAGGGCAGCACGACGAGCGATCCAGGCGTCTTCTGGGGCCCGCGTGAGATCGCGATCAACTCGACCGGTGAGGTGTACGTCACCGACACCGGCAACAAGCGCGTGCAGGTGTTCGGGCCCGACGGCACGTTCAAGCGTATGTTTGGCGGCGCCGGGAGTGGCCCGGGCCAGTTCAACGAAGAAGTTGGTCTGAGCCTGGACAACCAGGGCAACGTCTGGGTCGCCGACACCTGGAACAACCGCATCCAGAAACTGAGTCCCAATGGTGATCCGCTGGCCAGCATCCCGGTCCCGAGCGGCTGGCAGTCTCAAGCGGTGACCAACAAGCCGTACCTGGCCGTCGACGCGCAGGGTCGCGTGATTGCGAGCTTCCCCGACCAGGGACGCCTGATCATGTTCGGCGCGGACGGTCAGCAGCTCAAAGACATCTCTTTACCGGGCGACGCGTCGCCCGTTGGCGTGGCAGTCGCACCTGATGGCCGGCTCCTGGTAGCCGACGCGCGAGGCAACGTCGTCGACAGCCTGCCCCCACCGTGAGGGGTTTCTCGCGCCAGGCCGCTGCCGAGGTGGACCCGGACACGCCCGCGGCTCCGAGTGGCTCCAAGCGCTCTGGCCGCCTCGGTGGAGTTGGTCGCGTCGTCGGCTTCGGACTGACGCTCGTCTTCCTGGTCCTGGCGTTCCAGCGGGTTGACCCCGCGGGCTTCGTCGACGAGTTGAAAGGCGTCAACTACGTCTGGCTGCTGCCCTCGGCCTTGTGCACGCTGGTGGGCTACATGTTGCGCACCGTCCGCTGGCAGGTAATCCTCAGCGGCGCCGCCCGGGCGCCGCTGCGCACGCTGTTTCCCGTGTTGATGATGGGCTTCGCCACCAACAACGTGCTGCCCGGCCGCCTGGGCGAGTTCTGGCGGGCGTACCTGCTGGGTCGCAAGCGCAACGTGCGCAAGACGCTGGCGCTCGCGTCGGTGGTCGTCGAGCGCGTCTTCGACGGTCTGACGCTCATCCTGCTCCTGCTGCTGGTCTCCGAGACGATCCAGCTCCCCGGTTGGGGCCGACAGATCGAGCTGCTGGCGGCCGCCATCTTCCTGGCGGCGGCGCTCGGCGTGGTCACGCTGCTCTGGAAACCCGCGGTGGTACAGGTGCCGCTGCGCGTGGTCCTCCACCGCTTCCACGGTGGTCTGGCTGCCTGGATCGAGGAGCGCTTCCAGGCGTTCGTCGACGGTCTGGGGCCGCTGCGGCGCCGCCGCGTGCTCGTCGGCGCCACGCTGCTGTCGCTGGGCGTGTGGGTGTTCGAGCTGGGGTCATACCTGGCGCTCAGCCGCGGCCTGAACCTCAGTCTCGGAAACCTCGAGGTGCCCGGTATTGGACTCGCGCTGGTCACGATCAACCTCGGCATCATGGTGCCGTCGGGACCTGGCTACGTCGGCACGCAGGAGTTCTTCGGCACCGCGGCACTGGGTGTCGTGGGCGCCAACGCCCAGGCCGCGCTCGCGCTGGTGGTCGTTTCACACGCGATTCAGTACGTCGTCGTCACCGGGCTGGGACTGCTGTTCTTCGCGCGCGAACAGCTGTCGCCGCGCGACTTGCGCCCGGCGCTGGCCGAGCAGACTCCGTGAAATCGCGCGCGGCGCGGTTCGTCATCCCGCTGGCGATCAGTGCCGTGCTGTTGCTGCTGGTCATCAACAGCGTGCGCGGCGAAGCGGATCAGCTCAAGGATGCGCTTGGCGCAACTGACTGGCGCCTGATCATTCCTGCGATCGCGCTGTACTTCGCGGGTGTCCTGCTGCGCAGCGTGCGCTGGGGCATGTTGCTGCCCGAGTACGGCCTGAGATTGTGGACGCTGTTTTGCGCGCTGATCGTCGGCTTCACCGTCAACAATCTCCTGCCGTTTCGCATGGGCGAGGTCGCGCGCGCGTATCTGCTGGCGCGCTGGGGACAGGTGCCGTACGGCGCGACGGTGGCGAGCCTCGTGGTCGAGCGCGTCCTGGACGGGCTGTCGCTGGCGCTGTTGCTGCTGGTAGCCCTCTGGCTGGTGCCCTCCGCGCCAGGCTATTTGCTGGCCGTTGGCGTGATCGCCGGCTGTGGCTTCTTCGCGGGCCTGGCCCTGCTGGCGCTGGCCGCCTGGCGCGCCTCGGCGTTGACCATGTTCGTCGGCTTCTTCGCGAAATGGATGCCGTCACGACTTGGGCCCGCGCTGGTCGGCGCGGCGGGGAATTTCGCCCGCTCGCTCGCGGTCGTCCACGACACGGCTCGGCTGGCGCGGCTGATCGGTCTGTCGCTGGTCGCGTGGTGCTGCGAGCTGGGCCTGTTTTACGTGCTGATGTTCAGCGTGGGCATCCTGAGCAACTACCCGCACGCGCTGCTGGTCGGCGCGGCGGCGAACTTCGCGACGCTGCTGCCCTCGTCGCCCGGCTACGCCGGGACCTTCGACGCGGCGCTGACCCGCACGGCCCAGGACGTCCTGAACATCTCCGCCGGCCTGGCCGGCGCCTATGACATCGTCGTCCACGCCACGCTGTTTCTTCCCGTGGTGGTTGTCGGTACGCTGGTGCTCTGGCGATCGCGCATCACCTTCGATCAGGTCACTCACACGCCCGCGCCCGTCGCGGACACGCAATACTCACCCCTCACCACCACCAGGGCGTAGGGTAGGGCGTGCGCCAGCCACCCGCCGCGGGCACGCTGACGCTGCCAGGCCTGGAAGACGTCGGCCTGTCGCCCATTCGCCGCCAGTACATGGAGCTCAAGCGGCGGCAGCCGGACGCGTTGCTGTTGTTCCGACTCGGCGACTTCTACGAGACGTTCGAGGACGACGCCCACGTCGCCGCGCGCGTGCTGGACATCACCCTGACCTCACGCGAGATGGGTCGGGGCGAGCGACTGCCGATGGCCGGCATCCCCGTCCACGCCGCTGACGCCTACATCGGCCGACTCATCGGCGCCGGGCTGCACGTGGCCATCGCCGAGCAGATCGGCGTGGTGCCGCGCAATGGGATCGTCCCGCGCGAGATCGCGCGCGTGCTCACGCCTGGCATGCTGCTGGAGAGTCACCTGCTGACCAGCTCGCGCAGCAATTTTCTCCTCGCACTGGTGCGAGATCGGGAAGGGGTCGGGCTGGCGTATGTGGACGTCTCGACAAGCGAGCTGCAGGTGACGTCATTTTCCGGTTCTCCCGAAACGCTGAGCGGCGAGTTGGTACGCATCGGTCCCGCCGAGATCCTGATCGAGACGACTGACGCGCTCGAGGACGTCGCGCCACCGGGCTCGACGCTCACCCGCCGTGGGCCGGAGTTGTTTGCGCCGCTGGCCGCCACGCGCGTCGTGGCCCGTCACTTTGGCGGCGCGCCCGAGTCGACGGGCCTGATGGACCATCCGCTGGCCGTTCGCGCGTTGGGCGGCCTGCTGGCCTACGTCCACGAGGCGCGCCCGACCGCCACGCGCACGCTGCAGCACCCGCGACTGTACGCCGTCGGCGGCAGCATGGTCCTCGATCGAGCAACTCGACGGAATCTCGACTTGCTCGAGTCCGCCGCGCGCGAGGGCGGCCTGTCGCTGTTGCGCGTCCTGGATCGAACCAGCACGCCGATGGGCGCGCGCCTGCTGCGCAACGTCGTCGGCCAGCCGCTGCTGGATGCCGAGCGCATCAATCAGCGCCTCGACGCGGTGGAGTGCCTGGTGCGGGACGCGCGCCTGCGGGCGCGGCTGGTGGAGGCGCTGCATGGCCTGCCCGATCTCGAGCGTCTCGCCGTGCGCGCCGGGCAGCAGCTGCTCGCGCCGCGCGAATGCCTGGCGCTGGCCGCCGGCCTGGAGCGCATCCCGCGCGTCCAGCGGGCGCTCGCGGCCGGGACCGACCTGCCGAACGTGCTCGAGGACGGGCGCCCGGATGCCGCGCCCGAGATCGCCGCCGACATCCACGCCATCGTTCGCGACGGGGCCACCATTTTCGAGGAGGGGGTCATCAAGCCCGGCGTCTCGGCCGAGCTCGACCAGTTCCGCGCGCTCGGCGGCGATGCACGTCAGTGGATTGCCGCCCTGGAAGTCCGCGAGCGGGAGCGGACCGGCGTGCGCGGCGCGCGCGTCGGCTACAACAAGGTCTTCGGCTACTACTTGGAAGTCAGCACCGCCCAGTGCGCCCAGGCCACTGACTACTACCAGCGTCAGGCGAGCGGGGCCGACACCGTCGGCGGGCACCTCGATCGACTGGGCTGGATTCGCAAGCAGACGCTGGCCAATGCAGAGCGATTCGTCACGCCCGAGCTCAAAGAGATGGAAGCGCGCGTGGCGCGGGCGCACGACGACGCGCTGCAGCTCGAGCGCGAGCTGTACAACGCCCTGCTCGAACGGCTCGCCGAGCGGTGCGCACAGCTGGCGTTGACGGCTCGCGCCCTCGCGCTGCTGGACGTATTCGCCTGCCTGGCCGAAAGCGCCAGCGCTCATGGCTACCAGCGGCCGGTGGTCGACGAGTCGGATGCGCTCGAGATCGTCGAAGGTCGGCATCCGGTGGTCGAGCACAGTCTGCCGCCTGGCCAGTTCGTCGCCAACGACACCCAGCTCGGATCCGAGGCGCGCGTGATGCTGCTCACCGGGCCGAACATGGCCGGCAAGAGCACGTACCTGCGCCAGGTCGCGCTGATCGTGCTGATGGCCCAGATCGGCAGCTTCGTCCCGGCCCGCTCGGCGCATGTCGGGATCGTGGATCGGATCTTCACCCGCATCGGCGCCCACGACGACATCGCCGCCGGACGCAGCACGTTCATGGTCGAGATGACCGAAGCGGCCACCATCGTGCGCTCCGCGACGGCTCGCAGCCTGGTGGTGCTCGACGAGGTTGGCCGCGGCACCAGCACGTTCGACGGCATGGCCATCGCCCAGGCCATCGTCGAAGAGTTGCACGATCCAGAGCGACCGGGTGGCGCACCAAAGACGATCTTCGCCACCCACTACCACGAGCTGACCGCGTTGGCCGACTCGTTGAAGCAACTGCGCACGTACCGCGTGGATGTTCTCGAGCGCGGCGAGGACGTCGTGTTTCTGCACGCGGTCGTCGAGGGTGGCGCGGATCGATCGTACGGCGTGCACGTGGCGCGGCTGGCGGGCGTTCCCGAGCGCGTGACCGCGCGCGCCGCGGCGCTTCTCTCACGTCTCGAGTCGAGCTCCCCCTCCCTCTCTTTCTCAGAGAGGGAGGGGGCGGGGGGTGGGTGAGTCGATCCCCTATCCGGGTCATGGACCCGCACCTGGCGGCCAAGATCGCCGCGGGTGAGGTCATCGAGCGGCCGGCGTCGGTGGTCAAGGAGCTGGTCGAAAACGCGCTCGACGCCGGCGCGCGCCACATCCGCGTGGAGATCGAGGGCGGCGGCGCGGAGCGCATCGTGGTGGCCGACGACGGCTGCGGCATCGCCGCGGAGGAAGTCGAGCTGGCCTTTCGTCGGCACGCGACCAGCAAGCTGCGCACCGAAACGGACCTGAACGCCCTGGCCACGCTGGGTTTTCGCGGCGAAGCCCTGCCGAGCATCGCCGCGGTCGCCGACGTGACGTGCTCGACGCGCGCTGCGGGCGAGTCGGTCGGTACCGACCTGCGGGTCGAGACGGGCGCCTTTTCGCACGCGCCCGTGGCCCGCTCCGTCGGCACCACCCTGACCGTCGACGGACTCTTTGGGCGCTTCCCCGCTCGGAGAAAGTTCCTGCGGGCGAG
Source organism: Chloroflexota bacterium (assembly GCA_019247515.1). Taxonomy (GTDB): domain Bacteria; phylum Chloroflexota; class UBA6077; order UBA6077; family CF-72; genus CF-72. The sequence goes on along the minus strand of JAFAOS010000255.1, from coordinate 1,070 downwards.
GACGGCCGAGGCCTCGGCCTGCGTCCAGATGGTCGCGCCGCTGGCGCTGGGGTTTCCCGAAGTCCAGTTCACGCTGCTGGTCGACGGTCGCGAAGCGCTGCTCACACCCGGCGATGGCGACCTGCGCAGCAGCCTGGTGGCCATCTTAGGCGCCGAGTCGGCCGACCACCTGGTGCCTATTCCGGCGACGACGTTCGACGACGACGCGCGCCGCACCGTCGTTCAGGCGGGTGGCGTATGTGCCGACGGCAGCTATAACCGCGTCGGCCGCTCGGGTGTGACCGTCCTGGTCAATCGCCGCCCGGTCCAGAACCGCACGCTGAGCTACGCGGTGGTCGAGTCCTACGGTTCGCTGGTCCCGGTCGGCCGCCAGCCAGTGGCCGTGCTGGACCTGCGTGTGCCGCCGGACGAGGTCGATTTCAACGTCCATCCGAGCAAGCTCGAGGTCAAGCTGCTGCGCGAGCGGGCCGTCTATGCCGCGATCCAACGCGCGCTGCGCGCGGCGCTGGTGACGGCCGACTGGCCAGTTGCCACGTGGCCCGCCGAGGAGGACGCCGACTCGCCGCTGGACGGCGCGGAGTCACTCCGCGAGCTGCGCGTCCTCGGTCAGGCCGGCAAGACGTACATCATCGCCGAGGGCGGCGCCGGCGTGTACCTGGTCGATCAGCACGCCGCCCACGAGCGCGTCCTGCTCGAGGAGCTGCGCCTGACCCTGAGTCGTCGCCCCGAACAACAGCTGCTGCTCGAGCCGCTGGTGCTCGAGGTGCCCGCCTCGGCGGTCGCCCTGGTCGAGCAGACCGCGCCCGATCTGGCACGGCTCGGCTTTGCGATCGAGGGCTTCGGTCCGCGACAGGTACTGGTCCGCGCCGTGCCGGGCCTGCTGGTCGACCGCTCGCCGCAGCGCGTCCTGCAGGAAACGCTGATCACGCTGGCCACCAACACCCACGGCCTGGTGATCGAGCAGCACGCCAGCTGGGCCGAACGCCTCGCCCTCGTGCTCGCCTGCAAGTCGGCCGTGCGCGCAGGGGACGTGCTGGCCCAACCCGAAATGGAAGCGCTGCTTCGCCGCC
>JAFAOS010000250.1 GCA_019247515.1 Chloroflexota bacterium | reverse complement strand
AGTGCGCCGGTCAAAAGCGGCGAGGTGTAGCGAATGCAAGAGTCGCACAGTGAAGGAGCAGCGAACCACACTGGCCCCGAGCTATGCGTAGCCGGCCGCGAGGCGGGAGACGAAGCGTTAGTAGGGGAACGTGCAGGCCGAGTATTGAGCCCCGAAAGTAACTGCATCTGGGGTGCTGACGCTGTTGGAATAAGCGGAAAGCCACACCCTGCCCATCGTCAGCGCAAGACGGGCCGGGGCCCCACGGGGTCGGAGACCTCGCGCATGCACAGAAACACCTCGCACGCGAACCGGGAGATCCCAGGTTTCCCCGCCCGCCCGCCAGGCAGGCGACGGGGCGCAGCGGGAAGTCCGAGGACAACGCCGCTGATGCACGAGCCTGGGAAGTCAGACAGCCCCGTAGTACCGAAGAAGGTACCGAACAAGGCTCGGCGACGAGCGGCGGAGGGACTGGAGGAAAGGGGGCTGGCCAAGCGGAACCTGTCACAGGCCACCACGCTCCGGACACAGGGCCGGGCGCGCGTGCATGAGGCGCTGGGGCGGGTACGGCAAGCGGCCGAACAGAAGAAAGGAGCACGATTCACTGCGCTGCTGCACCACATCTACGCCGTGGACACGTTGCGGGCGGCGTTTTATAGCATGAAGCGCGATGCCGCCCCTGGGGTCGATGGCCAGACGTGGGAGCACTACGGCGAGGAGGTGGAGGCCCACCTCGCCGATCTATCGGATCGGCTGCGGCGCGGTGCGTACCGGCCGCTGCCGGTACGAAGGGTATACATCCCAAAGCGGGATGGGCAGCAGCGACCGATTGGCGTGGCGGCGATTGAGGACAAGATCGTCCAACGAGCGACCGTATCGGTCCTCAACGCCATCTGCGAGCCGGAGTTTGCGGGCTTCTCCTATGGTGCACGGCCAGGACGCAGCGCCCATCAAGCGCTAGCAGCCCTGGATCAAGCGCTTCAGAAGAAACCGGTAAACTGGGTTCTTGACGCTGATCTCCGGGACTTCTTCGGATCCCTGGACCAATCGCAGTTGGTCCGATTCGTCGAACACCGGATTGGAGACCGGCGCGTCGTACGGCTGATCGGACAGTGGTTAGCCGCCGGCGTACTGGAAGATGGGGCTTGGACACCGAGTGAGACGGGGACGCCGCAGGGTGGGAGCATTTCACCCCTGGCGGCCAACCTGTACATGCACTACGTGTTCGACCTGTGGGCCCAACGGTGGCGGCGGACACAAGCGCAAGGTGGCACGGCCATCGTGCGCTTTCTGGACGACTTCATCGTGGGCTTCCAGAACCGTGTCGATGCCGATCGATTCCTGAACGCCTTACGGGAGCGGCTAGGGCAATTTGGCCTGACGCTACACCCGGATAAAACTCGCCTGCTGGAATTCGGACGGTATGCTGCCGAACGACGTCAGCGGCGAGGGCAAGGGAAGCCAGAGACCTTCCAGTTTCTGGGGTTCACACACATCTGTGGGCGGACCCGAACTGGGGAGTTTGCGGTGCACCGGCACACGGCCGGACAACGCCTGCGGGCGAAGCTCAACGAGATCAAGATTGAGCTCCGACACCGCTGGCACGACCCGATCCCCGAGGTAGGCCTTTGGCTGGGGTCTGTGGTGCGGGGGCACTGCCAGTATTACGGCATCCCCGGAAACTTTCGCGCGATCGGGCGGTTCCGCAACGAAGTCAACCGTCTGTGGCGACGGGGGTTATCGCGCCGCAGCCAGCGAGGCAAAGTGAACTGGGAGCGGATGCAGCCGTTGATTACGCGCTGGATACCGCGAGTCCAGATAGTGCAACCGTATCCGTCCGAACTGTCGTCATGACGCAAGGCAGGAGCCCGGTGCGGTAGTTCCGCACGCCGGGATCTGTGGAGGGGGCGGGCAGCAATGCCCGTCCCTACTCCGATCTGTGGGCAGATGGCGTGGGGTTCGATGCGGAGGGTGGCCATTTCAGCATCGGTAACTTGTTGACCGGTGGGGTAGTTGCCATCGTCGAAGATCGCGTGTACGGCCAGACCATGAGCGGTTGTGGTGCCGCGGATGAACGCCAACAGGGTGTCCCAGGTGCGCAGTGGCACACCCGCCCAGTTGTTGCTAATGTGGCTGAATAATCTGCGCTCTATCGGGTTCCACTTTGAGCGGCCGGTCGGATAGTGGCACACCGTCACCGTCAGGCCGAAGCGATCGCAGACCCGCACCTGGAGGCGTTCTTTCCATGCGCGTGTTCGGCAACTGTTGCTGCCGCCAGCATCGGCCGGCAGCAGCAGGTGGTCGTCCGTGGGCCAGGTGAGCTGCCCTTCCGTTTGCCACCAGGCGGCGATCGCATCCGCAGCGAACGCTGGCGTGTCACCGGACGAGCCGAGATAGACGAAGCCACGGTTGTTGGTCAGGTCGTACACGCCATACGGCACCGCTCGACCGAGTGCATCGCCTGGAAAGTCATGCACGTTGACGGCGGTCGGCTCGCACACCCAGGCCTGACCAGTGTTCTTGAAGTTGCCCACGAGCTCCTTCTTCTTCTTCGAGTCGATGCTCAGGATAGGGCGCTGCCTGCGCGTAAACTCGGCACGCTGGTCGGCGATGTACTCGAATTGCTGGTTACGTTCGGGATGATTCGATGCAGCCTCGATCTGCTTCGCGTTGACGCGCAATGAATAGCCCAGCCCCTTGAGCAAGCGGCCGACTGTCGGCGGACTCACCGGCTGGCCAATGTCTTGTGAGTCGGTGACACAGGTTGCGCAGGCTACTGCGGACCCAGATTTGGCCCGTCATTGGGTCACCCGCGGTCTCGGGCTCAATGAGCTCGCGGACGGTGGCCAGCAGGCTCAGGTCTTTTTTTTCGTGGGTCGGCCGCCACCCGGCAGACGTACCCGGTCAACTGGCCGGTCCGCGAGCGAATTGGCCAACTCCACCCGACCCCGGCGAATGGTCTTCTCATCGACGCCCGTGATCTCCATTAACTGTCGATCGGCCCCCCAGCCCATGCGCTCGGACTCCACCGCCAGGTACCAACGCCGTTGCTGCTCGTCCAACCGACTCAACAACAGGTTCATCTGTCGGTGATGCTCGCGGCTCGGATGAACCTCACCTCGCCGGCACGGTCCGCACCCGCACTCGTGGACTGCCACAGCCACCTGGCCTGACTTCACCGTCTCCATGTTGCTGCCACTCTACGCCAGGAGCACACTTGACCGGAAGTCCCCAAAACCCGGAAGTAGTACTTTTACATCCCCTTAGTGTCCGGATCGCCACCCGAGCCGACCCGCCGCATACGTATGCAAATGCGGCTTTCGACTTGCTCGGGCCTGCGCTGATTCCGTTTAGAGTTCGACAGGCACCTTGAGCGCCGGATTGGTCCTCGCTCGATCGACGACACGGGCATACCGGGCTGTGGTCTTGGGGTCCTGGTGACCGAGCATGTCCTCCACCGCGCGCAAGTCGCGCGTGTAGCGGTACGCAAGAGTGGCGCTCGTATGCCGTAGCGCGTGGTTAGACACCTGGGGTCGCTTGACGTTCGCGGCGCGCAGGTAGCCGTCGACAACGTGGCGCACGCCGCGCGGCTCAGGCGATGACCGCGCGGGCGAAATTGCCATCCGCCACGATCAAGGCCTCGCCGAGCTCGTCGGGCGCGATGGTTCCCCGCGCCGCCAGGTAGGCGCGCACGGCCTCCACGACATCGGGCCGCAGAAAGACCAGGCGATCGTGGTACTTGCCGTGGACCAGCAGCGCCCAACTCTCGCTGTGGCGCTGCAGGTCGGTGACGTTGGCACGCGTGATCTCCACCGTGCGCAGCGCCTGCAGGCCGAGGAGTCCGAGCAATGCGCGATCGCGCAGGTGCTTGAGCTCATCGTCATGCGGCACGGCGCGAAACAGCAGCGCCAGTTCGACCTCCGACAGGTAGCCGAAGTCCTCGGGCGCGCGGCGATCGCGCGGCGCACGAATGCCGATGGCCGGGTTGTCAGGTCGGAGGCCGGCGGCGACCGCGGCGGCGTACACGCGACGCAGCACGTTCAGTTTGTGCGCGATGGTGCCCGGGTGGCGCCCCTGGGCCACCAGGTCCTCGCGGTAGCGTTTGACGTCGTCGACGGTCGCCGTCTGGGCGTCGAGGCCCTGCTCGTCGCACCAGTTCACCCAGGCCGCGAGCTGGCTGCGGTAGCCGCGGACGGTGTCGGCCGAGGCATCGTCGTTGGCCACGTCCAGGCGCAGGAAGCGTGCGAAGGCGGCGTCCAGATCATCGTGCGCCGCGGGCGCTAGCGCCAGGCGGTCAGCGACGATAGTGGCCGGCAGCTGCGTCATCGAGCGCGTCCAGGGGTGGACAACATCGCCTGACCGGGTAGCAGATCAAACTACCGACTATTGCCGTCGTGGGTAGTTCACCCCTGCTGTGGTGGGTTGTGTGGTGGGTTGGCGCAACGGACTTGCGCTACCTCGTCACGTTTAGCCGTTGCGGTTCTTCATCTCAACCAATGGCGGACGACATAAAGATTTGCAGTGGCGACAACATTCGTTGCAGTAGGCCGGTTGCGACGTGGACGGGCAGGTCTCAACCCAGTTGTCTGCGGCACCGTCAATTTGCCCATCGCGCGCAGACCAGCTGCGAATGCGCAACTCGTTGTGCAAGAGTCTGCCGAACATCATCCAGCACATGCATCTGGTCCTGCGCAGTACGAGACACTGGTAGCTCAGTGCTCCTGCGCCGACTGATCGCAGGCTTGTCAGACCGCCCCGCCCGCTCGGTCGCATGGTAGAGTCCGCCGGGTGAGTGACGCCCGGACTGACATCATAGCGTTGGCGGACTACGCGTTGGCGGGGGACCTCCGCGATGCAGAGTAACAATGCGTTTCCGTTCGCCAGACGGATTCCGTCGTGATGGTGGTCCTTGTGACGCACTTCCCACAACACTTCGCCGGCCAAATCTACCTCAAGCAGTACTCCTCCCTTCGACGCGTTCGCGGTCACGAACGTGTTGCCGGGCCCGTCAATGCGCCCGTTGTAGACCAGTGTCCCGCGATGCATCAGACAGCCGTTCAGCGCGGGATACGGCAAGCACCAGCTTTCCGCAACCTCACGGCCGAGATTGATGAGGTAGACGATCGATTGCGGAGCAGCTGGTGTGAAAAGCGTGAATCCGGGGCAGGCAAGATCGCGATCCCAAACGCGCAGTCCAGCCGCCGCGGACCTGCGTGTGCCGGGCGGTTGGACTGGAGTCATGGATAGGCTCCAAGCTTGGCCACGGCCGCGTCGATGTAGGAGAGGTCCACGACGCGGCTGAGGTCCACTGGTTCGTTCAGGTAGCCCATCTGCACGTACCAGTGCATGACGTCCTCGATGCTGGCGAGGTTCACACTGCCGTCGGGATGCATGTGCACGAATCCCATGCTGTCAAAGAGGCCCGGTTTGAGCGCAAAGGCGCTCGCCAGGGTGTCTACCGTTTGCGTCCGGTGGACATTGCTCCTGAACGCGTCGTTGTAGTCCCGGATGCCACGCACGTACGCCGTTGTCCAGCGGTTTGCCAGATCGCGCTGGGCCGCAAACTCAGGCGTAAAGACCACCACGGCCTGCTGGAAGCCAGGCACGATGTCAGCGAATCCCTTCCATTTGGTTCCGGATCCGCTGTCCACTGCGAGCGTCGCAAGCGGTTCGGGCAGAAGCGCCAGGTCGACGGCTCGGCTGCCGAGAGCGCTGACCATGGCTGGAAAGCCCAATTCCACCAGCTCGGCGTCAGCGGTCGTCAACCCACCGGCCTCCATTGCTTTGGCCACAACATAGGCAAAGGTGCTGCCGCGGCTGGGAACTGCGATCTTGAGTCCTTTGAGATCGGCGTTGGCGTGGACTCTGCCGCTCTCAATGAGATCTTTGCGAACGACGAAGAATACGCCGTCGGCGTTCGGCTCGCTACTAGCCTGGGTCGCCACGATACGGAACTCCACTCCGCGCAACAAAGCGCTGAACACTCCAGCTTCCAGGCCCAACCCCTGAACGTCGACCTGGCCTGCAATGAGCGTGGTGAATACCGTCGACGCGTCAACTTTGACAAAGTTGACCGCGACTCCTTCCTGTGCGAAGTAGCCCTGGGCTTGCGCCAACTGCTGTCCCGCCTCACCCATTACTCCGGAGCTACCGGATCGCACGGTGTTCGACACGTTTGCAGCGGGAGCTGCAGTTGGAGAAATGACGCCTGTGGCCGCTGGAGTCGCGGGCTGCGCGGTACAGGCGAGCGCTCCAGCCAGTACGCAGGCGATTGCTGCGAGAGCGCCAGGCCGAGCGACTCGTCGCCTGACGTGTTGATGAATCATGATAGAGGTCTCCCAGATGTTCGTCATATCGCGATGTAGCACTGCACAGGATGTTCGAGTGCCTCAGTCGCCCAGACGAATCGTCCCGT
>JAFAOS010000249.1 GCA_019247515.1 Chloroflexota bacterium | reverse complement strand
AGGTCCGGCGGCAGTGACACATTGAGAAAACGCGGCAGGTCGATAGCCCGGACGACCACGCCAATCCGACCGCCGCGCCGTGTCACGCGCATCATCTCGGCCAGCATGCGGTCAGCGTCAACTTCCTCCATGACGGTGAATGACAGCGTCACGTCGAAGCTCTCAGACGCAAATGGCAACCCCTCCGCGTCGCCCTCCCGAAAGATGATGTCTTGACCCAGACCCTCGGCTCTGGCCAGAGAAGCGGCTTCGCGCAACAAGTAGTTGTTCACGTCGACCGCCGTGAGGGGCTTGTCAAGCGACAAGTAGCCCGCTACGCCATCGAGCGACCGCCCCGGGACCGCAGCCCACTTCCAAGACCGCATCTTCGTTGCGAGGGTGCGCGCGATCGACGACGGCGCGGAGGACCCCGCGGTACCGACCCTGCATGCGACCTTCGAGTAGCGGCACGACGCCCATATGCGCGCCGCCGACCACGATCGTGGTGTGGTGCTGTGCTAGAACCGGGACGAGTGGCTCCCACTGTGATCGAGCCAGGTTCAATGGCAATAGCAGCACGGGCGGTCCACTGCCCCGGATGCGGTAAGTAATTCCCGCGATCTCACCGTCTCCGTCGACCAGACGCGCAGGCTCGATCGGTCTCAGCTGCTCGGCTCTTGACAGGAATTCCAGCATGGTCGGTGCGATCTCGTCGCCTCGCTCAGCCAGGACATTTGACCACGGCGCCCCCTCATAATCAGACAACTGCAGGCTGGTGGCATCCGGCAACCCGGACACGAGACCCGGCAACATCACAGCACCGCTGCCGTACACCACGAGTAGGGGCGCGCCCGGCGGCATGAACGCTCCGGTGGCATCTGCATGGGACAGATCAACGTTGCCGATGCGACCGTATTCGGGGACGTCTTGGCCAGCGCGACCGCGTTTGGCGCGAAGCCGCCTGCGATGTGCACCCGCTCAATGCCAAGCTGACTCAGAAGCGCTGCGAAGCGCTCTTCGACTGCCAGATTCCGACTTGCGTCCACGGGCGAGATGTGAGCGCTCGTCCGGTACGCATGACCTCCTCAATGGCACCGGAGACGTGTTGGTAGTAGCTAATGGTCGTGTGCATCCGCACCTTCCCTGTTATCTGGTGTGCACCAGGCGGTTTGGCTCACTCTAGCTGGGGCCGGCCCGGCCATCATCCAGAAACTATGTATGAGCGCGGGCCGACGTCACCCGGTTCACTACAGATAATGCTTATGTGCTGCTGCGGGCCATCTTTCGGTGAAAAAGCCCGCGAGGTGAAAGACACGTCCCCGCACGTACCAAACGGCGAGCGAGGGAACGTCGTCCAAGTGCAGGTTTTCGATGGCGACTCGGATGCCTGCAGGGCGCGCCTGGGGCTGTTGTGAGAGCCGCCATCGAGCGCCCCTCGTCGAACAGGGCGGCGAGGGCTGGTGCTGGCGGCGGAAGAGGTGGCGCGTCGGCGAATGGCCAATGGCTGGGTCATCCGGCGTCGCGGCGGGCACGGAGTTCGCGCGTCGACGCCACGGCCATGACACCATCGGGACGGTCCTGCCACCGATTGTCCCGCGCCTGGGCGACGTGCTGCACGAACTGCACACCGCATCCGCGCTCCACCGGAGGGTTCACACCCGCGGCGGGGCCGCACTTCGGGTCAGATTGCCGCCGCCGCGCGCCGAAAGTTGATGGCCCAGGAAGTACCCCAGCCGCTGCATCGCCTGGCGGGACTCGGGGAAGGTGCCCTGCGTGGCGAAGATGTGCCACAGGCCCGGCCACACCTCCAGCGTGGCGTGCACACCCGCGGCGTGGGCGCGCTCCACCAGCCGCCGCGCGTCGTCCAGCAGGAGCTCGTCCTCCCCAACCTGCGCCAAGAGGGGCGGCAGTCCGCGCAAGTCAGCGTAGAGCGGCGATGCCAGCGGCTGCATTGGGTCCGCATCACCCAGGTACTCGCGCGCCTGCAGGTGCAGGTCCTCGGGCTTGAAGCACGGGTCGATAGCCGCCTTCGTGCGCATCGATTCGCCCGTGCCGGCCAGGTCGGTCCAGGGCGAGACGCACACAAGAGCGGCCGGCAGCGCCACGCCCGCGCCACGGACCGAGACCGCGAGCACAATCGTCAGTCCGCCGCCGGCGGAGTCGCCGGCGACGACCACCCGCGCCGGATCGGCGCCGTATTCCTCAATGAGCCAGCGGTAGACGGCCATGGTGTCGTCGACCGCAGCGGGGAAGCGGTGCTCCGGCGCCAGGCGGTAGGCCGGCAGCAGCGCCCGGACGCCCGCGGCCTGCGCCACCTGCTCCGCCACGAGCCGGTGCGTGACGAAGGAGCCCGCGGCGTACCCGCCGCCGTGGAGGTAGAGCAGCACCGCGTCTGTGTCCACACCCGGCGGGACGATCCACTCGGCTGGAACGCCTCCCGCCATCACTCGCTCAACGCGCGTCCCACGCGGCAGCGGGGCGGTGCCGATCAGCCGGTCCATGCGCCGCCGGCGCACCGCCGGGGGCAGCGCCGGGTTGGCCATGTAGCGAAAGAGCAGCCGCGTGATCTGCCGCCAGAGGCGACTCTGCAGGCCCGGGCGTTCGGGCGGAACAAACGGCGCCATGTCTTGGCCTGCCGCGCTCATGTCGCGTCTTCCTTGGTGCCAACACTCGCGGAAATCGCCCTACTCGCCTCGCCATCATGTGTGGACAGCAGTACGCGCATGAGACCCCCTTGATTGAACAGCCTGATGGTCTACTTGCTCTCCGGCCGCTTCGACACCCTATGCGGTGTCGTTTACCAACGCCTCGAAAACATGTACACACTCACGCGGATGCGGCAGGTGTGCCATCTCGTCAGCCACGCGCCGTGCTGCGGCTCGGTACGTGGCATCGTTGAATACCCGTTCTAGCGCTGAGCGCACCCGCGCTGGCGCGGTCAGGCTGTCATCGATGGAGATGCCGGCGCCAACGGCCTGGATCCGACGTGCGTTGGTGTACTGGTCCACGGCGAACAGCGGGACGACAACCATCGGTAGGCCCGAGCTTAGGCCGAGCAGCGACGTCGTGAACCCGCCGTGGGTGACCATGGCCGTGGCATGCGGCATTACCTGCTCCTGCGGCCACCAGGTCTCGACATGAACATTCGACGGAAGGGGTCCAAGGAGCTGCGGGTTCCCCGCCTCACCGAGGGTCAGCAGAATGCGCACTGGCACGTCGGCGAGGGCGGTGGCTATGGCGCGATAGAAGTCAGGAAAGAAGCCGAGGCGGGCCGCCACGCTGCCGAACGTCACATACACCAGTGGCGCTTCCGGCTCAGGGTACCAGGTCGGTGGCAATCGGGCAGGGGAGGCGGACCGCTGAGCGTCGCCGAACCGATAGCTCGGACGGGACGCACGCTCGCTCGGATCCTCCAGCGATGCGGGTACCAGGGTCAGTCTGGGCGCCGCCGCCAAGCCCGCCACGCCGCTCGGGGAACCCAACGCGCTCAGCGCCTCGTCGACCTGAGCGTGCATGAACGCCTCGACCGACGCGAGGGACATGGCAACGTCAACGTGGGGGATGCCGGCGCGCGCCGCGACTACGTATGACGCAAACTCGGCCGTCTCGCGCAGGATCACGTCGGGTCGCCACTCCTCGACCACGGCCTGCATGCCTGGCAGGGCAGCGCGCGCGCCGATGCCGCAGAAGACCTCGCGAACGACCACCGCGTTGGCGTCCTCGCGGGCGAGCTGAGGCAACCGCTCGGCGATGGGTCCGATCTCCTCCGGCGGGGCATCCGCGAGTGGTACGTGCTCGAAGCCCGCGCGCTGCACTGCTAACGCAACGGAGGCCGGGGCCGCCACCCGCACAACGTGACCCGCATCGCGGAGGGCGGCCGCGAACGGCACCATTGGAGCGAAGTGGCCGGCCCCCGCGGCCGTCGCCGCAAGAATGCGCAACACCCGCGTCATGTCAGGCGATCTGCGCTCGCTGATACCCGGTTTCAGCGGCGCGCTTCAGGCGCTGCAAGGATTCATCGACGCTGGCGGCGAATGTCCTGGCGCCAAATGTTTGGAGGAACCAACCCCACCAACCTGGTGGGAAGAGGAAGTCTCAGCCATATTGAACGCGGGGCAGACTGCTAAGCCCATATGCTCCTCCTCGGTACCGTGCTGCATCAGGTGCGACTGTGCGGAAAGCGCCCCTTGGGGAGGCGCGGCGATCGGACCCATGCTCGTACGCTGGGTCCGATCCGACGGATAAGAAACGACTGTCAAGCAGTTCCAGCGGCCGTTTGCCGCGTTACTCAAAAACAGATGTACACACTGGTCGCCTGTGTTTGACCATACGGAAATTGCTCGTCAGCCCAGACGGTGGCCGTGCCCTGGTAACCGGCTGGAACTTGGAGCACCGCGGTCGACGGGAGGTTCCCATTCGAATCGGACTTCGTCCATTCGGTATCCATCACGCCGAACAAGGACGAGAAGTCCGTGAGCTCGAGCCGCACTGGCGTGTTCGGGTGGAAGTTGGAACCGGATACCTGGACCGGGCGTCCCCGGCAGTTGCTCGGGAAGCCGGGCCCGGCCGTGGCGCTGAGCCAGAGCATCGGACCGATGTGCGTTGTGACGATGAGGGTCCCGATCCAGGGAGCTGGGGCGAGCTGTTCGGCACGCACCTGAATGTCGCCGACGTACGTGTCCAGATTGATGTCGAGGTTGGGGGACGGGTCAGAACAGGTCGTTGGCCATCGATCGCCCTCGATCGCACCGCACTGATTGACGGGCGTGTACCAGGTGCCGAGCGGCGTGCCCGCGCTGTTGAATACGCTGATGCGGACCGTGGCGCCGGGCGTGAAGGAGTTGTTGCTCTGGATCGTGACTTCTCCAGGCCCGCCAAGCACATAAATCTGCGGCGGCGGGCTTGCGATTGCCGCGGGCGCTGCAACATCGGCAAGGCTGGCCAGAGCGACGGCGATGCTCAACACGAGCAACCTCGTGCGACGAAAAACGTTCATGAGTCAATTCCTTTCGTTGCTGTTCGGAGTGGCGTTCGCGATACGAGATCTCGGGTGAGTTGAAGCGCGTCAAGCGCGCGGAGGCCGAATGTCCGGCGCCAGCGAGGACGCGCATCGAGAAGACGGAGCGCCGGCATGCGCCGCAGGAGTTCCGCAAACGCAACGTGTGCCTCCAGGCGGGCCAGCGGAGCGCCGATGCAATAGTGGATGCCCGCGCCGAAGCTGACGTGTCGATTGACATTGGGTCGCGCCAGCTGGAGTTGGTCCGGCTCACGAAACTGATCGGGATCGCGATTGGCGGCGCCAATCAGGACAATGACGGTCTCGCCCGCTCCAATGACCTCACCAGAATCCAGCTCCACATCGGTGGTCGCCACGCGAGCGGTCCGCTGGACGGGACTGTCGAAGCGGAGCAGCTCCTCGACCATGTTCGACACCAGTTCGGGTCGTTTGCGGAGCGTCTGCAGTTGGGCAGGGTGGCGCAGTAGCGCGAGCACGCCATTCCCGATCAGGTTGACCGTCGTCTCGTGACCAGCAAAGAACAACAACACGCACGTGGCGAGCAAGTCCTGTTCGGTGAGCGTGCCGCCGTCCCCTGCTGACTGCACCAGTCCGCTGATGAGGTCGTCGAGCGGTGCGGCGCGTCGGTGCGCAAGCAGCTCGGCGAAGTACGCGGTCAAACCCGCCGCGGCCTCGTCGCCCGCCTGGAGTGAAGCCGCTGCTGGCGACCTCAGGTGGTCGAGACTGGCGGCCAGCGCTGTCGACCAGCCGCCGAACAGGCACCGATCTTCAGGTGGAACGCCCAGCAGCTCGCAGATGACCAGCACCGGCAGTGGTGCAGCAAACTCCGCAATCAGATCGAACGTCGAACGAGCTTCGAGCGGTCGCAGGAGTTGAACGACGAGCGTCTGGATCTCGTCGCGGAGTTTTTCTACGGCACGCGGCGTGAAGGCCTGATTCACAAGGCCACGCAATCGGGTGTGATCGGGCGGGTCCTGGAACAGCATCCAGCGCGCGAGTGAACGACTGAGTGGACCGTCACCCAGGTTGGCACTCAGCCGCTCGCATGAGCTGGCACCGCCGAAGCGCGGATCGCGCAGCGCCAGCAGCACATCGGCATACCGGCTGAGCACGAGGAAGTGCCGATCGGGACTCGAGGCGGACCGGTACTCCACGCTCCGATTGGCACGCAGCCGGGCGTACGTCGGGTACGGATCGACGATCAGCTCGGGGGCGAACAGGTCCAGCGGCGGCGGAGCGCTAGCGCTGATAGCGGGCAACAGCATGGATCGACTCCGCTCAAAGCGGGTGGCGCGGGTCCAGCTGCTCGCCCGCCAAAAGCGTGCCGACAACGCCGAACGCATCACGGCTGACGGCGATGTGCTGGCTTTGCACGTGGATATCACGCAGCCTGCGCTGCAACGGCGACGAGGCGTAGATCGAGGTTCCGCCACCAGCCGTGTACGCCATGTCCACGACCTGAATGGCCATGCGCATGACCTGAGCAGCCGTCGCGCGCAGGCGAGCGCCGTCCAGCGGGGAGAACGCTTCGCGGCGGATCGCCTTGTCCCAGGCAGCGCCGGCGTCTGCGTGCAGCAGCGCCCGCGCGGCGCGCAACGTGGTGTCGGCCCGGCCAAGCTCGTCCTGGAATACCGCGGATTGGGCCAGCCGGTTCACCGCAAAGAGGCGTCGTTTGGCGCCCCTGGCCAGGTCGGTGATGTCGTCGAGGGCAGCCCGCGCAACGCCGAGCGCGACCGCGGCCTGATGTATCGCGGTCACCAACAACGGCGGAATGGCAAGGATGGCAGCGTCCACCGACGGCGCTGAGCCGAACAGGCGGAAGGTGCGCTCGGCGGGGCAATACGTATCCTCGACCCGGACGTCGTGACTGCCGGTGCCTAGCATACCCGCGACTCGCCATGTGTCGATGATCTCCACGTCGCTTACCGGGAGGACGGCTACCACCATGTCGGGCATGCCACCTGGCAGCAACCGGGGTTCGCCGTGATCGATGACCGTCGCGTGCGCGACGATCCACTCGGCGTGCTGGCAGCCGCTCGCAAACGACCACTGTCCCGAGACGCGGTAGCCGCCGTCCACCGGCACTGCCTGGCCTTTCGGGGCCAGCGATCCGGCGCCAATCACATCCGGTCCCCGTGCGTAGATCGCCTCGAAGGTTGACTTCGGCAGCAAGCCAAACAGGACCGGAGTGTGGCAGCCGATCATGATGGTCCAGCCGGTGGAGCCGTCAGCGTACGCGAG